>CAZREA010000001.1:0-480967 GCA_964599455.1 uncultured Gammaproteobacteria bacterium | reverse complement strand
GGATCGGTAGCTCAGTCGGTAGAGCAGTTGACTCTTAATCAATTGGTCGCGGGTTCGAGTCCCGCCCGGTCCACCATAAAATCCGCACTTCATGAATACCATGAAACGTGCGGATTTTTTGCTATACTGTCTGTATCTATGTCCACCCTCCTTCTTATCGGTATTGTCATGATGGGTTTGCCGGCGTTACTCATCGCTGGTTTTGCCACCTACATTTTCATGGGTTTTATTAACGACGATAAAGATGCTCGCGCAGTTTTTCGTGCGGCATGCGTGGTGATGTTTATCGGTCTTTTGCTGGTGATGGGTCATGTGGTGGCTCGATTTGTAACCTTTACGTAAAAAAGTGTGAGAAAGATGCGAGAGGCACTTTTGGGAGCAGCGCTTGCTTTGGGCGCTCTTTCATCTGAAAGTAGAGCCGGTACCCAATCTTATCTTGTTACTGATGCCGATGCTGAGGCTTGGGCTTTGGCTGGCAGTAAAGGAGAGCGTGTGGAGATTCCTAAAGTATTACCATTTGCACTTGAGGTACAAGAGTATGTAAAGGTGCTGATGAAAGAATGGGGAGCGTCTTTCCCTCCTCCTTCTGCTGAGCAACTTGCAGGTACTGCACCTTACATCTTTTTCATGCGACCCGATCAACCCGTGGAAATTCCTTTAGGAATCACACAGGTGCAGATTTTGAAAAAATCTGAAGAACATACGGTTGACGTCATAATCTCCTCTTCGGGATTAAGAGCATTTCGATTGCACTCATCGTACAGCGCTCTTGATCAAGGTGCGCGTATCCATCGGGCTCCTGCTTCACAGCAAAACGATGAGAGATTATCTGAACAACGATATGTACATCCTGATGAAAGCTGGATTGAAATTCCCAATCTTTCTTTTCCGGTGAAGATGCAAAAAGGTGTGAAAAAGCTTATTGCAGGATGGGGCGGATCGTTTCCTGACGGCACACAAACGAAACTTGAGGGAGACGCGTTGTATAGATTTTTTACCAATCCCGAACAGCCAGTACTGATTCCCAAAGGAACAAAAGAAGTAATGCTGCAGACAAATAGCGAAACCGGAATTCTTGAAGTGTTAATCATGAAGGAGGGCGGGGAGACTTTTGAAGTACATTCGCGATACAACCCACTGCCCAAAGACGACTATCAAGGTTTTCGTATCGATTAAAAAATCCACAGAGATGTTCTGTGGATTTTTATATTACCTAGCCTAACTTGCCCTACTAGCCCACCTTTTTATGTTTCAACGCATCCTTCAGCGCTTTGCCTGCCTTGAATTTTGGCACACGTACTTCGGGAACTTGAATCTTCTCTTGAGGCTTGCGCGGGTTTACGCCCATGCGTGCGGTGCGCGTGCGTGCAGAAAACGTGCCAAAACCCGCGATTGTTACTTCTTCACCTGTAACAAGTGCTTGGGTAATCAATTCTTCAAAAAGGGCAATAAAATCTTCAGCCAATTTTTTAGGAATACTCAGGCGTTCGGAGAGTTTTAGTGCCAATTCGGCTTTATTCATAAAAGAAGCATTAAGAATGGGCTGATATTAGCCAAGGAATGATTATCCGTCAAGAGCAAATGCACCAAGCGGTCATTTTATCGAGCGAATTCAATTACCCGTTTTTCGCGAATAACCGTGACACGTACTTCGCCAGGATAGGTAAGCTCTTTTTCGATCTTGAAGGCGATTTGCTTTGCGAGTTCGTAAGACTTGAGGTCATCAATCGTATTGGGCTCGACAAATACGCGCACCTCGCGACCAGCCTGAATGGCGTAGGCTTTTTCGACACCCTCAAAACTAATGGCCGCTGCTTCGAGGTTTTGCAAGCGCTGGAGATATTCTTCTAAGCTATTGCGTCGCGCTCCGGGGCGCGCGCCAGAGATTGCGTCGGCTGCTTTTACGACTACCCCCTCGATGGTACGAGGTCGATCTTCATGATGCGCAATTGATTGATAGCAGAGATCCTCGGGAAAACCGAATTTCTTCATGATGTTATAGCCGATCTGTGGATGTGCACCTTGCATGTCATGATCAACGGCTTTGCCGATATCATGAAAGAGCCCGCCTTTTTTGAGCGGGAAGGGGTCCATACCCAGCTCTTCACCGATCATGCCGGCAATACGAGCGACTTCCAAAGAGTGTTGCAAGACGTTTTGTCCGTAGCTGGTACGGAATTTCAGACGACCCAAAATCGAAATGAGTTTTGGATCAATGCTCGGAACCGGAATGCCTAGTTCGTACAACGCATCTTCGCCCGCCTTTTTCATTTCTTTTGCTAAATCATTCTTTGCCTCCTTAATTGCCTCTTCGATCTTCGCTGGCTGAATGCGCCCGTCTTTCATGAGAATTTCGAGTGCGCGTTTGGCAACTTGGCGACGAACAGGAGAAAAGCCGCTAATGGTAATAACGCCTGGTGTGTCATCGATAATGAGTTCGCAGCCAGTTTGATGTTCGATGGCTTTGATGTTGCGTCCCTCTTTGCCGATAATGCGACCTTTCATGTCCTCAGACGGCAATTCGACATAGGTGATGGTTGCATCAACGACATGACCACCGGCAAAGCGCTGAATGGCAAGCGACAAGATTTTGCGTGCACGCGCTTCAAGCTCTTCTTCGGTGATTTGATCCATTTTGCGCACGCGGCTCATGAGCGCTTCTTCATTGTCGGTTTCGACTTTTTTCAAAAGCTCCTGCAGGGCTGTTTCTTTATCCATGCCGGCAACGTGAGCAAGCTTTGCTTCAGCTTCAATATGAAGTGTATCAAGTGTGGTTTTTGCGGTATCGAGTTGTTGTTTATAGGTTTCGAGTTGTGTTTTTTTGTTTTCAAAATCTAAAAGCGTTTCGTCGAAACGGCGTTCGCGATCACTGAGGCGATCGTGGGATGTTTTGAGATCTTGCTCTTTTTCTTGTAAGGTCTTTTGTCCTTCCTCAACAATTTTGAAGGCTTTTTCTTTGGCCTCTAGGAGTAATTTCTGTTCTTGATTTTTGATGTTTTCTAGTGCCAAGATCTCTTTTTGCTTGGCATTGTCGAGAATCTTTTTGGCGTTTTCTTCAGCCGAATCAATATTTCGCTTTGAAAGTATGACACGAACCGCGTATCCAATGAGAGCTCCACCGGCTAAGCCGAGGAGCAGGGCACTGATTGTAAAAAGCATAGATTTAGGGCGCGATGTTTCTTCTTATTGCATCTCTCGCGCGTTTTTAGGATACAACCCGTTGGGGTCCAAGTCAATTGAAACACTGGCCCAGTTTTCCGGGGTTAGGTCATGGAGAGGAACTGCGTGTTCAATGGTATACGGCCCAATCGCTGTTCGACGCAAATAGCGTAAATAGCCACCCGTTCCACATTTCTGTCCAAGATCTCGAGCCAGGGCGCGAATGTAGGTACCGGAAGAAACGCGGATATGGAAGGAAAGGGTGACGGGGAGAGGGAAGAGTTGGGCCAGTAGGCCAGCCATCAGATTTTTTGATCCTCTGGCCTTCTGGCTCGCCTGGCCTTCTTGTGCCCCATCCCACTTTTCCCTCCACTCATACACTGTTACTTCTCTCGGCGGCGCATCGACCGTTTTTCCCTCCCGTGCGAGTTCGTACATTTTTTTGCCTTGGATTTTGATAGCTGCGTATTGCGGCGGGATTTGTTGTAGTGTTCCGGTTAGCTCTTGAATTGCTTGTCTGAGTTCTGCTTCTGTGACAATCTGCTCGCCTTCTTTTGGAACAATCTCCTCTGGACTCTCTGGATCTAGTGTTGCTGTAGTAACCCCGAGCGTGATATCGGCTTCATAGGCTTTATCCATACCAAGAAAATGAGAGAGATACTTGGTGCTTTCTCGTCCCACGCCAACAATAAGTAAACCCGACGCAAACGGATCTAAAGTTCCTGCATGCCCAACCCGGCGCTCACCGGTGATTTTTCTCACAACGTCAACAACGTCATGGCTCGTTATGCCGGATGGTTTATCAATCAAGAGAAATGACATACGTGTTTCAATGGTTATGATTCCGTATTTTACTCTACCGGTTTATTTAAATGTTTGCTAAACCATTTAAGCGTTTTTGTAAAACTTTCTGTTGTTTCAGGAGATGCTTTTTCATTTCATCCTTTTTCAAAAAAAAGATACGTCCCCCGCACATCAAAAGATGCGCGAGGGACAGATGAGGTGAGAGCGAGGCCGATCAGCCGATCGTCACCACGCTCTGCACCTCGAAGTGTCCAGCCGTCACCGTCTCAGGGTCGCAGATGACGGACTCGGGAACGGGCAGAAATTTGGCGGTCTCTTCCTCGTTGAGGTCCACATCGCCGTCGCTTCCTCCGATGATTGCGAATGTGATCTCGGCCATTTCTTTAGTATCCCCACGTGTCAGGTGAACTCTTTTCAGCTATTGCCTACTAAGAGCGGGAAGATCCTCTCATCGAGTTTCGATTTCGAGGAGCGAATAGTAAAACAGGTAGAGGGGAAATGGTCAAACAAAAAACGGCCTTTAGCCGGAATATTTTTCTGTAAGAAAGTTGACGCACTGTCATCGAGGGCGAGCCCGATGACAGTGCGTGAGCGAGGCAGGGCGCCTCAGACGTTGGTCCCGTCCAGGAGGATCTTCATCTGGCCGTTCGGAGCTCTCGCCGCTGAGAGAAATGCGGGCTCCAGGGCCAAGGAACGGAAGTCCTCGCTGCTCGGGACGTAGCCGATCAGGTGATCGAACATGTTGTCCTCGAGAGGAAAGGGGTGGTGTACCACCGAGGGTCAGGCTCGGCGGCGGAGGGTGAATGAGTGCGGGTTTGGCGCGAATTTGCCTTACCGAACTCATTTGGTAGGGAAGCCGGCCTTGCCCCGGCTTGAGGGAGTTCTCGCCGTCCAGGTATGAAACGTCAGAGCGTCTGGGTCTTCGTCATGTTCACCTCGGAGAATTCGATGGAGGCAGGAGTTGGAGTTCCGAAACCTTCGGAACGGGAGGGTCCTTGTTCCAAGCTGGAGTGCGTTTCCTGTATGATGCATCCTTCGTACCACGTTGTACGATAACTCTTGCGAGTCATGGATGCTGTAGGGTGCACTGTCCGTAGAGCGTGGTGACACGCAAATGGACGCTTGGGGACGTACATATGTAATCATGATTTTAAACTTGGTGTCAACGTTATTTCCTTTAAAATAAAAGGAAACGCCCCAACTTGGTCGGGGCGTTCGAACGAAGACTCCTTTCTTTTTGGAAGCAGGATGGAGGATGGAGTAGGACAGGAGGTGTAGACAGAGGTGACGGCAACGATACGCGTGTCGTTGGTCAAGGCAGAGCTTAGTCGGAACACGCGTTCCCGACCACGAACCTAGCGTTCAAGCTTTGGCTCGTACTTGTTGCCGTTCTCGGCGGCATCACGTTTTGCCCCGGAGCCTTGCGGCTCTTACAGGGTTCCCGCGCCTATGGCGCGGGGGCTAGGTGACGAAGAGCATGTGGTTGATCCCTTGTGTTGATGGCGTAGTGCTGAAGCGGCACGGCAAGGTCGCAGGTGACCTCGATGATGCCGCGTTGGCGTCCATCGTTTCTCTCCCCTCGCCGTTTGGGGATACAGAAACGCTTGCCTGAGACAGGCAAGATTATTGAATCATAAAAGGTGCCCTCACTCAAGATAACGTATGCACAGTGTCGCTTACCGCAGAAATGGGCTTGTGCATGACCTTCCTTCCACCGTGGAGAAAAGGTTCTGTTAGGGTGAGTGAAGGAACCGGTATATGCCACCATTGGTTTCTTTGGTTGTCAAATCAGGCTCTCTCCAGTATCCTTGCCCACATGAATATTTCCGAACTTGCCCGTCAGTTACGGGTGCCAACTGAAGAATTGCGTTCCCGCTTGCCGGAACTTGGCTTTGATATTGGGGGAAAGGCCATCAAAATTCCTGATCGTGATGTCGGTAAAATCTCCAAAGCCTGGAATGAATACAAAAAGCGCTTGTATTTGCAAAAGAAAATGGAGGAGCAAAAAGCTCGTGCCGAACGAAAGGCACGCGTGCAATCCGGTTCTGCTGATCAGGTTGCTATTCCTGCGCTGATTACGGTGCGTGATTTTGCGGCATTACTTAATTTGCCGGTTGCCAAGGTCATGCAGGAATTGATGCGTAGTGGTATTTTGGCGTCTTTGAACGAACGAATCGATTACGATTCTGCAGCAATTATTGCGGAAGATTTAGGTTTTATTGCGCAAAAAGCTGAAGAAGAAAAAGAAGAAGCTGTTGATGGTGAAGCGGATAATCGTTTGGCACAAGTGAAAGAGAATGAAAAAGCGTCCGGTGATGCCGAGGCTCGTCCGCCCGTCATCGTGGTCATGGGTCACGTTGACCATGGGAAAACGTCGCTGCTCGACGCCGTGCGAAAAGCAAACGTCGTCGCGGGCGAAGCGGGTGGAATTACCCAGCACATTGGTGCGTATCAGGTTGAACGCAATGGTCGACCGCTGACGTTTATTGACACTCCGGGTCACGAAGCCTTTACGGTTATGCGTTCGCGTGGTGCGAAGGTTGCGGACATTGCTATTTTAGTTGTCGCTGCCGACGATGGTGTGCAGCCGCAAACCAAAGAAGCGATCGATATTATTAAAGCTGCAAAACTTCCTTTTGTGGTTGCGATCAACAAAATCGATAAACCCGATGCCAATCAGGATTTTGTGAAGACGCAGTTGTCGGATTTAGGGCTGGTGCCGGAAGATTGGGGAGGAAAGACCGTTTGTGTTCCTATCTCAGCCAAGAAATTGACGAATATTGACGGTCTTCTTGATGTCTTGTTGCTTGTTGCTGACATGGAGAAGGAAAATATCGTTGCCAATCCCGATCGCGCAGCGATTGGAACGATCATCGAATCGCGTGTCGATAAAAATGAAGGACCGCTTGCCACTATTGTGGTGCAAACGGGAACGTTGCGTTTACAGGATTATCTTGGTGTGCGTGGTATTAACTACGGACGCGTTCGGGCGATGAAGGCTTTTGATGGCACATCACTTAAAGAAGCGCCTCCTTCAACGCCAGTGAAAATTCTCGGTTTTAAAGCGGCGCCATCGGTTGGTGATATTGTTGAAGCCACACGTGACTTGGCATCATTGTCAGATTTGAAAGAAACGTCTTCATCCAAGCGTTCGGGTGTTGATGAGATTTCTTCGGTGGCACAAAAGCCTTCAAATGAAGAAGAAGATGGGAAAAAGCCGACATTAAATCTGTTGGTAAAAGCGGACGTGTTGGGATCGCTTGAGGCAGTGCTTGGCATGATTGAAAAGATTCAAAATCCGCACGTCGCAGTGAAAGTTGTCGGCAGAGGTTTGGGTAACGTGTCCGACGCCGATATCGGACGAGCCGAAGCTGCCAATGCCATCATCATGGCTTTTAACGTGAAGCCGGGCATGGGTATTGCTGACTTGTCTCGAGAAAAACATATTGTCATCGAAGAACATTCGATTATTTATAAACTGTTTGAAAGTGTTGTTGAACACCTCAAGAAACTTCTCCCGTCCGAAAAGGTGTATTCCGAACTTGGAACGGGCGAGGTGCTCGCTCTCTTTAAAAAGACCGACAAGGGCGTTATTGTTGGGGTGAAAATGCGCAAGGGGAAATTCATTCCCGGTGCTACGCTTCGTGTCATGCGTCAGGAACAAATCATTGGTGAAGGAAAGATCGAGGCAATCCAGGTTGGTAAAACATCTGTTAAAGATGTGCTTGCAGGTCAGGAGTGCGGTGTCTCTTTTTTGGGGAAAACCAAAATGGAAGTCGGTGATACACTGGAGGCCTACCAGGAAGAATTACAAGCACGCACATTGATGGTGTCGTAATTTGATCCGTCGCTATCCGTTTTCAATCCGTATTATATCTAACTCCTATGCTTACTCTTACTGCACAAAATTTTGATGCCGAAGTGACCAAATTCACTGCTCCGGTTGTGGTTGATTTTTGGGCACCCTGGTGTGGTCCATGCCGAACTATGGGACCAATCTTCGAAGAACTTGCGCAAGAGATGCCTGATCTTACTTTTGCTAAAGTAAATGTTGATGAAGCGCCCGATTTGGCGATGCGTTTTAATGTGCTTTCCATTCCCACACTCATCATCATGAAAGCGGGTTCGGAAATTGGTCGCTTGCAAGGTGCGACAACGAAAGATGTGCTTAAAGAGAAATTGGCGAGTGTTTTGAGCTAAGGATTTTTCCCCTATGTCTCTTCGCGATATTGCCATCATCGGTTCGGGTCCTGCGGGCTACACCGCTGCTATTTATGCTTCGCGTGCAAGTCTTGAGCCAGTCATGTTTGCAGGTTTGCAACCGGGCGGACAATTAATGTTGACTTCTGAAGTTGAGAATTGGCCGGGTGAAGCTGATGGCGTTTTGGGTTCTGAACTCATGGAAAAATTAAAAAAGCAGGCAGCACGTTTCGGAACGGAGATTGTTGAAGATACGATCACTGCGGTTGATCTCTCTAATCATCCTTTTACGTTGACAACCTCGCGAGGTGTACAGCATCAGGCAAAGGCGATCATTATTGCGACGGGCGCATCGGCAAAATGGCTTGGCATTCCTGGCGAAGAGCGATTGCAGGGCAAGGGTGTTTCTGCGTGTGCAACGTGCGATGGCTTCTTTTTTCGTGGAAAGGAGATTGTGGTTGCCGGTGGTGGTGATAGTGCTATGGAAGAAGCGACATTTTTAACAAGATTTGCGACAAAGGTCACTATTGTTCATCGCAGCGAAACCTTCAAAGCATCACATATCATGCTTGAGCGTGCTAAGAAAAATCCGAAAATTTCTTTCATCATGAATACCGTTATTGAAGAAGTACTCGGAACTGAAAAAATAGAGGCACTCAAGTTGCGTGATGTAAAAAGTGGGGAAATCAGCGAATATAAAACGGAGGGACTGTTTGTGGCTATTGGTCATAAACCGAATACCGAACTTTTTGCCGATAAACTCACGGTAGACATCAAGGGTTATGTTGTCACCGAAGGTAAATCGACCCGTACGAATATTCCTGGAGTCTTTGCCTGTGGCGATGTGATGGATCCTACCTATCGACAAGCGGTAACTGCTGCAGGTACGGGGTGCATGGCTGCTCTCGACGCTGAACGTTTTCTGGCGCATCATGAGTAAAAATATAAATGATTTTTATGGGAGGGATGCGTTTAGAGCTTCGAGAAGAACAAAGACTATCTCAAGAAGAACTTTTAGATCAGCGAGTTGAACAGCGTCAGGCGCTTTTGCAGAGACTTGCCTTGAGCTTGCGCGAGCATTTTCGAGAAGGTCAAGACAGTCCACGTGAAGTATTTCCTGCTTTTTTAGAGCGAGTAGTAGCGGCGGCTCCTGAACAACGTCGTACTATTTACGCTGCTACTCTTCAGCAGCTGCCAAATTTTCTTGAAAGAATCGTGGATCGAGCCGCTGATTTAGCGGTGCCAAATGCAAGGCGTTTACAGATTTTTTCACTTCGTTATTACTACGATGCACAAGATGGGATATTTCTTGAAGGAGATGAAGAAAAGGAGCGACGTGCTTCATTTGTTGAGGTGCAAAAGGCATTGGTAAGACCAAAGGAAGTACAGATCGATATTGATCAGCATGAAGAAGTTTTGCGGGCGAAACCGGATGTCGTTATGACGGGCTTCCTTCAAGAATTACAACGTCTTCGAAGAGCACAGGCTATTGCTGAACAGTTACAAGAGCCCGTGAATAATCTTGCTACCTTTACTCGCAGTTTTTTGACTGAAAGGGATCCTCAGTCTTTGCGCACCCCTCTTGAATTTTTGCGTGAGCTGAGTGTCTTGGAAAGTTTCTTTCCCCTATTAGCAGACCGTATTCAGAAGCGTTTGCTGACGAATGTTCATAAATTAACTTCGCGATCAACGCCCGAGTCTTTCGAACACGCTTTTCTCAATAGTGTTGGTGAGTATGTATTGGTAGGGATGGGTGTGGTCGCTCCTGAACTTTTTAGCCTTCAACATCTTGATGCCGAAACAGTGAAAGATACTCGTCAACGATGTATTGAATTAGGTTTTGCAGGAGAGGCGCTTGATAGACTTTTTGGAGAAGTACAGAGCAAAGGAATTTACTGGCATCAATGGAAAACGCGCACCGTTCGTCCTGGAGCTTTTACTGATCTTCGTGTTCGTGCATTTATTACGGAAACTCTTCGTGGACAACGAGCAGAAATCCTTCAAGCTGCCGATTACCCAGCATTTTTTGGTGAAGTTCATGCGCTTGCGCTTGACCGCAGAGAACGCGGCGTGAGTAAAGATGAACAGGCAGAATGTGATGATGATATTTTACGTAAAATTGGAGAATTGTTTGATAACACTTCGTTTCAAGAAAAGTTGATGCAATTATCGGCAAAACATTGGTATCCTGCACTAGACAGCTTCTTTCGTTAGTATTCTGCAAGAAGCACATCCTTGTTATTTTTAGCTACACATTTCCAAAGACCCATCTATCATCAAATATAACGTAAAATTTTATGACCAATGCTTTTCAACATGCGCTCCATCAACTTGATCGTGCTGGCCGACTGGTGACATTTTCGCCGGATTTCCTTGAAGTCATAGCAAGACCGATGCGTGAAGTGCGGGCATCGATTCCGGTGCGCATGGATGACGGCACGCTGAAAGTTTTTGAAGGCTATCGTGTGCAGCACAATAATGCCCGTGGTCCGTTTAAGGGCGGCATTCGTTTTCATCAACAAACCGATATTGATGAAGTAAGGGCATTGGCATTTTGGATGGCGCTGAAATGTGCAGTTGCCAATATTCCCATGGGCGGAGGGAAGGGTGGGGTGACTGTTGATCCCAAAACGTTATCCAAAGCTGAGCTTGAGCAACTCAGCCGCGGCTGGGCACGGGCTTTTGCTGACGTTATTGGTCCGCAAAAAGATGTACCAGCACCGGACGTGAACACCACGCCGGAAATTATGGCGTGGATGGCTGATGAATATGGAAAGATCACCGGTGACACCAGCGGTGCGGTGATTACCGGTAAACCACTCGCAAACGGAGGATCGGAAGGTCGCGGTACGGCCACCGCGCAAGGAGGATTTTATGTCTTCGAGACGCTCCGTGAAAACCTGAAATTGCCGGAAAAGTGTCGCGTGGTTATTCAGGGCTTTGGCAATGCAGGTGAATATGCAGCCAAGATTTGGTCCGCGGCGGGGCATACGATTCTTGCGGTTTCTGATTCGCAAGGCGCAATTGTTAATGAATCTGGACTTGATCCAGTAGCAGTTTTTGAACATAAGCGATCAACCGGATCGGTCATGAATTTTCCTGGCTCACGCAATATCACCAATGACGAACTTTTAGCACTTTCATGTGATCTCTTGATCCCGGCTGCACTCGAAGGTCAGATCCGTGCCGATAATGCCGACAAAATCCAAGCGAATGTCATTTTGGAGCTTGCCAATGGTCCAACGACTCCCGAAGCCGATGATATTCTTTTTGCCAAAGGCATTGCCGTTATCCCTGATATTCTTGCCAATGCCGGTGGTGTGACCGTCTCCACCTTTGAATGGGAGCAAAATGTGAAGGGTGAACATTGGGCTGAGGCTGATGTGTTTGCCAAACTGCAAACAATTTTGCGTCATAACACCATGGAAATCTTTGAAAAATCACACTCTTTGCAAACCGATTTGCGTCGCGGTGCATTTATCATCGCCTTGCAGCGACTTGAAACCGCAATGAGGGAGAAGAAACTCATCTAAATTATGATTAAGAATGTGACGGTTTTTTGCGCCTCGTCACCAAGTGGTGAACATGCAGAGAAATATTTGCAAATAGCGCGAGATTTTGGCGTTTTGTTAGCCAAAGAAGGTTTTACCTGCGTGAACGGCGGAAATTTGGGAATGATGACCGAAATTTGTAAAAGCATGCATGCGGCGGGAGGTACAGTACATTGCATTACCCTAAATAAAAAAGATTCTCCACTCGAACATGATGCATATACGCATATCGAGGATTTTTCTCCTTTATCTCCGCGCCAGCAGCGTCTCATTGGACTAGGAGATGCCTATGTTGCGCTTCCTGGAGGCATTGGTACGCATTATGAAATTCTCGAAGTTCTTTGTCGAAAAGCTTTGGGCGAGATAGATAAACAGAAACTGCTTCTTTGTGTTGGTGATGGCTATGAGCCGTTGCGACGAGTCTTAGAAAGTATTGTCGAAAATGGATTATCCTATAGTAGTCCTTTGGATCTGATTGAATTTATTCCCGATATCCAAACAGCAATTGCTCGGTTGAAAGAAGTAAATAAGTAATTGAAAACCCCGCGTGATGCGGGGTTTTTGGTGCCGAGTTTTACCAAAGAACAATGGTGGAGCCGACCGGATTCGAACCGACATTTTCGAGATGACAAACCTGACGGGTTAACCGATTGACCTCACGGCCCCATTCTTGGCTCAACTCGGCGTGTTAACAAAAATAACTCCGCCAAATTGGGGAGTTACTTTGGTCATCTCGGAAAAGGTCATGGAGACCCCGCCAGATATCTTTACCTTAGTACAAGTCTTTTTTGTGTCAAGAAAAAATGTGAGCAATTTTTCACTCAAAATATTTCCTGCCTTTTAATTTTTCTGGCAAATAATCCTGTTTGGCATCCTCGACATTCGTAAAGTCCGGCGTGTATCTGTAACCTTTGCCATAATTGAGCTCTTTTATGAGTTTTGTTGGCGCGTTTCGTAAATGAAGAGGCACCGGCGCGTTTGGGAGATTACGGATGTCCTCTTTTACTTGATGATACGCCACATAAAGTGCATTTGATTTTGGTGCGTTAGCCATGTAGGCGACGCATTGCGCAAGAATGACATTACATTCCGGCATACCAATCATGTGTGCGGCTTGATGCGCGGCAACGGCTTGCACAAGTGCATGTGGGTCCGCGAGACCAATATCTTCGCTGGCAAATCGAACAAGACGACGAGCGATATAGAGCGGATCCTCACCGGCTTCGAGCATACGGCCAAGCCAATAGAGCGCGGCATCGGCATCATTCCCGCGCATCGATTTATGGAGTGCAGAGATAATGTTGTAATGCTCTTCGCCGGTTTTGTCGTACAGGAGCGTATTTTTTTCGATGATCGTCGAGACTTTGTCGAGTGTGATTGATTTTTTGGTGGCGTTTTCGGACTCGATCGTTTTTGCGACCAGCTCGAGCATGTTGAGGGCGCTTCGTGCATCGCCATTCGACACTTGTGCAATGAAACGTATCGCGTCATCTGAAAGTTTTAATTTGAGTTTTCCGAGCCCGTGTTCTTCATCTGATAACGCTCGTTGTAAAATGGAAACAACTGCTTCTAGTGACAATTGCTCAAGGACGATCACGCGGCAGCGAGATAAGAGTGCGGCATTGACTTCGAACGACGGATTTTCGGTTGTCGCGCCGATCAACGTCACAATGCCGCTTTCTACTGAGGGTAAAAAGGCGTCTTGCTGACTCTTATTAAAGCGATGAATTTCATCAATAAAAAGAATCGTGCGTTCGTTATAAAATTTTCGTCGTTCCTCGGCATCTTTCAAGACGAGACGAATATCTGCGATGCTGCCGCTTGTCGCACTGAACGGTACAAAACGTGCCTTGACGTGGTTGGTGATGATGCGAGCAAGTGTTGTTTTGCCAACGCCCGGCGGTCCCCAAAAAATGAGTGAAGGAATGTCGCCTTTTTGTAATAGCGTACGCAAATATCTTCCTTGCCCAATCACACCTTGTTGACCTTCGTATTCCTCGAGTGTTTTTGGTCGCATGCGTTCGGCAAGGGGAGTGTGTACGAGGGATGGAGGTTTGGTGTCGAAGAGGTCCATAAGAGGGATAAAAAGGCGGGCTAGTTGGGCAAGGTAAAGATGAAGGGAGGAACAGACCCTGACGATAGCCTCGCCCGTCCGGCCAGTACATTCCGTGCTATGGCCGAGGGGAAGGGCCTAGAAAAATCCCTTCGTGACGCAGGAGTCTTTTTGTTCCTTACCTTGCCCGCCTAGCCCAACTACTCTTCTTTATTATACACCGAACAGAAAACGAACATAAAAAACAATTCCCGCACCGACGTGACCCCGATGGGGAATTGTCGATGCGGGTTGATGACGTGGTGGTCTCTCAGAACTTGGCGCCCACCGTGATGCGGATGGCCTGTCCTTCGGCACGGATCTTCTTCAGGTAGGTGCCCGTCAGGCTCAGTGTCTCGCCGAACTCGATCTTCAGGCGTCCGCCGGAGTTGAAGCCGGTGTCCACGTGCTCGGTGACGAGTCCGGCCGAGAGCACGTCGCTGATCAGGTCGTAGTCCGCGCTGTAGGCACCAAAGTATACCGGCCGTCCCGTGGGGAAGAAGTAGAGGTCTCCTTCCGCGAACAGGTGCAGCTTCTTGGTCGCGTCGAACGACGTCCAGATCGACGCCAGCGGCGCGATGTCGCCCTGCCCGGTCCAGTTCAGGACCGCGCCGGTGTAGGGTCCGATCGTGAGGCGATCGGTGATTGCGATCGGCATGCCGACGTAGGCGAATGCGAGCTCGGTCTCGGCCGAGCGTTCCCAGAACAACGAGACGAAAGCGTCCAGGTCGACCTTCTCGGACAGCTCGCTCTGCCCGGTTGCGGTCAGCATGAGCTGTCCGCTGAGGGGTTCGGCGTGGGCGGCAAGGGACAGAATAGCCAGAATCGCGATCATGATGCCTCCGAAGAGTGAAGTGAAAGGGATGTCGTTATCAGCGACGCAGCACCTTAGCGGAGTTTGTGATATTTGTACAGTTTTTCCGTTTGCTTACAGGTAATGAATATTGCTATTCTTTCTCGCGTATATACCCTTTATGGATCGTGAGAGTAGAAAATTATCCGAAAAATATGATTTTTACTCTGTTTTAGGAATTTCTCCCGATGCAACACCGGATGAAATAAAAAAAGCATACCGCAAACTTGCCTTGCGTTATCACCCCGATCGTAATCCTGATAACCCTGATGCAGAAGTAAGGTTTAAAGAAATATGTACGGCGTTTGAAATATTATCCGATCCCAAAGAAAAGCTTGTGTATGACCGGCTTCGTCTTGATACTGCAGGGATTATTCTTGATCCTGTTTTACGACAAGGATATGGCTCGGGCCATGCGAAGAATCGGACTACTACTTCCAAACAGGGCAAGCGACAAGCGTCCCCACCCGTAAAAGAAAGATTTCTTCACCCTCATCATGGCACTGCGCGAAAACGTGCGGAAGGTTTGTTTCGAAGTGGACAAAAAACGAACGATATTTTCGCATATCTTTTAAACGAATTTAAACGTACAGTGGGAAAAGAGGCAACCGGTGTTGAAAAGATGCAGTTACAAGAAATGGTAAAAAACATGGCAAGAGAGAAGATTGAAATATTTCTTTCGTTAGAAGGAGGAGAGGCACTAATAAAAGTACGCCTTGCTCGCGAACAAGATGCGGATATGGACAAGGTGGAGAAAGGTTTACGTATTGTTTTAAATAAAATGTTAGACATTCTTCCTGCATCAGAACATAGCGGGTATATAGACCGATTGTCTAAAATACTCCAATCGGCTTCTTAATTTTTCCTATGCCGACACTCATCATTCACGATCGTTTTCAATTTCGCGGTGGGGCAGAGCGATTGGTTTTGGACCTGGCTCATATTCTTGATGCCGATATTGCGACTGAGTTTTGGACCGAGGAAACGTTTTCAAAAAGTGATGCTCCGCATCAAGTCTTTGTTTTAGACGAAGGCGAGCCAAGGGCAATGGTGTGGCGCTATTTCCGGGCACAGTGGAACTTTTGGTGGAAGACGAGAAAGCTGATTAAAAACTACGATACGATTATTCTTTCTGGCAATAACTGTTTGGCGGCAGTATTGCGTCCTTTGGGAAAAAAGAAAATCCTCTATTATTGCCACACGCCGGTTCGCTATGTCTACGATCTGCTTGCGTATCGGCGCAATGCGGAGCCTTCTCCGTTAAAGAGATTTTTCTTTTATGATATCGGGAAATATTTAATTCGAGGATTGTATCGGTTGGGATTGTCGAGAATGAAGACGATCGCAACGAACTCGGTCAATGTGCAGAATCGCATCAAGCGATTTTGCAACCGAGATGCATTTGTTGTCTATCCTCCGATACGAACAGATAAGTTCCATTGGATCGGTCAGGGAGATTATTATCTTTCAACGGCTCGGCTTGATGAATTGAAGCGGGTTGAAGATATTATGAAAGCATTTCAGCGGATACCACAAAAGAAGCTCATTGTACTGTCAGGGGGCGATCGTGCCGAAGCGGTGAAAGTATTAGCAAAAGGATACGAGAATATCCAGATTGCCGGATGGGTTGATAATGATCGATTGCAGCAATTGGTAGGAAACTGTATTGCTACCATCTATATTCCGATTGATGAAGATTTTGGCATGACGCCGCTCGAAGGTATGGCGGCGGGAAAACCGTGCATTGGTGTTGACGAAGGTGGATTGAAAGAGACCATTATTAATGGCAAAAATGGCCTCTTGATTCCGGCAAAATATGCGATTGATGATCTTATTCACGTGGTGCACGAGATGACGCCCGAGCGAGCTCTTGCCATGCGAACTGCGTGCGAGGAACGCGCACGAGAGTTTTCTTTGGAGCGCTTTGCGACGGAGATAAAACGTCTTTTAGAGAAGCTATGAAAATCGCGATTGACGCTTCACGCAGTATCGACGGCGTGCAAAAAACGGGTGTTGAGATTGTAAGTGACGCACTTCTGAAAAAGATGCAGGAAACGCGTCCGGACGGCGTTGATCTTTCATATTACACGCCGCAAAAGATCTCCTCTTTACCGGAAATGACGCAGCGCGTTATCACGTGGAAGCGATTTTGGACACTTGGTGGTCTTTCATTGGCGATGCGGCGTGATAAACCGGATGCGCTTTTTGTGCCGGTACACACTTTGCCATTTTTTTGTCCGAAAAAGACGGTAAAAATCATCCATGACATTTCTTTTTTCCGCCGACCCGAGGCGTATAGTTTGCGTGAACGAACGTATATGCGTTTTGATTTGTGGCGAACGAAGAGGATTTGTCGGTATGTTGTTGTGCCGACCGAGGCAATCAAAAAAGATTTAGTCGAATTAGTAGGTTTTGCCGCAGATCGAATTGTGGTGACGGGATGGGGCTCTGTTGACGTACAGACGGGTCGGCGATCCGTCTCGCGCACGAACGAAAGCGCGCCATTCATATTATTCATCGGCCGCATCGAAGAGAAAAAGAATGTCGCTAATCTCATTCGTGCCTTTGCTATTTTTCGCGAATCGCATCCAACGTGGGAACTGATCCTTGCCGGTAAGCCTGGTCATGGTTATGAGGCTATCGAGCCGCTACTGATAACTCCCGGAGTTCGTGCGCTGGGATATATTTCTAATGAAGAAAAAAATCGATTACTTTTGCAATCATCGATGATGGCGATTGTTTCCAAAGAAGAAGGTTTTTCTTTTCCGATGCTTGAAGCGTTTTCCTATAACATTCCCGTTGTTGCATCATCAATTCCCGTCTTACAAGAAATTGGCCAAGAAGCGGTCGTTTACGCCGAACCAGAAAATATTCAAGACATTGCCGAAACAATATCTTGCGTTGCCGATGATGCGGCATTACGTGAGCGACTGATTGCGGCGGGCAAAATTCGTTTAGAAAAATATTCGTGGGATGAAGTGGTGAAAAAGATTTGGAAGCTTCTGAGCGAACAGATCCCGACGCCAGGAGAGGCCTAGAAAACGCCTTTGACTGATAGAGAAAACTTTTATAGGGTATTTGTCCGTCGTGGAATACGGTGAAAGGAAGAATCGACATGTCTACACTTCAGTTTCACGGTTTGACTGCGGATGAATTGCGAAATGGAACCGTTATCGAGCATCGAGCCACCGATATCGATGCAGGACCCCTTCACGAGATGGAGTTTCATGGGGATGATCTTCATCTGAACTGGACGTATCACGATGGCAGAAATAGAGACTGCATCTTCCATAAAATCTTCTGGCGTTCTGAGAGGAAGGGTAATATCCTCTTCTTACACCGTATCCACAAAGGACGTCTATCCTGGCAGAACTCAGATTTCCCATTGCCCGACGCCAACTTGTACATCATCGTCTTGCACCCGCGTCGATGAACGCGTGCGCAAAAACTTCAGCACCCATCGCAGGGAGCCTCGGCTTTCTGTGGTCGGGTGCTTTCTGTTTGAGAGGTGAAAGTAAGACTAGGTAAGAAGCGAAAAGACCCTGAGCGAACGCGAAGGGCCTAGAACAATTCCTTTGTCACACGGAGATTTTTTAGGTCCCTCCTGGCGTCGGGATCTGCTCGTCCCTTCGTTTTTACCTTGCCCGCCTTCTTCGCTAGCCCGCCTTTTTAAACTTCCCCACAAAAAATCCTTCGTGCGATTCCGTTGGCAATAATATGACTCCATGTTCCACTTTTTTAACGGAAGGTAAGGGAAGGGAAAAAGCGACAGGTTTCATCTTCGGAAATTCGGAAAGCAACCATTGCGTCATGAGTTCATTTTCTTCTGGAGCAAGTGTGCATGTCGAATAGACGAGTGTGCCGCCAGGTTTAAGCATGCGCACGGCGCTGCGTAACAGACGTCGTTGGAGTTTGGCATGTTCCAAAATATTCTTTTGTGACCAAAATTTGTACGAACGTGGATCGGTAAAAGCAATGCGTCCTTCGGCTGTACACGGAACGTCCGCTAAGATTTTATCGAAATATTCGGGTAATTCGTGATGCAATAACGTGCTGTCTACATTTCGTGCATCAACATCGGTACCTTGTATCATGATCGTGTTCAGTAGTTTTTGATAGCGTACTTCGTTGTCCTCGCACGCGATGAGCCGAGGTCCCTCCCCCTTTCCAAGGGGGAGGCCAGGAGGGGGTCTGTGCTCGCGGATGACGGACGCGGTTTGCGCCTCCTGGACGAGCGCGGCCATCTGCGTTGTCTTGCTTCCCGGCGCAGCGCACAAATCAAGAATGCGTTCGCCGGGTTGGGGATCAAGCACCAGTGGTGGAATCATTGAGGCGATACCTTGGAGATAGATTTTGCCTTCTTTATTTAAGGGATGTGCGAGCATGTCATCATCGTTTCGATTTTTGATGATGAGTGCATGAGGAATATCTTTTACACGTTCAAAGGCAATATTTTCCTCTCGGAAACGTTCCATTACTTCCTGGTCGGTTGCTTTGAGCGTATTAATGCGGAGAGTAGTTTTTCGTGGTGTTTGAAATGCCTTAAGTATGCGTTCGGTGGCAGAGGGGCCGAACTGGCTGAGGAATCGGGTATGGAGATCGGGGGGAAGCTGGGGGGATTTCATGAAAGGGAAGTGTAGCAGGAGGCTAAACGACGGGCTAGTAAGGTTATCATCAGGATGATAATGGTTATTTACGAAAAATTGCATTGTTATCGAGATTATTGACTTCATCCACAGCACTATCCCATCTTTCTCTCTAAACTTCGCTACACTTTCTTTATATGGAAACACTTTCAGTTGTTGAATTGAAAAATCACCTCGACCAACATACGCCGTTAACACTCATTGATCTGCAAAGCGATGAAGGCTACGAGCATCGGCATATTCCTGGCGCGGTGCATCTCCCGTCTGATCACATAACCGAACAGGCGTGTATGAATGTGGTGAAGGATAAAGATGCGGTTATTGTTGTGTATGGTGAATTTGATGAATTGGGCAAAGGCAGCGCGGCAGTTGAAGCTTTGCGGGCGTGTGGATATACACATGTGCAACGTTTGGCGGGAGGTCTCATGGGCTGGATGGAGGCGGGTTATCACGTTGAAGGTGGCAAGGAATCCTAAGTATGAGCGTTCGTGCTACCATACTCTTTTTTGTTGGAATGAAGGTTTTATTTTTGAATAAAATTCGTTACACGATACTCGGCTATCATAAACCGCGTCCGTTTACCGTCGCTGAACGTGATCGTGCGTTTACGTATGCGCATGAAACGGTTGCTCGTTGGGAAAAAGCGCTTGTTGAGGTGACGAAATCAGCACATCCTTTTGCCGAAAAACGCGTGCTGGAATTAGGACCCGGTGCCGACTTGGCTCCTGGACTTTTACTTTTAGCAGCTGGTGCTAAAAGGTATGTTGGACTTGATAAAAACAATCTGCTCGAACAGGTTCCGCAGAATTGGTATCAGCCATTGCTGGATGAAATTATTGATCCAGCGCAGCGTCAGGATATTTCTCAGGAATTGAATGCCTATGAAGCTCATCAGTCCTCGGCGCTTTCGTGGATACAGGACGTGGCATTTCATTTGCGACCGATTGCCGATGCGAGTATTGATGTAGTAGTGAGTAATAATGCCTTCGAGCATTTTGATACTATCGCGCAAACGCTTGTTGATGTACATCGCGTCCTCGCGCCCGGCGGGTGGTTGTGCGCGCATATTGATTTACAAACGCACACGGGCATTTTACGTGAGCGTGATCCGCTTAATATTTATCGCTATCCGCAGTGGCTTTATCGTCTCGCGCACTTTCCCGGCATTCCTAATCGCGTCCGGCCTGAAAAGTATGAAGAAGTTCTCCAACATTTAGGATGGAAACATATCCAGGTAATTCCCGTTTTTCAGATTCCTGAGACACAACGAGCGTTGCATTTGCGAGGTGTTGCGCAGAAAAATCTAGGTATGAGTGAGCGGGCGTTGTGGCTAAGCTTTCTGCTGATCGGTCAAAAACCCTAACTATGTCTCGTGAAAGAGAAAGAGAGAGTCCAGATCAACAGGCACAAAGATTTTTTCATGAAGCTGCGCAATGGACGGGGATGCAGGTTCCTTTGCTGGGAAGATTTCTTGAGGGAATGCAAGTATTATATAAAGACGGTTGGCGATTGTCTCGTGGGCCCTTTGCCGGAGATTTTTCTTATGACGATATTACTGAAGCACTTGAGCAGCTTTTTGAAACAGGACAAGAACTTCTTCCAACTTCCTCTATTGCAACTGAGTTCGTTCTCCCTGCGGGGATTTACCGCGATATAGAGGAATTGGCAAAAGATTTAGAATTACCGGATACACTCGGTTTCCGGCAGGCTGTGGTCCATCTTGTTTTTTCGGATCTCTGTGGATACCGCGTGCATGGCACAATGCCTTCATTTCCGTCGGATGAAGTGATCTAAGGTTGCCTTTTTTTGTATTCTCTTTACCATAGTTCTATCTATGTCGTACGATCATCGGTTTTTTGATCCCAAGTGGCAAAAAAAGTGGCATGAAAGTGCCATCTTTTATGCAAAAGAAAACGATTTGCGAGAAAAATATTATGTTCTTGTCGAGTTTCCCTATCCATCAGGAGCTGGTTTGCACGTCGGTCATCCGCGGAGTTACACCGCACTTGATGTCATAGCGCGTAAGCGTCGCATGGAAGGAATGAATGTCCTTTTTCCCATGGGTTGGGATGCGTTTGGATTGCCTGCTGAAAATTATGCCATCAAAACCGGCATTCATCCGTCAATCGTGACCAAACAAAACATCGAAACGTTTCGCCGACAATTACAATCCATCGGCTTTAGTTTTGATTGGTCCCGCGAAGTTGATACAACTGATCCCGCGTATTACAAATGGACGCAATGGATGTTTTTGGAATTTTTTAAGCATGGACTTTGTTATAAGGCGAAGATGCCGATCAATTGGTGTCCGAAGGATAAGATTGGTTTGGCAAATGAAGAAGCAGCTGGTGGTGTGTGTGAACGCTGCGGAACACCAGTTGAGAAGCGCGAAAAAGAACAGTGGATGATTGCGATGACAAAATATGCCGATCGTCTGTTAGAAGATCTCAAAGGCGTCGACTATTTGCCGAAAATTAAAAAAGAGCAGGAAGAATGGATTGGAAGAAGTGAAGGTGCGGAGATTGATTTTGTGATTGGAGAAACGGCTGCTCGACCGATCGAATATTTCAAATTCCGTCCTTGGCTTTGTGATGAGATCATGTCTGGTAACAAAACAGTGACTTTTAGAATGGAGAAGAATATCAAAGAAGGCGATATTGTGAAGTTGATTAATTGGGAAGCGCAGCAAGTTTTTGCTATGGCGCAAGTGACGCAGATTGAAGAGCGTTCGTTGAAGGATGTTCCTCTTGATTTTCCGGGCCATGAGCATGATGCGCAGACGCTTGAGGAGCGACGTAAGATTTATTCTACGTACTACAAGCGTGAAATTACCGACGATGATCTCGTTTATATTTATCATTTTAAGCTGACAAATCCGATTATTACCGTTTTTACCACTCGTCCTGATACCGTTTTCGGTGTTACGTATGTTGTTCTTGCTCCGGAACATCCCTTGGTCTCGCGAATCACGACCGACGCACAGCGCGCTGAGGTTGATGCATATGTTGCTACTACGAAAAATAAAACCGATGAAGAGCGTGGTGACCTCAGTCGTGAAAAAACCGGGGTCTTTACGGGTGCGTATGCCGTGAATCCGGCAAATGGCGAAAAGGTTCCGATTTGGGTGGCGGACTATGTTGTCGGTTCGTATGGAACAGGTGCGGTGATGGCCGTGCCGGCGCATGATGAACGTGATTGGGCGTTTGCGAAGAAATATCACTTATCAATTCGTTCGGTCGTGCAATCATTATTCGTTCGATCAAGCGGTGATGATGCTCTTCGACCTGATGCTCCTTTTGTAAAACGAAAAGCTGCAGTGTGTGTTATTAAACATTGGAATGAAGAGAAATACTTGTGCGTGAAGTATAAAGCGAATACGTGGCAGGGATTTGTGATTGGCGGTATTGAAGATGGGGAAGAGCCGATTGAAGCTGCGATGCGCGAAATTAAAGAGGAAACAGGTTATCAAAACATGCGTTTGGTTCGTAAACTTGGGGATTCTATCCATTCCCAGTTTTATCACATGGTAAAAAAACAAAATCGTTGGGCAGAATTCTCTGGCATGTTATTTGAACTTGCTGACGATACTCACCAAGAGATTGCCGACGATGAAAAAGCACTTGCTGATCTTGTTTGGATCTCGCGTGATGAAGTGATGAGCTTTATTACTGCTGACGACATGAAAGAAGTGTGGCGACGTATTGGTCGAGACGATCAATGTACGCCTGAAAAAGGCATCCTTACGAACTCAGATCAATTCTCCGAACTTACCTCTGATGATGCGATCCAAAAAATTACTACTTGGCTCGAAGAGCAGGGAAGTGGACGCAAGAAAGTGACCTATCGTTTGCGTGATTGGGTATTTTCGCGACAGCGTTATTGGGGTGAGCCGATTCCGCTCGTGCATTGTGAAAATGGATGTGCATCGGAACATGATGGTTGGGTACCGGTGCCGGAAACAGATTTGCCGGTAACGTTGCCGCAGGTTGAAAAATACGAACCAACCGATACGGGCGAGTCACCGTTGTCGTTGATTCCTGATTGGATGAACACGTCTTGTCCGCAGTGTGGGGGCAAAGCCACACGCGAAACCGATACGATGCCGAATTGGGCAGGGTCGAGTTGGTATTTTTTGCGCTACGCCGATCCGCATAATGATCAGGCGTTTGCCAGCAAAGATAAGCTTAAACACTGGTTGCCAGTTGATGTGTACAACGGTGGGATGGAGCATGCCACGCGTCACTTATTGTATGCACGCTTCTGGACAAAAGTGTTGTTCGATCGCGGACATGTGCCATTTTCCGAATTTTGTCAGAAGCGTATTGCTCATGGATTAATTCTCGCAGAAGACGGAACCAAGATGAGCAAATCAAAAGGTAATGTCGTCAATCCCGATGACATTGTGCAAGCGTACGGAGCAGATACGCTACGTGTGTATGAGCTTTTCATGGGACCGTTTGAGGAGCCAGTACCATGGTCGATGAATGGCGTGATTGGCGTACGTCGTTTTTTGGATCGCGTCGTGC
This sequence comes from uncultured Gammaproteobacteria bacterium, assembly GCA_964599455.1. GTDB lineage: Bacteria > Patescibacteriota > Patescibacteriia > UBA9934 > UBA9934 > JAGORL01. Next base: position 457,136 of record CAZREA010000001.1, on the reverse strand, counting down.
GTATGGCAGAGTTTGTTTCTGACAGCGAAGATGCGTCATTAAAAAAGAAAGTGTACAAAACGCTCGAAAAAATCACCAAAGATATTGAAGGATATCGTTTTAATACGGCTGTTGCAGCCTTGATGACATTGGTGAACGATGTCTACGAACAAAAGGTGATTACCAAAGAATCTTTTAAGCTTATATTGATGATGCTCGTTCCTTTTGCTCCGCATGTTGCGAACGAACTTTGGGAGAAGATTGGCGAAAAAGGATTTGTTGAAGAACAGCCTTGGCCGCAATTTGATTCTGCATTCCTAACTGATGACGAGATGACGATTGCGGTTCAAGTAAACGGTAAATTACGTGGGAACATCACTGTTCCTGCCGACGCTACTGATGAACAGATTGTCGCCATTGCTAAACAAAACGAAAACGTTGCCAAGCACCTGACGAACGAGCCAAAAAAGACGATCGTGGTAAAAGGAAAAATTGTGAATTTTGTGCTGTAGGGGTCGGGCATGCCCGACCCCATCGTGCCGCGGATGCAATCGCAAAAATGCATTAGCGAAAACGAATTGCGTTGCTGAATTTTGTCGCCGTAGAGACGGGTCGGCGACCCGTCTCTTGCGTTTGAATACGCGCGGCCGATACATGGCGATATATAATGCATCCATTATGTTGCCCATCCCGCAATTAAAACCTGGCTGGATTCTTGCGCATGCCTGTGCGGGATACATCATTGGAGTCGCCTTTGCCTCGTTTGCGATCACGACGTGGGGGTATATCGTCCTCGGCATTACTGTCTTGCTAATGGTTTTGTGGTTGAGCGGAGTACGAAGGAGCGAAGGTGTGAGCCTGCGTTTCCCCCTCCTTTTCAAGGAGGGGGCTAGGGGGTGGTCGCGTGCAGGCATGGCGCTCGCCGCCATCATCCTTCTTACCGCTGCCGTCGGTTGGTATCGCTACCAACTTGTGCAACCCGATGCTGCCTCTGTCATCTACACAACCGAATCCTATCGCGAAGTGGTCGGCACCATCGTTCGCATTCAAGAAACAGAGACCTCATTGCGCTACACCCTCACAAATCTTGCAGTTGATAAAGAAAATCGAACCGATCGTGTACTTGTGACGGCGCCATTATTTGCAACCTTGCACGTGGGGGATCGCGTACAAGTATTTTGTGAGCTGAAAAAACCGGAAGCGTTCGAAGGTTTTGCATACGATCGTTTTTTGGCAGCAAAAGATATTGTAGCGCGCTGTTCGACGCGGGAAATTCCTTTCTTTCTCGAAGAGGATTCGCGATGGAGCATTCAAATTCTCCGTGCAACCGCATATCTGCATGACGCAGTTGTGCATGCGATTGATCGCATATTGCCCGATCCGCACGCGCAACTTCTCGCGGGACTGTTAATTGGCGATGACGCTTTTTCTCAAACTTGGAATGAACGATTTTTGACAACCGGGACATCGCACATTGTGGCAGCGAGTGGATCAAATGTCGCCATTGTCGTGTCATTACTATTGTCCGCATTGTTCGCACTTGCCATTCCTCGCAAGCGAGCAACGTGGATTGTGCTCGGAGGGATTTTGCTTTTTGTTCTTTTGGCGGGAATGGAAGCGGCGGTTACTCGTGCAGGGGTCATGGCATCGCTTGTCGTACTTGCACGCATGATCGGACGCAAAACAACCATGCGCAATATCGTTTTACTGACGGTGGCGACGATGCTTGTGATCGAGCCACGATTGTTGCGTGATGATGTCGGATTCCAGCTTTCTGTTTTGTCGACGATAGGATTGTTGTTTTGGGCAAAACCATTTGCTGAACGTCTCGCATTCATTCCGGAAAAGTTGGGATTACGTGAAGCCTTTGCGACAACCTGTGCGGCTACGCTTGCGACGATGCCGGTCACACTTTTTTCTTTAGGGCAATTTTCCTTTGTAGCACCGTTCGTGAATCTCCTTGTCCTTCCTTTGATTCCGTACGCGATGCTGACCGGATCAATCACGACCGTTTTAGGAATTTTTTTAACAACAATCGCACGATATCTTGCCGTTGTTCCGTGGATTTTGCTTGAGGCAATGTTGTTTGTCATTCGTGAGATGTCGCAGATCCCGTATGCAAGCGTGAAAGCGGATCTGTTTGTGAAATTGCTTTTTGTGGGAATTGGAGCAGGAGTAATCTTTATATACTTTCGTTTTCGACGAGCGAAAGAACATAAACCAGTACAGGCTGCGCAGAAGATTTCTTCTACAATTTCGACAAATGTGCTTGCATTTGGCGGCGTGGTAATCATCGTGGCATTGCTCGCTTTTCATGCGTACCGAAGCGGAACGTGGATTTCGCGTGATACGGTTTCGGTTTGGGTATTTAATATCGGACAAGGTGACGGTATTTTCATTGATACGCCTGGTAAAGATGTAGTCATTGATGGCGGACCTTCAACGATCATGCCCGAGAAAATTGGTGCCGTGTTGCCGTGGTTTGATCGTTCTATCGACGCGATGATGGTCACGCATCCACATGCGGATCATCTCATTGGTTTGATTCCTACTTATCAATCGTATGCAGTGACGTCGGTTTACGATCCGCAACAAGGATATACGTCATCTGAATTTTTTGTGTGGCAAAAGATGATTCCCGAGCGCATTTTTCCTCGAGCAGGTGATGTGATCGAACTTGCTCCTGACACTCGTCTGCGTATTCTTTGGCCCGCAGCTCCGTATGGTAATGATCGCATTGATGATCCCAACGATGGTTCTATCGTGGCGCTGCTCGAGACGCCGCACGGATCAATGTTGCTAACGGGTGATGCGGGAGTTGAGCAAGAAGATTTTTTTCTTGATGCCTTGCCTGATAGGGTTGATGTGCTGAAGGTCGGTCATCATGGGAGCCGGACATCAACGTCATCCGAGCTTCTCGAAAAAATCCGACCGACCGTAGTAATTATTTCTGTCGCAGAAGAGAATAGCTACGGATTGCCCGACGAAGATGTACTTGATCGACTCACTTTTTTTGGAGCGACGACCTATCGCACCGACCTGCAAGGCGACATTCGAGTATTGTTTTCAGAGAAGGGGATAGAGGTGAAAGATTTTAAGCTGTAGAAGTAGGTTTGGATAGATTTTGAAGACTCTTCTGGGCGAAAGAAGAAGTTGATACACTTGCTATCATATGAAGGTATTTCTTACCGGTGCTCCAGGAGCTGGAAAAACCACCGTACTGTTACAATTTAAAGAAATAACCACAAGAAAGCTTGTAGGTGTATATACGCAGGAGATACGAGACAAAGAAGGCCGTCAGGGTTTCACGGCTGTTGATTTTAGGGGATCTCATCGCATCCTTGCACATAAAAAAATGTTTTCACATTCATCATGTATTGTTGCTGGAAAGTATTTTGTAGATGTTGATGCTATTTCTTCTTTTATTAATCCCACTCTTCAGGCTTCGAGTGAAATGACCGACGCTATTCTTGTTATTGATGAAATTGGGAGGATGGAGGTGTGTGATCCCGCCTTTCTTCCCCTTGTTGATACACTTCTTTGGTCTGAGCAAGATATCTTGGCTACTATCGTATATGATCCTGAGTCTTGGGCAGAGAAATATAAAACGCATCCGGACATTACGTTAATCACCGTTACTCCAGAAAATCGTGATTCTCTCCCGCAACTATTAAAAGAGATGTTTGAGTCTCCTTAGCGCTACCCTTGCATTTTTTGTATTTTTTCCTATACTCCATGCAAATTATTGATATTTTTTATGCAACGAACACTTGTCCTTTTAAAGCCTGATGCCCTTGATCGCGGCATTGTTGGCGAAATTCTTACACGTTTTGAACGCGTGGGCGCCAAAATGGTTGGCATGAAATTGCTTGTTTCCGACCGCGACACCGCCATGCAGCACTACACCGACGATCTTGCCCGTCGCCGTGGCGAAAACGTGCGCAAGCTCATGGTTGACATGCTCCTTATGGGCCCTGTTGTGGCTTTGGTTTTCGAAGGGGTTGATATGGTGGAAGTTACCCGCAAGATGATTGGCTCAACCGAGCCAAAGTCTGCGGCTCCGGGAACAATTCGTGGTGATTACGCACATGCTTCTTTTGCGCACGCTGATGCCAAGAATATGGGTATCTTTAATCTTATTCATGCCTCGGGTTCTCCTGAAGAAGCTGAAGTAGAAATTGGCGTTTGGTTTAAGCCTGAAGAATTGGTTACCTACGCAAAGATCACCGATAAATATCATTTTGGCGAGTAGGAGATGTTCTTGACAGTAGGAAGAGATGGGGATAACTTTTCAATTATCAGCTTTTTGTGCGTTATTCTAAAAAAGACGATATGCAATCACCGTACCGCACTATTTGCAAGATTTTTACGACGTCCTCTCTCGATGTCGTGTTTCTTGTAAAAAATGTGGCGGTATCTCATGCATAGCTAAAGAGCTCATCCTCAATGCGAATGTAACAAAGAACCGCCTCGGTCATTGGGCGGTTCTTTCGTACCTTGGCACGAAGGCACGTAGGCGTCACCTCCTCCTTTTCAAGGAGGAGGCCGGGAGGAGGTTGCACGTAGGCGCACTGCACTCGCGAAAACGGCATCTTGCAAAAAGGTACCGTACTCGCGATCGCAGTCCCGCATCGCGCAGCACCTGCTCATTGGAGCTCGTACATGACCAAGTCTCCCCCTCCGGAACCGCCCCTCCTCTCGTCGCCCGCCGATCCCGCCTTTCCTGATGAGGTCAGAGAGACCCCCTCCTCGTTGGCTCCGAGCTCTTGTGTTGGGATACCTGTCCTGACGCCCTCGCACCTTTCGCGGAGAGACCTCCGCGCCTTGGAGAACAGGGTCGACAACAACTAGTTCGTCGACCCACTCTCCGTTCTTCACCCGCCGACTAGCGATCTAGTCGGCGGGTGAATCTTTTTACGGACTTTCCTTGGAAATCACGTTACTTTCTGAAAGCTGGCCTCACTGGCCTTCTTCTTGCTACTATATCCCTATTATGCCCACACGCATGCACATTACCGGAGGAAAGCCTTTGATTGGTGAAGTCACCGTTTCCGGAGCTAAAAATGCTGCTTCAAAGATGATTATCGCTTCTCTCTTAACTCAAGAAGAAGTGATTCTGCATAATGTTCCGTTACAGCAAGAGTCGGATATTGCCCGGGAATTGATCACGACGTTGGGCGCACAGACGAATCTTACAGATCACACACTTCAATTACGGACGAGGGAGATTGCTTCAACTTCGGCCATGCAGTTGTCGCGGAAGAATCGTTTGGCGATTTTAGCGCTCGCACCTTTGCTCCATCGTGCAGGTGAAGCCTTTGTGCCAACGCTCGGCGGGGATAAGATTGGACCCCGTCCCGTCAATTTCCATCTTGATGCGCTCGAAAAAATGGGAGCAACGATTGAAGAAGCGACGGATGGCTATCGTGCAACTGCGCCGAATGGTTTAAAGGGAACCGTGATCGAATTGCCGTATCCTTCGGTTGGAGCAACCGAAACGATTTTGTTTGCGGGTGTTCTGGCAAAAGGACGAACTGTTTTAAAAAATGCAGCTATCGAACCGGAGATCATTGAACTTGTGATGATGCTCCAAAAGATGGGAGCGATTATCGAGCTTGGTGCGGGGCGTGAAATTGAAATTATCGGTGTCTCTGAGCTGCATGGATGCGAACATACGATTTTACCTGATCGTCTCGAGGTGGCGTCATTCGCAGCGCTTGCACTTGCGACTCGGGGAAATATTTTCGTGAAAGGCGCACATCATCGGGACATGATTACGTTTCTGAATGCCGTACGTTTGATTGGTGGGGAATATGAAGTAAGCAATGATGGTATTCGTTTTATTGGCAAAGAGAAATACAAAGGCTTGCAAATCGAAACCGATACCTATCCCGGATTTTCTACCGATTGGCAACAACCTTTTCTCGTGGTGTTGACGCAAGCGGAAGGAACGTCAGTTATGCATGAAACGGTCTATCAAGAGCGATTCGGCTATACTGAAGCTCTGGTAAAGATGGGTGCTGATATTACACTTTTTGAAAATTGTTTGGGTGAAATTCCTTGTCGGTTTAAAGATCATAATTACAAGCATTCAGCAGTGATCAAGGGGCCGACCTCGCTTCATGCAACGGAAATGATCGTGCCTGATATTCGTGCGGGACTTGCGTACGTCATTGCCGCCCTTGTCGCTGAAGGGACTTCGACACTGACGGGTATTGATCACCTCGAACGTGGCTACGAAAATCTCGACGCAAAACTCCGCAGCGTCGGCGCACAAATCGTGGTGGAGTGATGAAAGATGTGCAGGACAGACCCTGAGCGAATGCGAAGGGCCTAGAAAACGATTGTGATAAAAGAATAGTATTTAGCGCTGGATTCCTCTTTGCATTAGCGCCTGCCCCTTAATCTTTTCTCTATGCTTTTGAATCTTTTATTCACCGCTCCTCTTCTTGCGCTCGCGTATGCGATTGCGCTTATTGTCTCGTTAACCGTGCATGAATTTGCGCATGCAGCAGTAGGGAAGTGGCGCGGTGATCGGACTGCGGAACACATGGGAAGATTAACGCTGAATCCACTTGCGCATCTTGATCCGGTAGGAACCCTCATGTTGCTGACGTTGGGCTTTGGTTGGGCCAAGCCAGTGCCGTTTGATCCTCGTCGTCTCCCTAACCCGTTGCTCGATGGTGCAGTGATTGCCTTGGCTGGACCAGCGGCAAACCTGTTGATGGCAGCAGCTGCGGGTATGGTTTTTCAGTGGTTGTTGATAGCAAATCTTTTACAGGCTGGAAGCTTATTGCCTGCATTTTTGATGTTGCTCATGCTCGTTAATCTCATGTTGCTCTTTTTTAATCTCATTCCCATTCCACCTCTTGATGGATCGCATGTTTTGGATGCGTTACTTCATAAAGCGCAATGGCATCGGGCTCGTATACTTTTCGAAGCCTACGGCTCCCAAATTCTTTTAGGATTGGTCGTCATTTCATTAGTAACTCCTTTTGATCCCTTCTTTTTTATCACCACGCCTGCTATCTTTGCTTGTGATTTATTGTCGCAAACCTCCTGTTTAGGGGTTTTAAGCTTCTATTTCGGAGGATAACATTGACCCAATTTTTGGCGTATGTTAGAGTTTTGGCACTTTATTTGCTATGCCAACTATTAACCAACTCATCCGCAAAGGACGTTCGCGCACCAAGGTGAAGTCAAAATCACCCGCCATGCAATACACGCTCGATTCTTTGCATCGCAAGCGTACCGATTTGCCCAAGGGCGCACCTTTTAAACGCGGCGTCTGCGTGAAGGTCACCACCATGACCCCAAAAAAGCCAAACTCGGCTTTGCGTAAAATTGCTCGTATCCGCCTTTCTAATGGAACGGAAGTTACAGCCTATATTCCTGGCGAAGGTCACAACCTGCAAGAGCATTCCATCGTCATGATCCGTGGTGGACGTGTAAAAGACTTGCCAGGTGTGCGCTATCACATTGTTCGCGGTCGTTACGACGCAACCGGTGTTGATGGCCGTAATCGTGGCCGTTCTCGTTACGGAACCAAGCGTCCAAAGGCCGGAAAAGCAGCCCCTAAGAAAAAGTAATTTTCATTCCCCTTCGAGTACCGAAGCTCCACCTCGGGAAGTGATCCCTGTGATCGCGAAGGATAATCTCTCTTCATTATGCGTGGTAAAGCCGCACCTCAGCGAATTGTTCTTCCCGATAACAAATACAGCAGTGTTTTAGTTGCAAAACTTATTAACTACGTCATGCGCGACGGCAAGAAGTCCGTAGCGCAAAAGGTTGTGTACGAGGCTTTTGAAATTATTGCCACCGAAACGCAACGAAGCCCTATTGAAGTTTTTGATGAGGCCATGAAAAACGTCATGCCTGCCGTTGAAGTGAAGTCCAAGCGTGTGGGTGGTGCAAACTACCAGGTTCCGATGCCTGTTCGCGGTGAACGTAAATACGCGTTGGCATTTCGTTGGATTTTAGGCGCAGCTCGTGGCAAAAAAGGTCGCCCAATGTGTGAAAAATTGTCTGAAGAGCTAATGAACGCAGCAAAGGGTGAAGGTGAAGCTGTTAAAAAGCGTGCCGACGTACAACGCATGGCTGAAGCTAACCGTGCTTTTGCGCACTTTGCTCGATAAGTATTTCAAAGCGGTTAAGGCGGTTAAGGCGTTTAACCGGTTAACCGATTTAACCGTTTTTCTCTATGAACCGTGACTATCCTTTGGAACGTGTACGAAACATTGGTATTATTGCGCACATTGATGCCGGTAAAACCACTACTACCGAGCGCGTCCTTTTCTATACGGGTAAAAAGCACAAAATTGGTGAAGTGCATGAAGGTGAAGCTACCATGGACTGGATGGAGCAGGAGCAGGAACGTGGTATTACGATTACCGCCGCCGCCACAACTTGTTTTTGGAAAGATCATCGCATCAATATTATCGATACTCCGGGTCACGTTGACTTTACGGTTGAAGTTGAACGTTCTCTTCGTGTGCTTGATGGTGGTGTAACGGTTTTTGACGGTGTTGCGGGTGTTGAACCACAATCCGAAACGGTTTGGCACCAGGCCGATAAATACGGTGTGCCTCGTGTGTGTTATATCAACAAACTCGATCGTACCGGTGCAGATTTTTATAAAGATCTGGAATCCATTGCTAAGCGTCTCACGACCAAAGCGCATCCTATTCAGCTGCCTATTGGCACTGAATCAAACTTCGTTGGTTTGGTTGATCTTTTTACGCGTCGTGCCTATATCTATAAGGATGATCTCGGAAAAGATATTCAGGAAACCGATGTTCCTGAAGACATGAAGGAAAACGTAGAAAAGTATCGCAAGGAACTTATCGAAGCGATCGTTGAACAAGATGAAAAGTTGATGGATCGTTTCTTTGCGGGTGAAGAAATTCCTATTCCTGAATTGAAGGCCGCACTGCGCAAGGGCGTTGTGAGTATGAGCATTTTCCCTGTGCTGTGCGGATCATCGCTCAAGAACAAAGGTGTGCAACAAATGCTTGATGCGGTTGTGGAATTTCTGCCTTCTCCTTTGGATCGTCCTGCACTTTCTGGCTTTAATCCCGAAGATCCCGAAGAAGTCATTCCTTGCTTGGCTGACGACAGTAAACCTTTCGCTGCACTTGCATTTAAGATCGCTGCTGATCCTTTTGTGGGAAAATTGGCGTTCTTCCGCGTCTATTCTGGTTCGGTGAAGTCGGGTACTTATGTACTCAACTCTTCTACTGGTGAAAAAGAGCGCATTTCTCGCATTGTACGCTTGCACGCCAATTCTCGTGAAGAAGTTGATCAAGTATACGCAGGAGAAATTGCGGCGGCAGTAGGTTTAAAAGGAACGGCAACGGGAAATACCTTGTGTGATCCCGATCATCCCATCGTTCTTGAAGCAATCAATTTTGCTAAGCCGGTTATCTCTCAAGCCGTTGAACCAAAAACAAAAGCCGACCAAGAAAAAATGGGCATGGCCCTTTCTCGCCTCATGGAAGAAGATCCTACCTTCCGTGTGCATACCGATAGCGACACCAATCAAACCATCATTTCGGGTATGGGAGAACTTCACCTCGAAATCATGGTTGATCGCATGAAACGTGAATATAGTGTTGAAGTAACGGTAGGGAAGCCGCAGGTCAGTTACCGCGAAACGATTCGTGGTTCTGCCGAGGGCGAAGGAAAATACGTGAAGCAATCAGGTGGTCGTGGTCAATATGGCCATGCCTGGATTCGTGTCACCCCAAATACCGATACCGAACATCCCGAAGCCTTTGTATTCGAAGAAGAAATTAAAGGAGGTTCTGTTCCTCGTGAATATATTCCGGCAATTGAAAAAGGTGCTCGCGAAGCGGTTGATCGGGGTGTGTTGGCAGGATTCCCTCTTATTGGTGTACATGCTACGGTTTTCGATGGTTCGTACCACGATGTAGACTCCAACGAAGCTGCCTTTAAAATGGCGGGTTCTATGGCTATCCAAGAGGCTATCCGCAAAGCACAGCCGGTAATTCTCGAGCCAATCATGAAGGTTGAAGTTGTTACTCCAGAAGAATCCTTGGGTTCAGTTGTCGGTGATCTCAACTCTAAGCGCGGGCAGATTCAAGAAATGGGCAACCGAGGTAATGTTAAAACGGTTCGGGCATTGGTTCCTCTTGCAGAAATGTTCGGATACGCAACCAACCTGCGTTCTCTGACGCAGGGCCGTGCATCCTCCACTATGGAATTCGCCGAATATCAAGAAGTTCCTCGTAACGTTGCCGAACAAATTATCAAAGAGCGTTCAGCAAAATAACCTGAACACAAAAACACCCCATCTCGGGGTGTTTTTGATTCTGTGCATAAGACATCACAAGAATTACGATAAAAGCTTTATAATTCTTTTGAAATATCTTTTTATGAGCGGTATAGATAATATAGGATCAGCATCAAGGGGAGGAGACATTGAAGTAAGTAGGGGATTTGTCCCTGAAATTCCTGCTGATCAACTGCGCATGTTAGGTATAAAGATGGGATTGCCTGATAATGCGACCTCTGATGAAACTTATCGTGCATTAACAGACGAATATATTACACGACCAGATGTGCCTTCCTTTGGGGCCTTTGTAGCCGAAGTATTATCTCGACCATCTCCAGGAAGAAATGAACCTTCCCCATCTCCTGAGGTACACGAGGTGAGCTTTATTCCTTCCCGTGAATTATCGCGAGCTGAAGTGATAATGCTTCGTCCAAAACTTGGCCTTGATGCTCGGACTTCTCCTGAACAGGTAGGGGATGCGGTTATTGGAGTCTGGAAGCAATACCCAGCTTTCTCTTTTGATCAAATAGTGCAAGAAATTTTGTCTTGGGAAGTTCTTGATCAAGATATTGCAAGTTAATTTTTGAAAACAGACCCACAGGGTCTGTTTTCAATTCCTTACCCGGTGAGTACCATACAGAAAAGCGTTTTATGCACCATGAGCACATTCTTCGCCTTATTCGTCTTGTTCAGGAAAATGGCGAACGAGTGGTTTTTTCTTTGAATGAGCGGCATGAGCCCGTGATGATTCTGCCTCTTTCTGCCTACGAACAGCTTATTTCTCAACCATCGACTGCATTGATGACCCCCCTTCTCCCCTCGTCCTCTTTACCTTCCTCGGCCGTAGACCCGCGGACGAGCCCTCCTGCCCCCGCAACCTCTTCTTTCAATACCCCCTCCGCCGCCGACTCTTGGGACAGCGACTACGATGCCGAGCAAATCATGGCCCATCAGCGAGGTTTTCCCGAAAATCCTCCCCCTCAACGCATGCAACAGTCTGTCAATCAGGCCGCACAGGCCTATCAGGCCTTCCAAATCCCTCCTCAACGTCCATCACCAGGCAATCTTCGACCAAAACCGGCTCACCGTATGTCTCCCGAGGATCGATTTACGATTGGGGAATAGTATTCCTCCCACACTACCACTTGCACGTTTTTTTCGTTTCTGTTACAGTTCCGCGGCAATTATTTTTAATTTTTGTCCAATCTTTCTTTGATTGGACCTCTCTAACTTTCTCACGACCTATGGCAGAAGCATTCGTACGTGCAAAACCGCACGTAAACGTTGGTACTATTGGTCACGTCGACCACGGAAAAACTACCACTACCGCTGCACTTACCGCGGTTTCTGCTGCGCGTGGTTTGGGTAAAGTGAAGTCATATGCCGATATCGCCAAAGGCGGTACGGTTCGTGATGCTTCCAAAATCGTTACCATTGCGACATCTCACGTGGAATACTCTTCTGACAAGCGTCATTACGCTCACGTCGACTGTCCTGGTCACGCCGACTACGTCAAGAACATGATCACCGGTGCGGCTCAAATGGATGCTGCTATCTTGGTTGTTTCTGCTGCTGATGGTCCGATGCCACAAACCCGCGAGCACATTCTTTTGGCTCGTCAGGTTGGTGTTCCGTACATCGTGGTGTTCTTGAACAAGGTTGATCTTGTTGACGACCCAGAGCTTTTGGACCTTGTCGAACAAGAAATCCGCGATCTTTTGACTAAATATCAATACCCTGGTGACACCACCCCCATTATTCGTGGTTCTGCTTCCAAGGCTTTGGAAAACCCTGGTGATGCTGAAGCTTCCAAGTGTATCGTTGATCTTATTAATGCATTGGACGAATACGTTCCTGATCCTGTTCGTGAAACCGACAAGCCATTCTTGATGGCAATCGAAGATGTTTTCTCGATCGAAGGTCGTGGTACGGTCGTAACCGGTCGTATTGAACGCGGTCAGGTTAAGGTTAGTGACGAAGTCGAACTCGTTGGTCTTCGCGATACCCAAAAGACCGTTGTGACGGGTATTGAAATGTTCAACAAGTCTCTTGATAGCGGTATGGCTGGTGATAATGCCGGTATTTTGCTCCGCGGTGTTAAGAAGACCGATGTTGAACGCGGTCAGGTTTTGTCCAAGCCTGGTTCGGTTACTCCTCACACCAAGTTCGAAGTAGAAATGTATGCGCTAACCAAGGAAGAAGGTGGTCGTCACAAGCCGTTCTTCAAGGGTTACAAGCCACAATTCTACATTCGTACCACGGATGTTACGGGTGAAATTGAATTGCCAGCAGGAACCGAAATGGTTATGCCAGGAGACACCGTAAACGCCGTTGTTACGCTGACGAGCCCCGTTGCTCTTGAAGATAAACAGCGTTTTGCTCTCCGTGAGGGTGGTCGCACCGTTGGTGCAGGTGTTGTGGTAAAAATTCTTGAATAATGATGAAGAAAGGGGTTCCCTCACGGTTCCCCTTTTTGCTCTTTTGTACCTTGTATGTCTGATACCGCTAAACAGCAGAAAGAAGAGAAGGAACAGCGTATTCGCATGAAGATTCGTGCGTATGATCATAAATTGATCGATACAGCAACCGTCACAATCATCAAAACCGCGGAACGCAGTGGTGCTTCGGTCATTGGCCCGGTGCCTCTTCCTACGGAAATTCGTCGATTCACGGTGAACCGTTCAACGTTTATCGACAAAACATCGCGTGATCAATACGAAATGCGTATTCACAAGCGTCTGATCGATATCGTTAATCCTACGGAACGAACGATTGACGCGCTCATGAATCTCAACTTACCTGCAGGCGTTGACGTTGAAATCAAAATGTAGTGTTCGCAGATCAGATCCTTCACAGGATCGGGTCTGCCATGGAAAGAGAAAACATTGTCTTTCCATGGCAGTTCCGTACTGCGGTTCCTATGACAAACCGGAAAGAAAGATCCCACTTCGCTCCTCCTTACGTCGGAGCTTCGAGGGAAAACCTTGCCGCGCTTTGCACGGAATTCCTTGAAATGAAAAGCTTTGCTCCATCTCCTTAAAACAACATGAACATCTTTCAGAAGGATTGTTCTTCAGAGTTGCTTTTTTGTGGGCTGGAAGCCGTCTTGCACGTATGCAGATGACTTCTTGCTTTTTATTTATCCTTTATTCTTGTTCGTTCCGCTGCGTGTAACGCATGAACGTGGAAAATATGAAGTATCTTTTAGGAAAAAAGATGCATATGGGCCAAGTGTATGCCGACAACGGTATGGTTGTTCCGGTAACCTTTGTTGAGGTTTTACCGTGCACTGTCGCCGCTATTCGTAAAGATCCTCAGGGTCGCGATGTGGTTATTCTTGGTACCGGTATCAGCAAACATCCTGCCAAAGCGCAAGCAAAAGCTTTTGCAGATAAAGGACCTTTTGCCCGTTTAGCTTCTGTGCCTGTAAAGGAGGGAAGTGTGCCGGAAAATGGTGCAACGTTGACCGTTGCGACGTTTACGGTGGGTGATTTGGTAAATGTTGTTGGTACAAGTAAAGGACGAGGTTTTCAAGGTGTGGTGAAACGTCATGGTTTCGCTGGTCACCCCACGACGCACGGTCATAAGGACCAGGTTCGTAAATCCGGTTCTATTGGTGCCGGTGGCATCCAGCGTGTGTTCAAAGGTTTGCGCATGGCTGGACGTATGGGTGGATCGCAGGTCACGGTACAAAATCTTGAAGTTGCTGCAGTTGATGGAGAAAAGAATATGATCGCTCTCAAAGGCGCCCTCCCGGGTGCACGCGGTTCGGAAGTAACCCTTATGGGAACTGATGGAAACGTATGGCGCAAGTAAAACTCTATTCATGGGAAGGAAAAGAAGTGGGATCTACCGAGCTCCCTGATGCTCTTTTTGCTCTTCCGATCAAATCCTCTGTTGTTCATGAAGTAATCGTGGCACAAGAAGCGAATGCACGTGAAATTTTTGCTCATGTGAAAGATCGTTCTCAAGTTGCGGGTACCGGCAAAAAGCCGTGGAAGCAAAAGGGAACGGGTCGTGCTCGTCACGGATCACGTCGTTCACCTATTTGGGTTGGTGGTGGTATTACCCATGGTCCAAATCCTGAGCGCGTTTTTGCCAAAAAAGTAAACCGTAAAGCTAAACGCACGGCACTTGCCATGTTGCTTTCCGATAAACTTGGCACAGGTGACGTTGTAGTAGTAGAAAACTTTGCATTCCCAGAACGCAAAACCAAGTTTGCAGCACAAATGCGCAAAGCATTGCCCGGTGGAACATTGTCGGCATTGGTCATTCTTGCAAAGAATGAAAGTGACGCTCGCTACACCATGCAAAATTTGCCAAAAACACAAAGCATTGGCGCATCTAATCTCAATGTTCGCGATCTTGCCAAGCATCGCGTGGTGATTGCCTCGACGCAAGCAATTGCCGAGATGGAACAAACGTTTACCGGCTAATATCCTATGCCTACCAAAAAGAAAACTCCTGCTCAGCAGATCACCCCTTCTCGTCTTTCGGCGGCGACTCTTGCGGTGAAATTAACGCCACTCATGACCGAGAAGACGGCGCATCTTGCGGGTTCATCGGTATATGCATTTAAGGTCCTTCCTTCAGCTCGTCGCATTGCCATTGGTCAAGCATTTAAGGAAATGTATGGGGTTTTGCCTACACGAGTAAATATTCTTCGCGTCCATGGAAAGACCAAGCGTTTTGGAAGAGTGACTGCACAACGATCCGATTGGAAGAAAGCGTATATCGCCGTTCCTGCCGGTACTCATATTGATCTCTTTGCCAACGTCTAAAAGGTATGCCAACGAAAATCTACAAACCTACATCGGCTGGCCGACGCAACTCAAGCGTGCAGGTGTTTTCTGATATTACCACCTCTACACCCCACAAATCCTTGCTTCTTGCCCAAAAGCAGCAAGCAGGTCGTGGTGCGGGTGGAAAAATTACCGTTCGTCATCGAGGTGGTGGTGTTCGTCGCCACATTCGTGTGATTGATTGGAAGATGAATAAGGTGAACGTGCCTGCTAAGGTGCAAACGATTGAATATGATCCGAACCGTGGTGCCCGCATCGCTTTGCTCGCCTATGCTGATGGTGAAAAGCGATATGTGTTAGCCGCGCAAGGACTTACTGTTGGTACTTCTGTTGTTACCATGCGTGAACGTGGCGAACCGAACGTAGGGAATCGCTATCCTTTGGAAAAGATCCCGGTTGGTATGCAGGTGTTTAACATCGAATTACAACCTGGCCAAGGTGGAAAAATGGTTCGTGGTGCAGGTACTTCGGCCATGTTGCTTGCTGTAGAAGGTGAATATGCAACTTTGCGCATGCCTTCTGGTGAAGTACGTATGGTTCCTAAGACCTGTATGGCGACGATTGGTACGGTTTCTAATCCCGATTGGAGCCTTGTCCGTTGGGGAAAAGCAGGCCGTATGCGCTGGCGAAGTGTTCGCCCAACCGTTCGTGGAAAGGCAATGAATCCTGTGGATCACCCACACGGTGGTGGTGAGGCTCGCAATTCTATTGGTTTGAAGTATGCCAAGACACCACAGGGTAAACACGCACATGGTGTGAAGACACGTCATGCCAAGAAACCTTCAAACAAATTGATTGTCCGACGTCGCAATCACGACAAAGGACGTGCTGCCTAATCCCTATGACTCGTAGTTTGAAAAAAGGCCCTTTCATCGCTCCGCACTTGGCTAAAAAAGTGAGCAACTTGCGCCCGGGTGATAAAACGGTTCTTAAAACCTGGTCACGTGCCTCTACTATCACGCCAGCAATGGTTGGCTTTACCTTTGGCGTGCATAACGGAAAAGACTTTATCCAAGTTCGTGTTGTAGAAAACATGGTCGGTCATAAGCTTGGTGAATTTTCCCCAACACGAAAGTTCGTTCGTCATGCCGGTAAGGCTGCCGCAGCCGCAGCTCCTGCCGCCGCACCAGCTGCCGCTAAAAAAGTGAGTCGTTAATCTTGTTTTATGGAAGTGATTTCAAAGGCAAAATTTATCCGCATTGCTCCGCGAAAGACTCGCTTGGTCGTTGGGCTTATTCGTGGACTTTCAATTGAGAAGGCTCGACAGCAACTCATGCTTTCCAAGAAAGCTGCGGCGAAGCCAGTGCTAAAAGCATTGAATTCCGCTATTGCGAATGCTGAGCACAATCTTCATCTTGATGCAGCCTCCTTTATTGTCAGCCGAGCGCAAGTTGATGAAGGTCCAAAAATTAAACGTTACACTCCGCGTGCGCAGGGACGAGCAACGCCTATTCGTTTGCGCAGCTCGCACATTACTATTGGCGTCGGTCCTCGCACGGCACCACTCAAGAAATAATTTTTCCTATGGGTCACAAAGTACATCCAAAAGTATTTCGCTTGAACACGGTCTTCGCCTGGGATTCCAAGTGGTTTGCCCGTGGTAAGCAATTTATCGCGCAGCTGCAGGAAGATGTGGAATTGCGCGATTTCTTGCGCACCACACTGAAGGACGCGGGCGTAAACGATATTACCGTCGAACGCACCCCGAAGCACGTCACTATTGCAGTGACTGCTGCGAAGCCGGGTATGATCATTGGCCGACAAGGCGCAGGTATCGAGGATCTCAAAAAGAAAATCATGCAGCGCTTTTATCGCGGTCGGCGTGTCACGCTTAATCTCAATGTTCATGAAGTTACCAATCCCTCGCTTTCCTCGCAGGTTATTGGTCAACAGATCGCACAGGACATTGAGAAGCGTATGCCGTTTAGACGCTCCATGAAAATGTCGATTGAACGCGTGATGAAATCTGGAGGAAAAGGAGTGAAGATCACGTTGTCTGGTCGATTGAATGGGGCCGAAATCGCACGTACCGAAACATTGTCTCAGGGAAGCATTCCACTGCATAACCTCCGTGCAAATATTGATTTCGCACGTGTCCGAGCCAATACGGTGTACGGCGTGATAGGTATCAAGATTTGGATCTATAAAGGTGATGTCTTTGAAACCGAAAAGCGAGCCGATGCTTCAGCTGAAGCAGCTCCTCGTGAACGTGATGCGCGTCGGCCTGCTCGACGTGCTCCTAGTAGTCGAAATTAATTGAATCTATGTTGCTTCCGAAAAAGATGAAATACCGCAAGTGGCATAAACGCCACACGCAAGGCGATCGTATCGCTACGCAAAAGACCGATGTTGCGTTTGGCACCTATGGTCTGCGTGCGGTGACCGAGTCTTGGGTGACGGCACGCCAAATTGAAGCGGCTCGTCGCGCTATGACTCGTGCCATTAAGCGTGGAGGAAAGATCTGGATTCGTATCTTCCCCGACCATCCCGTTACCAACCACGGTGCTGAGGCGCCGATGGGTAAGGGAAAAGGTGGTGTCGACTACTACATGACGCCAGTGCGTGCCGGAACCGTCATGTTCGAAATGGATGGTGTGACTGAAGAGGTAGCACGTGCAGCACTTACCTTGGCGGCCTATAAGCTTCCGGTAAAAACCAAGATTATTGTCAGACAGTAATATGCAATATAAAGAACTTTTGCAAAAAACTGCTGACGAGCTCCGCGCTTCTGTCGAAGTATTGCGTCAGCGTTTGGCAGGTTATCAACGACAAGTTGGCATTCGTGCTATAAAGAATGTTCGTGAGTTACGGGTATTACGTAAAGATATCGCTCGCATTGAAACCCGGTTAGCCGAGATGCAGCGACAGGTTCCTACGACCTAAAGTATGACTTCAACAACGACTCAAAATACTCCCCGCCGACGTATCAATGGCACGGTCGTGGCGCAAAAAATGCAAAAAACGCTCACGGTTTTAGTGACGCGTACAGTTATGCATGCCAAGTATCACAAGCGATACATGGTGAGCAAGAAATATCTTGCGCACAACGAACGTGAAGATGTGAAAGTTGGTGATGCGGTGGTTATCGAAGAAACCCGACCTCTTTCCTCACGCAAGCGTTGGCGTGTAGTTGCTAAAGTGTAAGCGTTTTCCTATGCTTCAACATCGATCAATGATCGCCGTCGCTGATAACTCCGGCGCCAAAAAATTACAAGTTATTCGCGTGCACGGCGGCTATAAAAAGCGTTACGCTCGTCTTGGTGATGTCGTCACTGCGGTTGTAAAAGAGGCCTCACCTCATAACCCGGTCAAAAAGAGTGATGTCGTGCACGCGGTTATTGTCCGTACACGCAAAGAAGTACGTCGTGCAGACGGTTCTTATATCCGTTTTGATCAGAATGCGGGCGTGATCATCAACAAAGCAACAAAAGATCCCAAAGGAACACGCATCTTCGGCCCTATTGCCCGCGAGGTTCGCTCGGCAGGTTTTGTGAAGATCGTTTCTTTAGCGCCTGAAGTTTTGTAATCTTCGCCTATGCAAATTAAGATGAAAATTAAAGTCGGCGACCTGGTGCGTATCATGGTCGGCCGCTCCAAAGAACAGGGAGGCGATCGTGGAAAAGAAGGAAAGGTTACGCAGGTTCTTCCTCATAACCGCATGGTCGTTGTTGAAGGCGTTCGCACCCGAACGAAACACCTCAAGGCTCGTGGCGACCAAAAAGGACAGAAGGTGACCTTTCAGGCTCCTTTACCTGCTGCCAATGTGGTATTGGTTGGCAAGAAAGGAATCGGTCGGGTGGGATATGCCGTAAAAGAAGGAAAAAAGGTGCGTGTGCTTCGTGTGAAAAAGACGGTTGAAGAAATCGGTTCATAATAGCCTATGTCTATCTTGAAAGAAAAATTTACCAAATCCGTTGGCACGAAGCTGCGTGAAGTCTTTGGCTTGAAAAACGTCCATGAAGCTCCGCGGATTATTAAAGTGACGTTGAATGCACGTTTGGGGAAGGGACGTGATAGTAAATTTATCGACACTATCACCGAAACTTTGCGCCGCATTACCGGTCAAGAACCAGTAAAAACGTTGGCTCGCAAATCCATTGCAGGCTTCAAGGTACGCGAAGGCATGGTCTTGGGAGCGAAAGTGACGTTGCGTGGTAATCAGATGTGGCATTTCCTTGATAAGTTGTCGCATGTTGCGTTTGCGCGTATTCGTGACTTCCGTGGTATTCCCGAAACAGCTATCGATCGCGATGGAAACTTCAACTTCGGCTTTACCGAACATACGGCTTTCCCGGAAGTTCGTCCTGATGAAGTTGAATCGCTTCATGGTTTACAGATCACAATCACGACGACCGCCGGAACGCACGAACGCGGCCTCGCTCTCTTTAAGGAGCTTGGTTTCCCCTTTGTTTCAAAAACTTCCAAGTAATCTATGGCAACGACAAATCAAATTGCCAAGTCGCAAAAAACTCCTAAATTCTCCACCCGCCTCGTCCTTCGCTGTTGGCGCTGTGGTCGAAAGCGTTTCTTCATGCGCCGTTTCGGCCTGTGTCGTATCTGTTTTCGGGAGCTTGCCAACGTTGGTGAGATTCCAGGTATTCGTAAGGCTAGCTGGTAAATTTCTATGATGACCGATCCGATTTCCGACATGCTGACTCGTGTGCGTAACGCTACTATGGCGCGTGCCCACATCGTAGAAATGCCTTTGTCGAAGATAAAATTCACGATTGCCAAGATCCTCGAAACACGCGGATATCTTGATGCCGTTGAGACAGTAACCGAAGGAGGCCGACAAACACTCCGTTTAACCCTCAAATACGGTGTTGATCGCACTCCTGCTATCAGCGCATTGACTCGTATCAGTAAGCCTGGTCGACGAGTCTATGTGAAAGCCGATGATATTCGTACCGTTCGCTCTGGTTTCGGTATTGCCATTTTGTCAACACCAAATGGTCTTATGGCAAGTGACGAAGCAAGGAAGCGTCGTTTGGGTGGAGAAGTAATTTGTGAAGTGTACTAACACCACGCTTATGTCTCGTATTGGTAAAAAACCGGTTCTTCTGCCATCAGGCGTAACCGCAATGATCGCAGGACAAACCGTCACCATCAAAGGCCCTAAAGGCGAACTTTCCTTCGCTCTTCATCCTCATGCGTCTGTTGCGCAACATGACGAAGAGGGTAAGTCAGTCTTGCTTATTAACGTTCTTGATCCTGAACGTGAAGATCGTGCCCTGTGGGGAACCATGCGTGCACTTTTGGCGCAAATGGTCAAGGGCGTTACCGAAGGCTATCAGAAGGGTCTTGAGTTGAACGGCGTAGGTTTCAAGATGTCTCTTCAGGGAAATGTGCTGACGTTTGCTCTTGGTTTTTCTCACGAGGTGAAATATCCTTTACCCGCTGGAGTAAGTGCAAAAATTGAAAATAACGTCTTAACCTTGTCGGGTATTGATGCGCCAGCAGTTGGTCGCGCCGCAGCAGAAATTCGGGCATTGAAAAAGCCTGAACCGTACAAGGGAAAAGGTTTCCGTTATCTTGATGAAATTATTCGTCGCAAGGCCGGTAAGGCAGCGAAAGGTGATAAATAACCTCTTATGACTCGTAAAGAAATTCTTGCCAAACGCGCTCGTGCGGTTCGTCGAGCCCGCCGCGTCCGTGCAACCATCCGAGGTACTGCTGAGCGTCCACGCTTGTCGATTTTTCGATCGCAGAAGCATATTTCTGCTCAGGTGATCGATGACGTCGCAGGTAAAACGCTGGTGAGTGCCAACGATAAGGGTATGGATAACAAAAAGCCCTTGGAAATCGCGGCACTTGTTGGCACTGCGGTTGCAGAAGCGGCCAAGAAAGCGGGCGTCGCCACGGTTCTTTTTGATCGCGGTTCCTATTTATATCATGGCCGTGTGAAGGCGCTTGCCGAGGCAGCGCGTGAGGCGGGACTTGAGTTCTAATTTTTTGCTATGACTGTAGAACAACAACAAGGAGCCGTTCCAGCCACTAATCCAGCCAATGCCGCGCCTGCAGCGAAACCTCAGGATCGTCGTGGTGGACGAGGTGGCCGAGGCGGACAGCGTGGTGGTGGCAATGATCGTCGTGGTGGACGAGGTGGCCGCACGCAAGAACGTGATCCTCGCGAATTCGATCAGAAGACGCTGGAACTTTCGCGCGTGACACGTGTGACCAAGGGTGGTAAGCGTATGCGTTTCCGTGCCACGGTCGTCGTTGGTGATCACAAGGGCCGTGTAGGCTTTGGTGTGGCCAAGGGCGCCGATGTTACCATGGCACTTGATAAGGCTGCCCGCCAAGCCAAGAAACATCTTGTCCATGTTCCGATTGTACGCGAAACACTTCCTCATGAAGTCTATGCAAAATTCGGTGCAGCGATAGTTCTCCTGAAGCCCGCCCCAGTGGGTACGGGATTGAAGTGTGGCGGTCCAGCGCGTATTGTGCTTGAACTTGCGGGTGTACCAAACGCGGTTTCGAAGATCATGGGAGGAAAGAACAAGATCAATAACGTAAAGGCGGCTTTTGATGCTCTGAAGATGTTGCGACGTGACGGACGTGAAAAAGCAAAAGTCGTTGAAGTAGTGAAATAATTTGTATGTCGATTACCTTGCATACGCTCCGTGCTGCGTACGGAGCCAAAAAAGACAAGAAGCGTGTGGGTCGCGGCTTGGGTTCTAAGGGAACTACTGCCGGACGCGGACAAAAAGGTCAAACTTCACGTTCAGGCGTGGGTGGTTTGAAACGTTTGGGTATGCGTCACACCATGCTCGCTACGCCAAAACTTCGTGGTTTTACTTCTCCCCATGCACGAGCACAAACCGTGAACCTTGCTGAAATTCAAGAGAAATTTATTGCAGGAGAAGTGGTTTCTCCTCGCACGCTTGTGAAAAAAGGTTTGGTTGCTGATGCACATCAAATGGTAAAGATTTTGGCATTGGGTGAGCTCGCAATCTCAGTTACTGTAAAAAGCTGCCGCGTTTCTCAGTCTGCCCAGCAGGCTATTGAAAAGGCTGGTGGAAAGGTTGAGGCTTAAATCAACGAAATTCTATGATGGGTGTTGCGCGGCGTATTCTTCAAACCCCTGATTTGCGAAATGGATTGCTCTTCATCCTGTTTGTTTTGACGATCTTTCGCGTCGTTGCCCATATTCCTGTTCCAGGCATTGATGCGACGAGCTTGACGGCACTCTTGAATGCGAACCAATTTCTTGGTCTTTTGAACGTTTTTGCTGGTGGAACACTGAGCAATTTTTCTTTGGTTGCGCTAGGTGTTGCTCCGTACATTACTGCTTCAATTATTTTTCAATTGTTGGGCATGATTTTTCCTTCTGTAGAAGAAATGCAAAAGGAAGAACAGGGTCGACGCACATTGAATCGCTGGACGCGCGTGGCGACGGTTCCTTTGGCGGCACTTCAAGCATATAGTTTAATCACCCTTCTTTCTCAGCAAGGTATTTTTGGTGTTGGTACCGTGCTTACCACTTGGCAATGGGTTGTGGCAGTGGTGTCTATGGTTAGTGGCACGCTATTTTTGATGTGGTTGGGAGAGCTTATTTCTGAACGGAAGATGGGAAATGGTATTTCGTTGATGATTTTTGGTGGTATCGTTGCCTCATTCCCAGGATTTTTGGCTAATACTGCCTCGACATACTCCGCCTCTGACCTTATTGACGTATTGCTCTTTGCTGCATTGACGTTGTTAACGGTGCTGGGCGTAGTTTTTGTGAGCGAAGCGCAAAGAAATATTCCTGTGCAATATGCACGAGGTGGTTCGGGAAAAGTGTCGTCTGCTCTGCCTTTACGGGTAAATATGGGAGGCATGATCCCGATTTTGTTTGCGATGTCACTGCTCGTGACCCCAGCATTGATTGCGCAATTCTTTACAGCGGCTTCTACGGAATGGGTTCGCACGGTAGCGCGGTGGGTTATTGCCTTTTCGAGTAATCATCTCTTTTACGGTATTGCACAGTTTTTACTGGTTGTGCTTTTTACCTTCTTTTACGCCTCAATTGTTTTTCGTCCGCAGCAGATTAGTGATAATTTGCAAAAGCAAGGTGGATTTATTCCGGGTGTTCGTCCAGGAGAGAAAACGGTACAGTATTTACAATGGGTTATGAATCGTATTTTGCTTGTTGGTGCGGTATTTCTTGCTGTTTTGGCAGTATTACCAACCATTGTGCAGGCAATTACGGCAAATCCGTCGTTGGCGGTCGGGGGTGCCTCGGTGCTTATTGTGGTATCGGTTGTTATTGATGTCGTGAAGCAGGTTGAAGCTCAGCTTACAACGCATTCATACGACGGTTAAGGCGCGAAAGGAAAAATGCCCACAGAAAACACCTCATTTCTTTCAAAGTGAGGTGTTTTCGTTTACCATAGGTGGCGTATGCATAAAATCCTTCTGCTGGGTCCGCAAGGGTCGGGAAAGGGGACACAGGCCGCATTATTGGGACAGAGATTAGGTATTCCCGTATTATCAATGGGACATCTCTTGCGAGAAGTTATTGCGGAGGGGGGTATGCTTGCTGAACGTATTCGACCAATTCTTGAGGCGGGAGAATTGGTATCTGACGATATCGCTATTACGGTTCTTGACCGGAAATTGGATACTCTGCACGCCAAAGGCGGTTATCTTCTTGATGGGTTTCCTCGGAATTATCATCAATTTCTGGCTTATGATCGTTATGATCAACCAACACAGGTTATTGTTCTGGATGTTCCTCGCGAAGAATCTTTGCGACGATTGACGCAGCGTATTGAAAAAGAGAGTCGCAGTGATGATACACCTGAAGTTATGGTGCGACGTCTGGATATTTACGAAGCGGAAACGTTACCTATGCTTGAAGAATATACGAAACGTGGACTTGTTCGGCACGTAAACGGTGTGGGCATGATTGATGAAATCGCACAACGTATTGCCATGATTATATAACTTCTGCCTCTGACGCTCTGCCTTACGTTATGTCTCTTATAAAATCTCCAAAAGAAATTGATGCACTCCGTGAAGGTGGGCTTTTGCTTTCATCAGCTTTAAGCAAGGCGATTGCTGCGATTCGGCCCGGTGTTACCATGAAAGAACTTGATGCTATTGCTGAAGCTGCGATTATTACTGGTGGCGGAAAGCCTTCGTTCAAAGGATATAAAGCAGGTGGAAAAATTCCTTTTCCTTCCACGGTTTGTATTTCTCGTAATGATGAAGTTGTGCATGGTGTAGGTGGCCGAGATATCGTTCTTGAAGAAGGGGATATCGTGGGACTTGATATTGGTTGTTGGTATAAAGATTTGTGCACGGACATGGCGGTTACTGTTCCGGTTGGTAAAATTACTGAGGCACGGCGGAAGCTGTTACGTATTACTCGTGATGCTATGTATGCTGGAGTCTGGGCTGCTGAGGTAGGGAAGACGACGCATGATATCGCTGCAGCGGTTGAGGGAACGGTTCCGCGTGGGTATGGCATTGTGAAATCTCTTGTCGGTCATGGTGTTGGGCATGCGGTTCATGAATCGCCGCACGTACCGAATTTTGTAAGCAAGTCTTTTGCGAAAGTGGCATTGCAAGCTGGTATGTGTTTGGCAATTGAGCCAATGGTGACGCGGGGGACGGATGAAGTTGAAGTTTCAACCGATGGCTGGACGATTGTGACGTCAGATGGTAGTGATGCTGCGCATTTTGAAGTAACAATTGCGCTTTTGGAAGCGGGTCCAGAAATTCTTACTCCGCAACCGGAGATTGATTTGTAAGCTATGCGCGATGAAGAGCGTGATCAAACATGGATTCGTGATTTTTGCCGCGCTTTTGCTCCTCAGGAAAACGTGTATGTTCGTCATGAGCATTATGATGGAGGATATGAAACACGCATGGGATCAGCGACTTTTTTTGTGCCGTATGAAGTTATCGACGATAACGATCGTGCGTGGATGGAAGATATACTGAAAAAGCATTATGAAAAAAGGTGATATCACGGGTCTTGCGTTTCTTTTCCTTATGCTTGGCGGCTTGGCGGCATTTTTCATGTTCGCTCCTGATGCTCCTGAGGTCTCCTTTGCTCCTTTGGAAGTATCGGGGAGCTCGCTAACAATAGAGGAAGCGCAAGGCTCGATGGTGCAGATTGATGCGAGTATTCAGAAGGAAGGTTTCATTACCATTCATGAAGCTATGGGCGTTGCCCCAGGAAAAATTATCGGAGTAAGTGATCTTCTTAAGCCCGATGCGTATACTAACTACGTTGTTTCCTCAGAGCATCTTGAAAGTGGCGTGAACTATTTTGCTCTTTTGATTGTTGATGATGGAGATGGTGTTTATGAGCCGGGTATTGATCGTCCTGTTATGGTGAATGGAGAGGTTGTTAAGATTTCATTTACCGCAAAATAATATTTGTGAAATATCTGGGTATTGATTACGGCTTACGCAAGGTTGGACTTGCACTTGGAGACAGCGCTTCGCGTATTGCTGTTCCCTTTGACATGATAGAAGGTGGTGCTGATGTGGTTCAACGTATTATTGCTCTAGCATCCAAGGAAGGCATTGATGCTTTTGTTGTAGGCTTACCGGTGCCTACGACCACACAGCAGAACCCTGCACAATGGGAACGAACAAAGGTGTTCATTGCGTCACTGAAAGAATTATCTGGCCTACCGGTAGAGATTATTGATGAAGCCTTTACCTCGCATGAGGCCAAACGTTTACAGCGAGAAAATGCCACTAAAGCTCCTGAAGATGCATTAGCCGCGATGGTGATTACGCAGGAGTTTTTGGATGGAAGAACAGATGAACGCAGATTTTAAGGATTCCAGACAGATGTGCACCTAAAGAATTCATTTTTGAATCCAGATATTAACCGCGATTCTTCTCGTATCTGTTTATACTTTTTGATCTGTGTCCGTCTGTTTTATTCTCTATGTGGTCATCTGTTAAAACCTCGGCCCTTATTATTGCAGTTGAACCGTTTAAAGAGGCGGATCGAAAATATCGCGCACTGACCAAGGATTTTGGGAAGATTGAATTTATTGGACGTGGTGCTCGGAAAGCAAAAGCAAAATTAGCATCGCATTTAGAATTGTTCGCACTTGTTCAGTTGGAACTTATCGTCGGTAAGCGTCAAACGACGGTTATTGGAGCCGAGCGTCTTGAAGTTTTTTCACAATGTTTGTGTACACTTGAACATCGTTTACTGGGCCAGGTAGCCATGGGATTCATTGATAAGATGGTAAAACCGGATTTTGTTGATGAAGCCTTGTATGAAGAAGTAGTCGGCTTTTTCACCTTTTTAAATACCATTCCCGCTTTGCCGCCTTCGCGTAGCACTTTTTTACTAGGTGGATTATTTTTACGCCTGATGCGACATTTGGGATATGAGCCCGAACTTGATGTGTGTCTTTCTTGTCGAACGGGAATTATGCCATTGTCATTTCGTTGGCATGATTTGAAAGGCGGGCTCGTGTGCACTGAATGTTTTTTGGGTCAGGCGCAGGAATGGTTTAGCGCACGCATGATTGATGAAGAAATTGTGGCCCTGCTGCGTTATGCTCGCGAGGCGGCCTATGCTGATTTGGCGCGTACCGCCATTGCTCCACAGCCGGTGTATCATTTTTCTTCTTGCGTGCATGATTTGTTGCGGATGCATGTGCCGGGCTACTTAGAGAGGCCATATTGGGAGGGTGCACATCTCTCGGCTTGACAGCTTGTTTTTCTTTCCAGTATTGTCAAGATAGATGCAATGACGCGGCTGAACAACCGCCGAGCAGATCGGGCTTCGCTCCGCAATGCGAAAAAGAGTACAAAGTAAGGTGGCACCGCGAAGCAAACGCTCTCGCCCTTACAAGAATCATTCCTTAGTGATTTTTGTAAAGGTAAGTGCGTTTTTTCTTTTATGTCTTTTATCACTATCAATCACCTTGCTGAGCATGTCGGTCAAGAAGTAACGCTGAAAGGTTGGGCATATAATTTCCGTTCGAGCGGAAAGATCTTCTTTTTGCAGTTTCGCGACGGCTCTGGTTTTGTCCAGATTGTCTACAGCGCCGCTGAACTTTCCGCTGAGCAGTGGGAAGAATTGCAGAAGTTGACTATCGAATCTTCGGTGGAGATCACGGGTTTGGTTAAAGCGGAACCTCGAGCGCCATCTGGATTTGAAATTCAAGGTACAAGTTTCAAGGCAATCCATATTTTTACCGATGAATATCCGATTGGGAAAAAAGATCATGGTCCGGAATTTTTATTTGATAATCGCGATCTGTACTTACGCTCAAAAACACCTT
Source organism: uncultured Gammaproteobacteria bacterium (assembly GCA_964599455.1). Taxonomy (GTDB): domain Bacteria; phylum Patescibacteriota; class Patescibacteriia; order UBA9934; family UBA9934; genus JAGORL01. Next base: position 429,807 of record CAZREA010000001.1, on the reverse strand, counting down.
GGGCAGTATTGCGTATTCGTGATCGGGTTTTTTTCTCAATTGAGCAATTCTTTCACGAAGAAGGTTTTATTCGTTTTGATGCACCAATTTTGCAGCCGACGAGTTGCGAAGATACGACCCAGCTGTTCAGTGTCGACTATTACGGTACACCAATGTATTTGTCACAATCAGGTCAGCTTTATAGCGAGGCCGGTATCATGGGTTTTGGTAAAGTGTATGATTTTGGACCAGTGTTTCGTGCCGAGAAAAGCAAGACACGGCATCACTTATCAGAGTTATGGATGATGGATGCGGAGATGGCTTTTTTTGATCAGGTCATGAACATGGATTTGCAAGAAAAGATGGTGAAAAGAATCGTAAAAGATGTGCTTGAACATTGTCAGGAAGAGCTCAAGATTCTCGAACGCGATACAACGTTGCTACAACGTCTGGTTGATGAGCCGTTTGTTCGCTTGACGCATGCTCAGGCGAAAGATCTCTTAGCTGCTGATGGTTTAACGGTTGATCGCCTTGATGACATGACGACTGAGGAAGAAATTCATTTAGGAAACAAATATCAGCTACCCGTCTTCATTCAAGATTATCCGCTTGTCGTGAAGTCGTTTTACATGAAGCGTTATGCGGATGAAGAAGGTGTCGTCCGTGCGCGGTGTGCTGATTTAATTGCGCCGGAAGAGGGAAGAGAGATTATTGGTGGGAGCCAACGTGAAGAGAGTTATGAAGTTCTGCGTCAAGAAATCATCGATCGCAAATATCCACTTGAACAATACGAATGGTACTTGAACACGCGCAAATACGGTTCAGTTCCGCACAGTGGATTCGGTATTGGATTAGAACGCACGGTTCGCTGGATTACCGGTGTGCATCATATTCGGGAAACGATCGCGTTTCCTCGGATGCTTAATAGATTTACTCCATAAATATTTTGATATCGCTCGGGCAATGATCTGTCCTTGCTCCGGTCGGCTGAGAAACGCCGTTGACGGCAAAATGGAATTTTGCCGACGGCTGGCTCAGAAGACCATCGTGGTGGACAGATCATGGCCCTCGCTCATCACTCCTAACTCCTATGCACAATCGCAAACTCATCTCTGAACTTCCTTTACTTCTCGGCGAAACGGTGATTATTGCTGGCTGGCTTCACAATCTTCGCGACATGAAGAATTTTGGTTTCGCTATTTTGCGTGATCGAACCGGACTTGTGCAGGTCGTTTTAGAACCGCAACATCTTGAGCAGCTAAAAGGCTTCCAGATGGAAACAGTTCTTAAGGTTACCGGCGTCGTAAAGGAAAAAAAGAGCAAAGATCCAAGCGTAAAAGAAGTTGAAGTGCAAGCGCAAACGATCGAGATACTCTCACCGGTTCTTGATCCAGTTCCAGTGGAAATCAGCAAACCGGAAATTGATGCACAGCTCGATACATTGTTGGATAATCGCGTCGTTACTTTACGTCACCCAAAGCAACGCGCTATTTTCCGCGTCCAAGCTGCGCTTGTTCGTGGCTATCGCGAGTACATGAATCGTCAGGGATTCACAGAGATCTTCTTTCCTGTTTTGGCAGGTGCTGCTTCTGAAGGTGGTGCAGAGTTTTTTAAGGTTGACTATTACGGTCGTGAAGCAACGCTCACACAATCTGCGCAGTTGTATAAGCAAATGACTATGGGAGTCTACGAAGGTGTGTATGGCTTATCGTATTCCTTCCGTGCTGAAAAGTTTGCGACGTCACGACACTTGACGGAGTTCAATCAATTCGAATTTGAGCTTGGTTTTGTTGATGGCATGGACGAGATTATGGATCATGCTGAGGCGGTGATCCGGGAAATGCTCGCGACCGTTGAGCGTGAATGTGCACTTGAGCTCTCGTTGTTGGGTGTCACGTTGCCGCCGCTTGGCGAAAAGTTTCCTCGTATTTCGCTCAAAGAAGCACTGCAAGTTTATAAAGATGAGGGTGGCGTTGATGAAACAAGTGAGCCTGATCTTTCCCCGGCGGGCGAGCGCTGGCTGTCGACCGTGTGGGCACCGCAGCATTACAGATCGGGTTTTGTATTTGTGACCGACTACCCGGCATCGAAACGCCCCTTCTACGTAAAACTCAATCCCGATGATCCGAACGGTACGCTCAGTTTCGATCTTGTTGGCTTTGGTAGTGAAATCATTTCTGGTGGCATGCGGGTGAATCGCTATGATGAGCAGGTGCAACGTATTAAAGATAAAGGTTTAGATCCTGCTCAATTCGAGGATTACCTCATGATGCACAAATACGGCATCCCGCCTGAAGGCGGATTTGGTATGGGCCTGCAGCGTTTGACGCAAAATGTGCTTGGACTCGCCAACATCAAGGAGGCGACGATTTTCCCACGTGATGTACAGCGACTTCGTCCATAAGCGATATGACGAAGCAGCTAGTGGTCGTTTTGGCGATTGTTCGCGATGTAAATGGTCGCTATTTGCTGGGAAGAAGATATGAACCAGAGATTCCTGCTATTCATGGAAAATGGAATTTATTGGGAGGTAAGTTAGAGTATGGCGAATCGCCTGAAGAGGCGGTCGTGCGTGAAGTGGAAGAAGAAAGCGGTGTGGAGGTTCGTGTGCTCGGAATGTTATCTCGTACCTTTATTCGTTATCGAGAAAAAGCTGATGGAACACAGCTGCAAATAGTAGAGTTGCCTTTTCTTTGCGTTCCAATTCATGAAGAGAATATTTTGCATCAAAAAGATCCGAAAGTTGATAAATTAGCCTTTTTTTCTTTGTTGGAAATAGAGTCTCTTGATCTTATTGAAGGAGAGCAAGAGGTGTTGGAAGAGATTTGTCAATCATCGCGTTGGGACTGATTGACGAGCGGAAACTTGAAATTACGAAGGCGGATTCGGTATGAATCTTCAGCGTTTGACGCAAGATGTGCTCGGATTAGCGAATATCAAGGAAGCGACGATTTTCCCGAGAGATGTGCAGCGTTTGCGACCCTGATGTTGTGGATAAAAATATGAAACTTCTTGAGGGAAGTCTTATTATTAAAGGGAAATATTCCTATGCCCAAACTAGAAAATCCTTTTGCAGATAAGCTGGATGGAAGCGAGACTGAAGGACAAAAACAAAAAAGACTCGAGAGGGAGAAATGGGCTGGAGGATTTATGACTGAATTCGGGAACCGAGTCCCGGCTTTACAAGATGTTCGTCTTCAGCAAGTACAGGACGGCGATAAGATTCGTGTTCGTCTTTTGGCTGGCAGAGATGCGAATAGAGTTATTCTTGATGCGTTAAGGGGTGAGATGCAAGAGAGGGTTGGATATACTCAACTTTTTTCAAGAGATAGCTCGTCTGCCGCAGATAATGGGGAATATATTTATAATGGCAAGCTTGACGCTGAGCACGGTCCTTTTGAGGCCATTATGCTTTTAATGAGTTCTTCAAAAATGGAGAGATTCGTTGATCACGTTTTGCAACAGAGAAGAGAGGCTGAAAAAGCGGAACGGGAGCGAGAGAGACGAAGAAGAGAGGAAAAAGATGCTGATTTGAATGCGGCTCGAGGTAAATTGAATGAGTTAATATAGGATCAAAACATCACGTCATGACGTGATGTTTTTATACCCTGTTGTGGATCAATGCTTTTTGTTGCTTTCTTGACTCTCGTTTTTCCGCTACACTGCTTTTATGTCTTTCCAGGTTACTCAGGATGCCTATTCTGGTCCGCTCGCGCTTCTTTTGGAGCTTATTGAAGAGCGGCGTCTTGAAATTATAAAGGTTCATTTAGCTCAAGTGGCTGATGCTTTTTTAGCACACATTCAAACGACTGATGTTCCTGAGGATGAGATAGCGGATTTTTTGGTTGTCGCGGCACGACTCATTTATCTTAAAAGTAAAGAATTATTACCGTATGTTCGGTTTGCCGATGAAGAAGATGAAGCGACGCGACTCGAGGATCGACTGCGTGCATATAAAGAGTTTGTTGAGGCTGCCAAGCGGCTACAGGTACAATGGGGAAGAGGGGTGCTTTTTGCTCGTCCTTTTATTCGTCAGTTACGGGTTGAAGAATTTCGTCCTGCAAAAAATATCACACCGCAGCTATTGCAAGAATCGTTCTGTGGACTTTTGCGTCGTCTTGAGCCATTTTTCGCTTTGCGAGAGCAACGTATGGTGCGTACCGTTTCAGTTGAAGAGCGTATAAAACATATTGGTGACGCGCTTCGTGTTCGTGCTCGATTAAGTTTTCGTGAAGTGGCGAGCAGTGCTGAGCATTCTGCTGATGTGGTGGTAACGTTTTTGGCCTTGCTTGAAATGTTGCGTCGGCGTGAGGTAACGATTCATCAACTTGAACCTTTTCATGACATTACTATTACTTCTTTGGAAAAAACTGTATGAACTACGAAGCTGCGCTCGAATCTCTCCTTTTTCTTTCCCCTAAGCCTTTATCTATTAAACAATTGGCGAATATTTTGGAGATTTCTACAGAAGAGACGAAAGTAGCTATGCGACATCTTTTTGAGAGAAAAAATCAAGAAACATCAGGTATCCATATTCTCGAGCAAGATGGAGTGTATCAATTGGTTACTAATCCTGTGCATGCTGAAATTTTAAAAAAACTTTCAAAAGATGAAGTAGGAGAACTCACTCGTCCATCGCTTGAGACACTGACGGTTATTGCCTATCGCGGCCCGATAACGCGACCAGAACTTGAAGCTATTCGTGGTGTGCAGTGTGCGTTGATTTTGCGGAATCTTTTAATGCGGGGATTGATTGAGGAAAAAGACGATTCGTCTCGTGGTGAAGCGGTGTATACTTTATCTCTCGATGCTTTACGATACTTGGGTGTGCATGCGCTTACAGAATTGCCAGATTATCAGGCCTTTCATGGCGACGGACGTATGACCAAAATTCTTGATGCCTTAGAAGAATCGGAAACAACGGTATGATGGGAAAAACGATCGGCGAAATTTTACTTGCAGTCGTGTGCTTGCAAGTGTGGGGCGTGGATACGGCATTTTTTACGCCCGCTTTTGTTGCTGCCGCTGCTCCGCAATTTCGTGGATATGATTTTCAACAGGCCCCTGCTCGTCTTCCTGTAGCCCCGGCCAAGGATCTTGTTCCCATTAAAACTGATGTCATGACGTTTGGATTGGAAACATCGGCACAAAGCGTTGCGGTTATTGATGCCGCTTCCGGAGCGCTTTTGTATGCTGAAGCACCTGATGAAGTACGTGCAATCGGTAGTATTACCAAGTTGATGACGGCGAGTGTTTTTTTGGACATGCATCCCGATTTATCTTCCTGGGTAACACTTGTGCCTGAAGATTTTGCGGGTGGCGGTCGTGCGTATCTTGGCTATCGCGATGCGGTGAAATTAGGTGATGTCTTATCGACAAGTTTGATTGGTTCGGACAATACGGCGACCATGGCCTTGGTGCGTTTTTCTGGTTTGTCGACTGAAGATTTTGTAAGAAAGATGAATGAAAAGGCACGGGAGTGGGGATTGACGCATACATCGTTTACTGATCCGAGTGGATTGTCGGCCGCCAATGTATCCACGGCCCGAGAAGTCAGTGTCTTGTTGGCGCGAGCATCTGTATACCAAGACATTGCGACACGAACAACGCTGTCACAAAAAACGATTGTCCAAGCCTCGGGTTTCCAAGTGACGGTCTCTACAACCAATGATTTGTTAACTTCAACTTTTGTAGGTTCGGGATATCCTCTTTTGGCAGGAAAGACGGGGTATATCCCTCAGGCCGGCTATTGTGTAACCGCTGCGTTTAATCACGAGCAGCATCCTATTTTTGTGACGATTCTGGGAGCGGAAGATATCGATGATCGTTTTACTGATGCGGCGAATGTTGCCGATTGGGTTTATGCTGCATACACTTGGCCAGAAAATACTGCACTATGATTCCTGATTGGTTGCAAGTAATGGCCTTGTCGGCTGCTCCGATTACGGAGTATCAATTAGCGATTCCGGTTGCTATTACGCAATATCATTTTTCTCTACCCATTGCTTACTTTTTAGGGGTCATTGGCGCGTTGATTCCGTTTTTACCATTGTATTTTGGATTTGAATTTGTACGTCGTCATCTCACGACCATTTTTCCTGCACTCATCACGCCATTTGATCGCTTAATTGCTCGTGCAGATAAAAAATTGCGGGGTAATTATGAAAAATATGGAGCAATCGCCTTATTTTTAGCACTCGTGGTTCCTTTTCCTCTTACGGGTGTGTGGACGATGACGCTTGCTGCCGTAACGCTCAAGATTCCTTTTCGTGCAGCGGTTGTGGGTATTTTTTGTGGGTTATTGTGCGGAGCGGGATTTGTCACTTTGGTCTCCGCTGGAATTATCAATGTATTTTGAAGCTTTTAAAAATAAAAATCATCCTGAGTATTTCAGGATGATTTTTATTTTTACGCTACCATGCGCATGAGCACAATAATGAAAACGGCTTGGCCGGTGAGGGCGTAGGCGAGTTTAGTGTCGCCGTATTTGCGGGAGAAAAAGTCGTGGAAAAAGAAGTGGAGTTTGGAGAACTTTTTGAGAAATTGGTGTTTGTAAATATCTCCTAGACCGACGAGCAGATCGGGCATGATGCTTCCGGCAACCGCGGCAGAAAAAGCGATATTGGTGGTGTTGGACGATCGACCGGAGACAATCGTCATGAGCAGAATAATGGCGATGGCGGCATCGACGGTGACATAGGCAACGGCTGCCTTTTTCTTTTTGTGCAAGCGATATTTATCAGCGAGTTCGTTGTCGCCATGAGGGATCATATCGACCAGGAAGTGAGAAGCGGCACCAAGGACAAAGCCAAGGAGCGGGCTGCCGACAACTGAACCAATGGCAGCACCAATAACGGCGTGAGTGGTAAGGGTCATAGCAATTGGCGATAGTATAGCATAAGCGCTAAAATAAAACAAAAACCCCTCGATATGAGGGGTTTTTGTGGTTGCAGGGGCAGGATTTGAACCTGCGACCTCCGGGTTATGAGCCCGGCGAGCTGCCTGGCTGCTCCACCCTGCGATACAGATTTGCCACCCAAGTTTGCCAGCTGCGTTGTCGTCGACTTGCGCTCCGGCCTCACCGTACTTTAGGCAGTACGCCTCGGCCGGTGCTCGTCGACTCCTAGCATCTGACAAACTTAGTGGCAAATCTTCGCTCGGCGCTTTCTCCCTTGCTCGGGTTGCATCGCCAGAGATGAAACAGCTACTGAATGCACAGTACTTTATCAGATCAATAATAAAAGGGCAAATGAAGGAAATACTGTCTTGTCGGGAAGTGCATGACGTGTTAGGCTATGGGGCGTGAATTTCGACAAATTGTTCATGGCTGGGTAGCTCAGTCGGTTAGAGCGAAGGACTCATAAGCCTTAGGTCGTGGGTTCGATTCCCACCCCAGCCACCAGAAATTTCATAAAAATAAAAGCCTTGGTGGCGGAATTGGTATACGCGACGGACTCAAAATCCGTTCCCCGTGAGGGGTTGAGGGTTCGAGTCCCTCCCGAGGCACCATAAAATCTCCTGTTCACAGGAGATTTTATGTTTAATCTTGCTCATCCACTTTTCAGACTTTTTTCATTCATCTGCACGTGATACCATACGCTCATGTCTATGGCGCAGGTTGTGTCGGTGGTGAATCAAAAAGGCGGTGTTGGTAAAACCACGACTTCCATGAATTTGGCGGCGTATCTTGCTGATTTTGGCAAAAAGATTTTGTTGGTGGACTTAGATCCACAGGGGAATGCAACAAGCGGTCTTGGTTTTACCCCAACAGAAAGTATAGGTACGTACGAAATGTTGTCGGGAACTCATCAAGCGGTGGACGTTGTTCTTCCAACCGCTCATGAACATTTACATCTTATTGCTGCGAGTCCCAATCTTGCTGGTGCACAGGTCGAGCTTGTGAATGCTTTTAATCGCGAGCGACGTCTTGAACAGGCCCTCGAACCGCTTCTTCAAGCGTACGATTACATTCTTGTCGATAATCCACCGTCACTTGGTCTGCTGACGATCAACGGTCTGGTTGCAAGTGACAGCGTTGTGGTTCCGGTACAAGCAGAATATTACGCCCTTGAAGGACTTGGACAATTATTACAAACAATTTCACTTGTCCGCCAACATCTTAATCCTCGGCTCGATATCCGTGGCGCGGTTATTACTATGTTTAATCCCGTCGCAATACTCTCGCGACAAGTGCTTGAAGAAATGTATAAACATTTTCCTGGTAAAATGTATCGATCGGTGATTCCGCGGAGCGTGCGTTTAGCTGAAGCACCGAGTTTTGGGAAAACCATTTTACACTACGATCCGTATTCAAAAGCAGCCAAGGCGTACGAGCGTTTGGCAAAAGAATTTTTAGAACGTGAGGAGGAGATGCGTACAACAGAACAAGATGCTGTCGTTAGCTCCACGTAATCTATGACGCAAGATAAACCAAAAGGAGGATTGGGAAGAGGGCTTGGAGCACTCATTGGGCCTTCACCTGCACCTACCGTGCAGGAGTCACCTTTTCTTTCTTCTGTATCAGCAAGGGCAGTACAAGAATCGCAAGAAATGCCTCAGGCTGACGGCGCGAGTGTTCGTTTTATTTCTCCAGGATTGATTGTAGAGAATATTGAACAGCCGCGGGCAGTCTTTTTGGAAGAGCAACTTGATGAGCTTACTGAAAGCATTCGCGAACATGGTATTTTGCAGCCGTTGTTGGTCACTGATCGCGGCAATGGGACGTTTGAACTCATTGCCGGTGAACGTCGTTTGCGAGCATCGCGTCGACTGGGTTTGGAAGCAGTTCCGGTCATTATTCGTTCATCATCGGAAGGGCAGGATAAGCTGGTGCTCGCCTTGATCGAAAATATTCAGCGTCAAGATTTGAATGCAGTTGAAGAAGCCCGTGCCTATAAACGATTGTCAGAGGAATACGGCTTGGCGCATGAAGATATCGCTCGCCAAGTAGGAAAGAGTCGCTCTACCGTTACCAATGCGATGCGCTTGCTTGATTTGGAAAGTGACATGCTACAAGCGCTCTCCGAAGGAAAGATTTCCAAGAGCCATGCGCGTACCCTTTTAGCCGAGCCGATTCCGCAATTGCGTCGCGATTTGTTTAAAAAGATGCTTTCTGGCGCGGGCATGACCGTGCGTTCTGCCGAGGCACAGGCAGGTGCACGCACTCGTGTCATCAATCGCGTGAAAGATCCGAATATAGCTGCTTTAGAAACCGCTCTGCGTGACGCCTTGGGTACGAAGGTCGTTGTCGAATATCGTGCTGGCGTCGGCAAGATTTCCGTTCATTTTTATTCAAAAGAAGATTTACGAAATATAACCAAGAAGATGACGGGAGAGGCGGTGCTCATAGGCGCAGATGATGCAAATACATAAAAATACAGCTCAATGAGCTGTATTTTTTCAATATTACGTCGACCCGCGTCCAACGGTGCGTTTCACAAACGATGACCATAAACTTTGCCGTGTGCCTTTGAGGGCATCTTTTATTTTTTGTTTGGCATGGCGTGTTTTGATGAATTTTAACCAATCTTCGCTGGGAAATTTGCGGTTTTTATCGATAATGATTTCGCACATGTCGCCGGAGCGTAAAGAATGATTCAGTGGGCGTAATTCCCCGTTGACGCGAGACTGGACGGCTTTATTGCCGATTTCGGTGTGAATAGCGTAACCCAAATCGATGGGCGTGGATTCTTCGGGAAGATCGATGACGTCGCCGCGGGGAGTGAATACGAAAATACGATCGCGGAACATGTCGAGTTTGAACTCGTTCAGTTCCTTCATGAAGTCGGCGGTTGAAAGTTCTTTTTGAATAGCGGCGAGTTCTTCCATCCAATGTACATGTCGTTCGTTGGCAGACTTTCCTTCTTTATATTTCCAATGTGCGGCTACACCATACTCATTTTCTTCATGCATCTGTTTGGTGCGAATTTGAAATTCTAAAATGGAACCGTCACGGTCAAAAACCGTGGTGTGCAAAGATTGATAGCCATTGGGTTTTGGTTGCGCAATATAATCTTTAATGCGACCAGGGAGCGGTGTATAGAGACCGTGCAGGAGACCGAGTGCCGCGTAGCAGGAAGGAATATCATCAACAATAATACGTAAAGCAACAATATCGTAGACTTTCCCAATATCACCTTTATAACGATTGAGTTTTCGATGCAAGCTGTAGCAATGTTTGACACGGCCGTGCACTTCAATGAGATCAACACCATTCTTTTTTGCTTCAGCTTCGACATCTTTGAGCGCCTTATCCATGGCGGGGCCGAATTTTTTCACCCGTTCTTCCAATAAATGCTGTGTCCAGCTGTAATTTTTAGGATCCAGGTATTTAAAAGCGTAATCTTCGAATAAACCGCGGTATTCACCCATACCTAAGCGGTTGGCAATGGGTGCGTAAATTTCGAGTACTTCTTGGGCAATACGTTTACGTTTGTGTTCGGGTAATGCGTAGAGTGTTTCAAGGTTATGTAACCGATCGGCGAATTTAATAAAAATAACCCGCACATCTTGGGCCATGGCCACGAACATCTTTCGGAGATTTTCAGCATAGCGTTCTTCGCCGCGATATTTTACTTTTCCCAGTTTGGTAATAGCACCAACCATGCTGGCGATATCCTCGCCAAAGGCTGCTTCAATGTCTTGAAGGGTGCGTTCGGTATCTTCGGGGACATCGTGCAATAAGCCTGCGGCAATAACGTCGCTGGGCAGGCGGAGTTGAATAAGCTTTTGTGCTACTTGCGTGCAGTGAGAGAAGTAAGGTTCACCGGTATGGCGCGACTGGCCTTCATGAGCCTTTTCGGCAAATGTGTAAGCTTTTTCAATAACGTCAATATCACCCGCGTTGTAGCGCGAGTCGAGGAGGTTAATAAGATCGTCAACGGGAATAGGCATAGCCAGAATGCATGGCTAAACATACTCCGGTGTTGCATGCTCGTAAAGGATGCTGTGTATGAAAAGCGTTTGAGTTGGTTAAGGCGGTCAAATTGGTTAACCGGTTAAACGTCTTGACCATCTTAACCGTTACGCTGCATTCTTTCTCTTTCGCGGAAAATTTCTTTTCGGAGCTTTGGCTTTTTTCTCAAGGAGATCGAGAGCGTCGGCAAGGCTGACCGATTTGGGATCAATTTTTTTTGGAATCGTGGCATTAAGTTCGCCGTTGGTAACATACGGTCCATAGCGACCATCCCGTACAACGATCTCCTTTCCTGATTTGGGATCTTTGCCGAGTTCAGCGATCGGCGTCAGCATACGCTGCTTCTTTTCTTGCGCTTCTTTAAAAATGTGCTCTGCATCTTCTAGCGTTACTTTGCGCGGATCAACTGTTGGTGGCAGAGAAGCGTAGACGCCATCGCAGGCAACATATGGACCAAACCGTCCAACATTGGCCATGATTTCCTTGCCTTCGGCGGTTTTGCCCACAATACGAGGAAGTTCGAGCGCATACAATGCATCCTCAAGCGTGACGGTATCGACCAGTGCATCTTTGGCGAGACTGGCGCGGCGAGGTTTGACATCTCCCTCGGGTTCACCGACCTGCACGTACGGACCAAAACGACCCGTTTGCACAATGATGGGAAGGCCGGTTTTAGGATCATCACCGAGAATGCGTTTTTTGGTGATAGCTTCACGGGTAAGGTCTTTAGTCTTTTCTTCAATGGCAAAATGAAACGGTCCGTAAAAGGTCGAAAGCACGGTTTGCCAATCATGGGTGCCTTCAGCGATTTCATCGAGCTTTTGTTCCATGGTGGCCGTAAATTCGTAATCAACAATATCGGGGAAGTGATCTTTTAAAAGATCAATAACGATAAAGGCGATATCAACGGGCTGCAGACGATTGTTGTCATCGCGCAATACATAGCCACGATCAATCACGGTGGCAATTGTTGGCGCGTAGGTTGACGGTCGACCCACGCCAAATTCTTCCATAGCTTTCACAAGTGTGGCATCGGAATAGCGAGCAGGAGGCTCAGTGGTATGCTTTTCGTTGCGAATTTCGAAGGGTTTGCCGACATTGTCTCCAACTACAAGCGTGGGAAGTATTTTGTCATCGGTCGCTTTCCATACTTTCATGTACCCAGGAAAGACGACCGTGGCACCGGTGGCACGGAAGGTGTAGTTTTTACAATCAAGATCAACGGCAGTGCGGCGAATTTTGGCGGCGGGCATTTGGGAAGCAAGTGTTCGACGCCAAATCATCTCGTACAATTTGCGCATGCCGTTATCGATGTCGGCACCTTTGAGACTTTCGGGAGAGGCACTGGCATTTGTAGGTCGAATAGCTTCGTGAGCTTCTTGCGCGCCTTTCTTTTTGGTTTTATAGCGTACCGAACCTGCAGCGTACTGCTCACCCCATGTTTGTTTGATATAGGTTTGTGCAGCAGTCAAAAATTCATCACTCAGGTTCAGTGAATCGGTACGCATATAGGTGATACGTCCTGTTTCATACAGCTTTTGCGCAAGAGTCATGGTCTGTTTTGCACTCATGCCCAGGCGATTGTAGGCTTCTTGTTGCAGGGTTGAAGTGGTAAGTGGTGTTGGGGGCTTTTTGCTAACTTCTTTTTGTTCGCTGGTTTGCACGACAAAATCTTGACCCGTGATGGCGGCTGCAATGGTATCAGCCATCTCTTGACTGTTAACGTCGAGTTTGTCGATGGTTTTGTTTTCAATTGCGAAGAGTTTGCCGGTGAAAGGTTGTTTGTCTTTGATGAAGTCCGCTTCGATGGTCCAGTAGTCCTGGGGTTTAAAAGCTTGTCGTTCACGTTCGCGCTCGACAATCATACGTACCGCCACCGATTGCACGCGTCCTGCCGAAAGACCTCGACGAATCTTTTTCCACAACAGTGGCGAGAGCTCGTAACCCACCAGTCGGTCGAGAATGCGGCGCGTTTGCTGCGCGTTTACGAGTGCTTCGTCGATAGTCCGGGCGTGAGTGAGGGCTGCTTCAATGGCCGGACGAGTGATTTCGTGGAAGGTAATGCGTTTTGCTTGAGATGGTTTTACTTTTAAGACATGCGCAATGTGCCAAGCAATCGCCTCTCCTTCGCGGTCTTCGTCAGTTGCAAGATAAATGTCATCAGCTTTTTTGGCGGCATCTTGCAGGGCTTTGACGCGCGGTTTTTTATCAGCCGGAACTTCGTAGGTTGGCTCGAAACCATGAGTAACATCAACGCCGATTTTCTTTTTCGGCAAATCACGAATATGGCCAAAAGACGACAAGACTTCGTAGTCTTTGCCAAGGAATTTGCTAATTGTTTTGGCCTTTGTCGGTGACTCAACAATGAGAAGTTTTGCCATAAAAGAAGGATATCAAGCCAAGAAATTCGCTCTTCGTCAAACCGGGGGCCTGGTGGGTACATAATACATGCCTCCGATCATCTGCACATAACCCATGAGTTCGAGGGTACTGAGACCACCAAGAATCTTATCTGATGTTAGCGGAATCTTGTCGCATAAGTCGTCGGAGTGGATGGGTGTAGAGGAGAGGTGGGAAAGGAGGGTGGTGAGGGAGGGAGATAGTGGAGGAAGCGGGGTCAGGGGGGTAGGAGAAGATGTGGATGTGATTGCGGTATAGGCCTCGCCCGGCTCGCCCATAGGGCTATGGCCGAGGGGGTTGGGCATGCCCGACCCTTCTTTGCGGAACGAAGCGATGGATAAAGATGCGGAATTTTCGGCATTCTGTAAGGTTGAATTTACCGTCAGTTTCTTCTTCTCCTTTAAGTCCGGAAACGAATCGAGAATATCATCAGCCGTGAGGCAGGGGCGAGCGCCTTGTCGGATGAGTAGGTTTGTTCCTTCGGACGTTTTTGAGGTGATAGGACCAGGAATGACATACACGTCGCGATTTTCATGAACGGCACAATAGGCAGTGATGAGTGATCCACTTTTTTGTGCCGCTTCAACAACAAGTGTTGCCTTGGCGATGCCGGCGATGAGGCGATTTCGCCGAGGAAAATGAAAGCGATTTGGTGCAATGTGTGGTGGATGTTCGGAGATGAGTGTGCCGTTATTTTTGAGGATGGCCTGCATGAGCAGCTGTTGGGTTTGTGAGATACCGGCCTGATGTCCGCCAGCTAAAACCGCGATCGTTGGTGCTCCTGCTCGTATTGCCGCTTCATGTGCGGTTGTATCAATTCCTGGCGCCAGCCCACTCACCATCATGACACCTTGTTTACACAGGTTATCCACAATTTCTTTTGTTACTTGTATGCCATATGGCGTTGCTTTGCGTGAACCAACAACAGCGCAGGCAGGTTTTGCGTGCATTCTTCCTTGCACGAAGAGTATGTGAGGTGGATCGTGAATATGGCGCAAGAGGGGCGGATACTCGGGATCGTAAAAACTCACGCATTGTATGTTTCGTGCGCGTAATACGTCTAAGAGTGCATTGGGACGAATGGTCTGACGCCAAAGAAGAAATCTTTCAATAAACTCTTTTCGAAATTTTTGCTCGTGAAGTGTATTAGCCGACGCGCGGAAAAAATCTTCAGCTGAGGTGAAGATTTCGCGCATGCGATTGCCAATGATGGGGGTAAAAGCTGGGCAATAGGCAAGCGCAATATCAAAGGGTGTGGCCATGGTTTGGGGGAAGAGAGGCGGGCACAACCACTGTCTGCTCTTTCACTGTACCATGCAAAAAGTGCTGGGCAAGATCGGCGGCGCGGATAAGTGTGGGTTCAAGTATTACCATGTCATCTTTGGTGAATTTTTGTAGCACCCAGGCTTCGAGCGGAATACGTGGTGGCGGAGCACCAACACCAATGCGGATGCGAGAAAATTGCTGCGTTCCCAAATGGGCAATCAAGGATTTTAATCCATTGTGTCCACCAGCGCTACCTTCGTGACGAACACGAATCGTCCCCAGAGGAAGATCAATGTCATCAACGATAACCAGGAGATGGTGTGCTTCGACCTGATAGCGTTTGATGAGCTTCGTTGCTGCTTCACCGCTGAGGTTCATGAATGTTGTAGATTTTGCAAAAATACACGAGGTTTTTTCATCGGTATAGGTCGCGATTTCGGATTTGAGATCTGGTTTTTCTTTCCAAACAATTCCTAAACGTTTGGCGAGTATATCAATAGCAAGAAAACCTGCGTTGTGGCGGGTATGTGTGTATTGTGATCCTGGATTACCAAGGGCAATGATGAGATGCATATGCTTTTTGAATATTCGCAGTATACGGGTCTCCAAACAAAAAAACTACCGAAGTAGTCTTTTTGTTCATCACTCGTGCAGCAAATCTTTAATACGTGGTATGCGACTTGCGAGCGGTAACCACGCGAAGGCGAATAGGCGTGCCGGTGAAGTCGTAATAATCACGCAAAAGATTTTCTAGGAAACGCAGATAGGAATCGGCAAGCGAGTCCTTACGAGAAAGGTTGACGCGCAACGCAAAGGTGGGAGGATTTACTCGTTCCTGATAAAATTTGATGATATGCGGATGCTTCACGCCTTTGCCGCGACTTGGCTTATGACGAGCAATGGCGCGCGAAATAAAGCTATGCGCCTCTTCGTCGCTGAGTTGGGTGAAGCGCGTTTGAAATACTTTTTGCACGAGGTCGAAGACATCTTTTGCTCGTTTGCCGGTAAGCGCGGAAGTGAACAGTGTGGGAGCAAATTTTAATTGCGGCAAAAAGCCTTTGATGATCTTTTCGTGATCGTTGATGCTGTTGGTGGTTTTGTTGGGAATAAGATCCCATTTGTTGGCGATGATGATGGTTGAAATACCTTTTTGTGACAGCACACCAGCAAGATGACGATCTTGTGCGGTAATGCCGCGCGTAATGTCGAGAATAAAAAGCGCGACGTCGGCACGTCCCAAGGTTTCGAGTGTTTGATCAACACCGATTTTTTCGAGTCGTGTGCCTGAACGCATCATGCTCGCATGCTTGCGTACACCGGCAGTGTCGATGAATTGATAGAGTTTGTCTTCGTAGGTAAACAGTACGTCGTTTGGTTGGCGAGTGGTGTGGGGGGCGTTGGCGGTAATAAAGCGCTGTTCGCCAAGAAGTGCATTGAGTAATGTTGACTTGCCAACGTTTGGTTCGCCAAATACGGCTACGCGCATCGGTGCTATTTTTGAGATTTCCACGGGCGGCGTTCCCTTGGCTGTCAGTGCTTCGGTGATGGCATCAAGCGCATCGCCGACGCCGGTCCCCTGTTTAGCGCTTAGCGGCAGAGGTTTTGCGAGCGGCCAGGCGTGCCATGCTTGATCGTGAATGGCGTTGCGGATGGTTTTTGTATCGGCTTTATTTCCTAAAACGATAACCGGCTTTTTGGCTTTTTGCAGTTCGCGAGCAATGGTGAGATCTTCAGTTGTGGGCGGAGTGGTAAGGTCAACCAAGAAAAAGATGGCGTCTGCAGCTTTCATTGCTAGGTAGGATTGCTCGATAACATTTTTCTCAATCTCATCAGCGCGGTTGACATCGAGTCCCCCAGTATCGATTAAACGAATCACCATACCACGCCAAATGCAATCGGCTTCATGGCGATCACGGGTTGTGCCAGGGACTTCTGAAACTAACGATTTTTGCTCTTCAATCATACGATTAAACAGCGAGGACTTGCCAACGTTGGCACGACCAACGAGTGCCACACGTGGCGGTTGATGGAACATAGATTAGCGGTTGAACACGAGTTTCCCGAAATTCTCTCCTAAAATGATCAAAAAATCAATGTCTTCACCCGTTTTAAGTAAAGTAAGTGTTTCCGTTTCGGTAATCGTGTCCGGAGAAATATCTTCTGCGCGTACTGCTCCGGCAGCCGTCATAATCACTTTCGCGTTCAAATAGTCCTTTAACATGGCTAATTCGCTATCTTTTTGACCATCAGTAAAGTCGTAAATGGTGGTTTGTGTTACGGTTCGGTCGATCGCATTGCCAATGGTAATGACGTCATAGCCTGAGCTTGCAAGAAGCTGTGCGGTTTGGGCGGCGAGCCCGGCCTGGCTTGTACCATTTTGAATTTCGACCGCAATGGTGGGTACGACCGTCGTCGCAATGGTGGGAGTGGTGACGCCTTGCTCATCGGGAGTAAAGATATGTTGGGCTAGGGATTGAAAATCACTCCAATCGTCTTTTTTTGGCAACACCACGTAGCCAAGACCATCAATAAAACTGCTATATGCCAAGCCACCGCTGCCATCGATGACATGCATGGCCAGTTTTTCCAACGAAATGTCATCGATGTATTTTGCAAGCTGCAGCATGTCCCAAGCGGTCATGTCGGTGCTGATATGTTTTTGGATAACCGAAACAATTTGTTGGAGCTTTCCGGGATTTAAGAGCACGCCAAGAGAAAGAGTTTTTTCTTTAACAGCTAAAAGAATTTTTTGTTGACGGGCGGCGCGGGCAAAATCTGAACCTTCGCCATTATTGCCATGTCGTGAGCGAGCGTATTTGAGTGCCGTGGCACCAGTCATGTGCGTTGAGCCTTGAGTGAAGGAAAGCACTTCGTAGCGGCAGCCGTAAGGGGACCCTTCCTCGCTTCCTGTATCGGTGTTTGAGGAGACTTCGGAAGATGAAGATATGGAGTTTTCATCTCGTGTACGCTCATCACTGTTTGCTACTGATGCGGAAGAACACGACGCATCTTCCATACCGTTTACGGGATATTCGTAATCAGTAAAGGAGGTATCGACATACACATCAACACCGCCAATGGCATCAATGATTTTTTCAAACCCGTTAAAATCTACTTTGATCGTATAATCAATCGTTTGACCAAGCATGCCGTTGACGGTTTCGGTGGTTGCCTCAAGACCACTACCGTTTTTTTTCTGCTCAGCATAGGCATTGACGGCATTGATTTTGCTGTATCCGCGTCCGGGAATAGTCACGACAAGATCGCGAGGAATAGAAATCATGCCGAGTTCACTGGTTGAGGGTTTAAAGCTCCCAAAAATCATGGTGTCAGTAAGTTGCGCGCCGTCGTGTCCGGCGCCCCCAATGCCCAGGAGTAGGACATTAATGCGATCGTCGGCTGCAGCGTCGGTTTGTCGGTCGTTGGAGGTGATAAGGCGACGTAACGATCCAAAAAGCGTATGCGCGTCATCAATGTCGCTGGGGGTTGTGCGGGCAATACCGTAAGAAAACAAAAAACCGCCGGTGATGACAATCGCTCCTGCAAAAAATGCCAATTTCATCCACGGTGCTACACGTGGTTTTTTGGGCGGGGGTTGAACGGGGGTGGCAGGGGCAATGATTTCGGATTTTGGCCGAAGAAAGTCAATATGATCGTGATCGTCCATAAGCTGGTGACATAAACGGAGTATAGCAAAGGGGGACAAGGGGCACAAAGCCTCGCCCGTAGGCCAGGGGATAACGGGCTATGGCCGAGGGGGACAAGCGAGGTCAGGAAATCTTATGATAAACTTCCGGCATATGGATGGCATTCGTTCTCTTGTTTTGGCGGGTACGGTCATGTTAGGTGGATGCGCAACAAACGTATATAAAATAAGTCCCGAGCAACAGGCGCATATTGAAAAGGTGACTGAGCGTTTGGTGAACTCGGAACGTTTTATGATTGAGCTCGCAAAGCGTGTAAAGCCAGAATTACAATTTGGAGAGGGGCAAGAAACAGGACTTGCGGCAGCGGAGCAGTCTTTAATCCAAGGTGTCGATACATTAGTGGAATATGTTGCGAAGGGAAATATCTTTACGTATGAACCTAGCGAAAGAGATACTGATGCGGGAGGCTTTCATGAAGATCCCCGTTGCCAGCGCGGGCCGAGTGAAGGAGATCCTTTTATCGCTTTTCCCGATGTCTCAGATTTTTCTGCTCAGTGGACCCTTGAATATACCCTTCACGAGGCTTGTCATGCGCAGCAACTGACGCACAATCGTGCGGTGTCGCGTGCAGAAGAAGATGCGCTAGAACGGGGATACAAAGACTATTTTCTTGATCCACAATTTCAAACAACGATTATAGAAGAGCGTGATGTCCCGTATCCGTGTGGTCTGTATGCTCGATTTCCGGGCAAAGTATGGGAAAAGATTGATGATGCCGTTGAGGCGAGTAAACTCGGAGAAATCCCTCTCACCGAAGATCAGTGGCTTGATTGGCAAATGCAGACGATGATTTTAGCATATGGCTTTGTGAATGAAGCGGGAGATGATGTTTTGACCGATATTGATAAGGGAACCGTACTTGATTTTATGGGTCTTACGGCTGATGAACTGCGAGAGGCGTTGAAGGAATCGAAACTGTACGATCGTTACATTGAAGCATATAGAGAAAATCAGAAAGAATTACGCAAAGAATTTTTATATGAACTACAAAAGCAAACGCGAGAGATGCCTGATGCATTCGTGAAAGCTGAAGAACATCGCGATTCCACCGGATTAAGAAAAGCGTAAGGTATCGTCTGCTATACTCTTTGTATATGTCTTCATCATCTTCATCTTCTTTCTGGCCAAGCTGGGAAGATAATCGTTTGTTTACGGTACTGGTTTCACTTCTTTTACTTGTTGCTATTGTGTGGATTGCGGCTATGGCGTGGCAAGGAATTGCCAAGGCAAGACGCACTGGTTATGCCGATCAGATGCCGCCATCAATTACGGTGAGCGCGTTGGGTACGGGAACAAGCGCAAACGATGTTGCGACCGTTGATCTTGGAGTTACCAATAGCGCCGCCAATTCATCAACGGCGCAAGATGATAATACTGTGAAGGTGAATGCCATCATGGCTGCTATGAAGGAGTTGGGTATTGCCGCCGAGGATTTGAAAACCTCTTCATACAACATTTATCCCCAATACGATTACGACCAGGCGCCTCCTACAATCGTGGGATATGAAGCGAGCCAAACCGTAACGGTAAAAATTCGCAATAGTGATTTAGTGGGGAAGGTTTTGGAAAAGGCCGGGGACGTGGGTGCAACAAATATCGGTGGTTTGCGCTTTGAAGCTGATGACGATAGTGGCGCCGAAGCTGATGCGCGTGCCGAGGCTATCGCGAAAGCTCGTCAGCAAGCTGAAGAAATCGCCAAAGCAATGGGTGCTACGCTCGGTGACGTGGTGAGCTATTCTGAAAACAAGGGTAGCGATATGTATCCGTATTACGAGCGTGCGTTGTCTGTTGATTCAGCTCAAGGCGCGATGCCAAGCATTTCTCCTGGTCAAAGCGAAGTACAGATGCAGGTCTATATTAGTTATTCGTTGAGATAATGAAGTTGGGCTAGGCGGGCTGGTTGAGCTAGGTAATTTACCTAGCTCAGCTTGTCCACCTAGCCTACTTTTTTATTTGCTATGCTATACCTATATGCTCGATCGTATTGACCTTGTTCATGCCCATGAAATCCTTGATTCGCGTGGCAATCCTACGGTGCATGTGACGGTCGTTTTAAAAAATGGCATGCGCGGGAGTGCCTCGGTGCCATCGGGTGCATCGACCGGTACGCATGAAGCACTTGAACTGCGTGATGGCGATAAGAAACGCTATCGGGGATTGGGAGTGCTCAAGGCGGTTCGTAATGTGAACGACATCATCGCGCCGGCTTTGCGAGGGAAAGATGTTGTGGATTTGCGGGGCGTTGATGACATGATGCGGGTGCTTGATGGTACGGAAAATAAACGAAAACTCGGGGCTAATGCAATTCTTGGTGTTTCGCTTGCGTGCGCACATGCAGGAGCGAAGCGAGCACAGATGCCGCTCTATGTGTATTTGCGTGATATCTACAGTTTGTCATACCGTGGTTTTTCGTTACCTACGCCACTCATGAATGTGTTTAATGGTGGTCGGCATGCGGATACGAATTTGGACATGCAGGAATTTATTATCGTGCCACACGGTATTAAATCGTTTGTAAAGAAGCTGCAAGCAGGAAGCGAAATTTTTCATGCGTTGGGTGATGTATTGCGAGAGGATGGTCTTGATACAGATGTGGGTGATGAAGGTGGGTATGCGCCAGATGTGGGCAAAACCGAAACGGCACTTGAGTATTTGGTGAAAGCAGTTAAACGAGCAAAGTATAAACTTGGCAAAGAAATTTCGTTCGGTATCGATGTTGCTGCCAGCGAGTTTTATGATGAGCGCACCGAGAAGTACATCATCCACACCGATCGCCGCAAGCTCACTTCATCACAGATGATTGATTTGTACGAAGAGTGGCTGGAAAAATATCCCATGCTTTCGATCGAGGACGGACTTGCAGAAGATGATTGGGATAATTGGAAAACACTTACCAAACGTCTCGGAAAAGATCTTCTCCTTATTGGTGATGATCTTTTCGTTACGAATGTTGAACGTGTGAAAAAAGGGATCGAACTTGGCGTCGCTAATGCAGTGCTCGTCAAAGTGAATCAAATCGGTACACTTAGTGAAACTATTGATACGATCACACTTGCGCAAAAGCATAAGTACGACATCGTGATTTCGCATCGCTCGGGAGAGACGCCGGACACGACCATTGCTGATCTCGCTGTTGCGGTGAACGCGCAGTACATCAAGACCGGATCGTTATCTCGATCAGAACGACTTGCGAAGTACAATCGTCTTTTGGAAATTGAGGAGGAACTTAATGCGCTTTCTTAACGTGTGCACTTCGTTCACGTAAAATCTTGTGTAACCTTTACGAACAAACAGCTATTTAAATCGAGCGGTAAAATCTTTGATTTTTTGTTCAAATTCAATAATAGGAGAAAGATCTCGTGGCCTTTTTGTCATTTTATAAGATGCATTTCCGCCTTTCTCCATAGATACAAGATTGCCAGCCTTCCCTGTTACGACATCTGCCTTAGACCACACTCCAAAATATAGTGCATTTGGAGTTACCCCTAAGCACAATACGGCGTCATAAGGTCTATGATATCGAATGTGATTAAACTGAAAACATCCACCAACATCTTCCGTGGCGGTTTTAAGCTCAAATTTAACACTAAAAATTTCAATGTCCCAAGGACTCTGTGTCATTCTGGTATTGTCCGTTCTTAACGGAAAATTACATGGTACAGAAAGAGCGTTACAAAGACCCTCAATAAAGTCCTGTCCAATAGTGCCTACCTTTGTATTTGAAACTGTTTTAATGCCAACAAAATCACCTTCTTTCCATTTTGGATTGTCTACGTTTTTCTCTAATGCCTTTACGAATAGGCTTTTATAATCAAGATTTGACATGCAGGCTTTCTATTAAAGCTAACTTAATGTGGTACATGGAAATGTGGCGACAATTATGCGTAGCTAGGTTGCTATATTTGTTCCAATTCACCTTCTTTAAAAGATTCAGAATCGTTTTTACTTCTTTCTTTATTAAAATACCGTAACCACATACATACTTTACTTTAGAAAAGTCATCAACTATTTCGGGCGGTTCATTAAAATATGTTCTTTGAAGGAAAGTATTACAATTTTCTACTTTTTCCATCCCGCATAATCTTTCTTTACGATAATCAACAGTAAAAAGGTCAATATATTCGTCAGCTTCACTTAAATCAGGCAGAGGTTCAGCTTCGCCTTTTTTCCATATTTGCCATAGTGTGTTAACTTGAACCATTTCTCCGTTTGGCAACATGAACATATCTCCAGACAGATGTTCTGAATGTATTAATCTCATTCCCTTGACTCGGTTTTTTGGACTTCCTTTACCATCACTTTGAAATGACATCGGGAGAATAAAACCAACATAATCACAAAACTCTGAGGCGCGATTCATAAAAGCCAACGCTAGCCAGCCCCTGTAGCCGAATGGGGGATTCCCTATCGCTACACATGGTCGTTGATCAGTATTATTTGGTTCCCATGTTAAAAAATCTTGCTGGATGTATTCATCTTTATACTTTTCTACATCTATGCCAATGCGAGATCTCTTTGGAAGAAGATTATAAAACGATCCCGTTCCTGCACTCGGCTCAACTATTTTATAATTGCTTAAATTAGCCCCATCCTTTTCCAAGGTTTTTTGAAACGAATTCCAACAATGCTCGGCAACCTGTGGCAAAGTATTATATTGATCTAAGCCAATTTCTCGTCCGCGCACCCAGTGAGGTATTCGGTCAGTCTTCTCCCACGCCTTGTCCCGAATCATGAGAGCTTGCATATGTTTAAATTATATCCTGGAAAGATATTTCAGGATACGATGAATTATCCACACGATTAATTATATTCATTCCTGATACCACTCTCTTTGCGTATTAATATTGAAGGATAGTATTTTTATTAAAATTTTCTCAGCACCGCTCGCACAATGCCTTGAATATTAATATCTCCGTACACAAAGATTGGTTCCATGGTGCTGTTGGCGGGTTGGAGGCGAATACGGCCTTGCTCGCGATAAAAACGTTTGAGGGTGGCGTAGGCGTTATCGAGTAGTGCAACGACGATATCACCATTTTTGGGCGAGGGATGACGTTCAACGATTACATAATCACCGTCGAAAATCCCATCTTCAATCATCGAGCATCCTTTTACTTTTAAAACATAGGAATTCACCGCATCAACGACAAAATCCGCCGGTACACCAATTGCTTCTCGTTCTTCAATCGCTTCGATTGGTTCGCCCGCAGTAATGATTCCGGAAAGAGGGAGCATGATTGCAAGTGGAACGAGTTGTTCGGTTTCGACGACCTCGATAGAACGCGCGATTCCATGCTCGCCAGTGTTAATAACACCTTTTTCGCACAGTGCTTGAATGTGTTGATGAACGGTTGCAGGAGAAGAAAGGCCAAGATGCACAGCAATTTCTCGATACGACGGTGTATAACCGTGTTCGCGAACAAAGTGTTCAACGGCATCGAGCACGCGACGTTGTTGTTTGGTGAGGGGAGGAAGGGTGGACATAGGGTAGGGGATTAAGACGGATCGCGACGGATATTACGGATGTTAAATTTCTTCTAGTATACCCGAACAGAATACGAACAAAGAAAAGGTGTGGATAAATGAAAAATATCAAACAAGTAGGTAAGAATTATCGGTTAAAACGTTTAAAATGGTTAACCGGTTAAACGTTTTAACCGCTTTAACCGTTGTGCTTCTATTTGCCACTCTGCCACTCTGCCTCCTACAATTCCCCTATATGTTCAAAGCTGTTGAGGCACCTCTTGCTGGTCATCCCGATAAAATTTGCGATCGTCTGGTTGAAAGTATTGTTGATGAATATATTCGTCGTGACCCATTTGCGAAATTAGATGTGCAGGCGCTGGGGACTAATGGCATGGTCATGATCGGCGGCATGATCGAGTCTGCAGCTGATTTTGCTGTGATTGATATTGTGCGTCGATCATATGCTGATCTTGGGTATACCGACATGCCCGAGTTTTTTGTAAATGGAGAAAAGCCAAAACCTGAGCCTGGTCGATCAAAACAAAGCGGTGCGCAAGGTACGGCGATTGTGTATGGCTACGCAACCAATCAAACGCGTGAATTGTTGCCACCAAGTGTGGTGTTTGCGAATGCACTTGCTCGGCAGATTGATATGCTGCGCATGCAAGATCAACGCTTTTCCTGGTTGCGCCCCGACGGCAAAGTGCAGCTGGTTATGGACGGTGATCGGATTGTGCAAGTGACGGTCATTGCGGCGCATGATCCACAAATGGACATGCCGCATGTGCAGTCGCTTTTGCTTGAACATGCCATTAAGCCGATATTGGGCACTATTGAACAGGCGCAAATTTTTATTAATCCCGTGGGATCGTTTACAACGGGTGGATTTTTGTTGAATGCGGGCGTTTCGGGAAGGAAAGTGTTATCTGATTTGTATGGAGGATTGATTCCGCATGGTGGCGTTGCGTTAGTGGGGAAAGACCCACTAAAACCCGCTCGATCCGGAACCTATATGGCGCGTTTTGTGGCGCGGCAGCTGGTGAAAGAAGGTTTGGCCCAGCATGTATTGGTACAAGCGGTTTACACCGTTGGTGTGGCCGAGCCAGTGGTGCTGCAAGCGATGAGTAATGACGGAGAAGATCTGACGTCCATTGTAAAACAGCGATTTGATTTTCGTCCCGAGGCCATTGTGGAGCGATTTAATTTGCGTCGTCCGATCTACGAACACTGTGTGCATTACGGTATGTTTGGCAGAAAGGATGTGCCGTGGGAGGAATAAAAGATCTTTATGCAACAAGAGGTCATCAATTTTTACGAAGGGAAATATTATTTGTTATCGAATTTTTCTGCGCATGCGATCGAATATGATGGCGAAACGTGGATGACTTCCGAGCACGCATATCAAGCCGCGAAATATTTTGATCTCAACATTCGTGAAAAAGTGAAACGTGCCCCGAGCGCGTTTTTATCTCGCGAGTTCGGTCAAACCAAAGAAGGAAAGAAGTCTAACTGGGAGGAACAAAAAGTTGCGGTAATGAAAGAGATTATGCGTGCCAAGGCCTTGCAACATGCAGACGTCAGGGAGATGCTTTTGTCTACTGGAGAGATCGAGATCGTGAAAAATCATCCCGACGATTTTTTTTGGGGAAGTGGTGCGGACGGATCGGGACAAAATGTGATGGGAAAAATTTGGATGGAATTACGGGAAGAGTTTCGATCGACGTGATGCGCTATACTGGTGTCATGATCTCTTTAGAAAAAATATTACAAATGACGGTGGTGCTGGTGGTTGTTTTTTTCTCAGCGCATCTGTTTTTTATTGATGATCCTGAGCTCGAAAGTATTGCGAGCACTGATGGTGTTGTACGCATCGAAGGTTTGGCTCGCCAGGCTCAGATTTTTTCTATCGCTTCACCTACGTCTCCCACGATTGCTTCGCCTTTGATTGGCCAGGCGTATCACCTTTTGCCTGATGATGAAATTTTTGACGTACCGGTGACAATCTCCTGGAGTCAGGCTGTTGAACAAGCGATGGTGTATCGATGGGATGAACGCTGGGGATATTGGGCGCCGTTGCCCGCGAGTGATGTGCAGCGCGTGCAAGAGAGTCTGATTATTACCACGGATCAGCTAGGAATCTTTGCGCTCGGTTCACCCTATCGCGTCGATGCACCGCTTTTTCTTGATGCGCTCGATGAACTTCTTGCCAAAGCTCCGGTGAAAGCGGTGGCTTATCGCGTTGCACTATCGGCGACATCAGAAGGCGGTGCGCCGATCGTGCTCAATGATGCGTTTATGGCCGGTGGCTGTGGGGGCGTGCCGGGAAATGGAAGGGAGGTGACGTGGTCAGAAGTTGATCGCACAGCAGCGGTTTTGGTGAATGATGTGATGACGCCAACGACGTTTCATTTTATTGCCCAGTGGGAAAATGATGACGCAGGTTGTGCTGCGGATAGTCCGCTTCAGCTGATTGAAAATCGTGCTACACTATCATCATCGTTTTAATATCTTTTTATGTCATCACCACTTCCTCCATTGCCACCACGTGCCGTTCGTCGCACGCGCGCACCACGCAAGGCCTCTGTCGCTGCGGTATACAATATTACGCCTGCCGCTCGTCACCAAACCACTTGCAAAAATTGTGAGCATCTTCCTGCTGGCAGTATGGAGGTTGCCGCATTGCTGCTCGTGCTCGTTTTCTCGTTGTCGGCGGTATTATTTACCTCGGTGTACGCTACCAAAGTTCAAAGTGCCAAGGTCTCGGCCCTGGAAGCACAAGTTTCCGCTTATCAACATCTTGAATAAATCCTATGCAGAAGGCTATCGGTTTACTCGGAGGCCTTCTTTTGCTTTTAGGCGCGGGTTGTTCTCCTATAGCTGAACCGTCTTCAATTGACAGCTCGGCCTCTGATTCGGCATCATCTGTCTCTCTCGATCTTGAAAAACGCTCGTCTATGAAGTGGATTTTTCCTGGTACCTTGCCCGATGACCAGATACAAAACAAGCAGGTGCGCATTACCACTGCCAAAGGTGATATTGTCATTCGTCTTTTCCCTGATACTGCACCGATGACCGTTTCTAACTTTGTTTACCTTATCAGCAATGGTTACTACGACAGTCTGACATTTCATCGTCGCGAAGAGGGATTTGTGTTGCAGGGAGGGGACCCGAATGGTACGGGAACCGGTGGACCGGGTTATACCTTTGCCGATGAATTGGAAGATGAGCGAACCTACACGCGCGGTATCGTCGCTATGGCCAATCGCGGACCCGACACCAATGGTAGTCAGTTTTTCATCATGCTTGATGACATGGCTCTTCCGAAATTATATTCGATCTTTGGCGAAGTCATTGAAGGGATGGATGTTGTTGACGAATTGCCAAAAGGAAGCGTAATGACGAAGGTTGTGGTTGAGGATGTGAAGTAGATTTTAAAGAAATATCAAAAAAGAAAACGCAGATAGTGCGTTTTCTTTTTATAAAAAGGGAGGTACCCTGTAGCTATGTCTCATCAAATTACCAAACACACGTTTTATCGCTACCTCAAATGCCCGTCCTGGGTGGCGCACGATGCCAAGGGCGAACATGCCGAACATGCGCTCCGTGTTCGATTGCAAGAAGATGGCTTGTTGCGCCAGGTGCAGCGCGAGCTTTTGGAAAAACGTGGTAAGGGTGTTGTTGAAGTGCACAAAGATGATATCGATGCTGCGGCGTTCCAAACGCTCGAATTTATGCGTTCGGGTGCACAAACCATTTACGGCGCCACACTCATTCTCGATCATTTTGTGGCACAGCCAGATTTTTTGGAAAAGGTACAAGGGAAGTCGGGGTTTGGTGATTACTACTATGTCGCGTGTGATATTAAGCGTTCACGTGCTGTAAAACCGGAATACAAAATGCAGGGCTGTTTTTATGCGGATATTTTGGAAAAGGTGCAAAAGGTTAAGCCGGTGCAGGGATATGTGATGCATCCCAACGGAGGCATTAATGCCTATCTTGTTGCCGAAACCGAAGGAGAATATCGACTGACGCTCGATGCTATCGAACGCATTCTTGATGGCGAAGATGAGCCGCATTTTCTTACGTCAGACTGCAAACAATCGCCGTGGTTTCATGCGTGCAAAGCTGATGCGGTGCAGTGTGACGATATTTCTCGTTTAAATCGCATTTGGCGTAGTGAAGCGAAAGAGTTGGTTGAAGCAGGATTTGCGACAGTTACCGAATTTGCCAAAACGCATCTCGATCTTGTGGTTGCACGTGTGCATGGAATTACTCGTGAACGTTTGAATTTTTTACATTTGCAGGCGCAAGCATTAGTGCATGATCGCATTACGGTGTTGCGAACGATTGATGTACCCGAGTCGCATCAATGTCTGGTTGTGGATATTGAAAGTGATCCGTTGCGTAACGTTGATTATTTGTTTGGAGTGTTGGTTGTTGAAGGCGATAAGGCTGTTTATCACGCTTTTCTGGCGAAAGATCCGTCTGAAGAAGAGCAA
Organism: uncultured Gammaproteobacteria bacterium; assembly: GCA_964599455.1. GTDB lineage: Bacteria > Patescibacteriota > Patescibacteriia > UBA9934 > UBA9934 > JAGORL01. The sequence continues at coordinate 401,575 of CAZREA010000001.1, read as the reverse complement.
GCTTGGAAAACATTCGTCGCCTTCATTAAAGATTATATCGGCTACCCGTTATATCATTACGGCTCGTCGGAACAGGATACGTTTCGTCACCTTGGCGAGAAATACGCAACGGATGTGCAAATCCTTACGCAACTTAGTGAGCAAGGTGTTGATTTGTTGGAAAGAGTGCGTGAAGCTGTTATTTTCCCTCTCTCTTTTTATTCATTAAAAGATATTGCGCAGCACTTGGGTTTTCGTTGGCGACATGATGATGCCTCGGGTTTGAATTCTGTGTTATGGTATGAAGAGTGGCTTACCAAGCACGATGAAAAAGCGCTCCAGGACGTCATCGATTATAATGAAGATGATGTTCGAGCGACGCTTCATTTGTTACGTTGGGCAGAAAAACAATCTCTATGATAGGAAAATTTCTTCCAAAAAAAAGGGCATCACCAGATTTCCCTTGGACGCCTTTCATTGCCTTGGGCGTGATCGTGTTGACGGCTGGTGGTTTGCGTCTTTGGGATTGGGCAAAGGGACCCGATGTTCCTACGGCCGATGTGCCTTCTTTGCGTTATGAAGAATTTGATGCGGAAAATCCGATTCAAAATCCCAATCGCATAGGTCTTGAGCCTAAAGAAGAAGATACAGAAGATCCGAACTCGCCTGTAACCAGTAACACATCGGATACGTCCGATACTCCAACGCAACTCGAACCCTCTCTCGATACAACAACTGACGCTCCACCATCCACGCCGCCATCAAATACTGATGACGCAGAAGTGTCTGCTGAGATTCCCACTTCTTTTAATCTTGCGGTTCCGTTTACCTCGCAAGCTCCGTTTGGTGATTGGGACGTCATTCATGAAGATACGTGCGAGGAAGCCTCTTTTTACATGACGTATCGGTATTACTCTGGTCATCCTGAAGGAAAAATGGACCCGACCACAACCGATAAGGTGCTATACGACATGGTGCGTGTACAGGACGAGATGGGTTATGGATATAGCATCTCCGCTGAGCAATTCGTTACCTTTGCCAAAACATATGACGGTTCAACGGTACGTATTGTGGAAAATCCAAGCGTTGAGGATTTAAAAGAAATTCTTGCCGGTGGTGATCCAATTATTGTTCCTGCCTATGGTCGGCGTTTAGGAAATCCTTTCTTTACTGGCGAAGGACCGCTCTATCATATGCTGGTTTTGCGTGGGTACACGGAAACAACCTTTATCACCAACGATCCGGGCACGCGCCAAGGAAATAATTATCAATACGATATTGATGTGCTCATGAATGCTATTGGGGATTGGGATGGGGATAGTCCGGATGGAGGGAAGAGAGTGATGGTGATGGAGGCAGAGTGACAGATCTATGCCCCCCATTCTTTCTGTCCAACAATTCGTCACGCTCGTCAACGACACACTGGCCATGATTCCCACGGGTGCGTTTGTGGTTGAAGGAGAGGTGACTGAATACAAAGTCGCACAACAAAAATGGATTCATTTTTCGCTTAAAGACGAACAAGCGGATGCGCGTTTGCCGTGTTTTTCAACGATCTATAAAGGTTTGCCACCGCTCGAAGATGGTATGCGGGTGCGCCTGACCGGTTATCCTTCCGTGTTTGCACGTTTTGGCAAACTGTCTTTTAACGTCGAAACAGCTGAGCCTGTGGGTGAAGGAGCGCTCGCGAAAGCCTATCTTGCATTGAAAGAAAAATTAGCGAACGAAGGATTATTTGATGCAGGACGTAAACGTGCATTGCCCATGCTGCCACAGCGCATCGCACTCATCACTTCAAGAGAAGCGGCGGCGTATGGAGATTTTTTGCGTATTTTGCATAATCGCATGGGCGGCATCGACATTTTGCATGTTGATGTGCACGTGCAGGGTCAGCATGCAGTTGAGGATATTATCGGTGCTTTTAAAACATTGCATGCATTGCCCGTTGATGAACGTCCTGAAGTGATTGTGTTGTCGCGAGGTGGAGGAAGTTTTGAAGAACTGCATGCGTTTAATGATGAACGAGTCGCGCGCGCCGTTTTTTCTTCGGCAATTCCCGTCATTGTTGGTGTTGGCCACGAACGAGATGAAACCCTGTGTGATTTTGTTGCTGATGTCCGGGCGTCAACCCCGTCGAATGCCGCTGAGCGTTTGGTACCGCATCGTGATGATATGCTTCGTGATGTGTCATCGATGGTGATGCGGATGGATGGGCGGTTATTGCGAGAAATTGGTGTGTTTCGTGCGCGTGTTGAGCGAGCAATGGTGGTTGTTGATCATACGTTCACGATGTTGTCGGCCAGTGTGGCGGCCTATCGCGAAAGTTTGCAAGAGCATATGAGTCGACTTTTGGAGCGTTCGTCACTCACCCTAAAAACCTACGAACGGACATTGCAAAATCTCGATCCACAGCGCGTTTTGGCGCGCGGCTATGCCATTGTGCGTTCGGCTGATGGGCACGTGATTGCTGACGCCAAGAAGGCTAATCTTGGCGATTATCTTTCGGTGCAATTTGCGAAAGGACATATTGAGGCGGAAGTGGTGGGAGACAGGAGTATTCCTTTGCAGAAGAAATTGTTATAATATCGAAAACGTATGGCTGGAAAAAAAGGAACGGCTTTTGCTGACATGTTTGCGGAACTTGAGGAGATTATTTCATGGTTTGAACAGGGAGAAAATGATCTTGATGAAGGATTGAAAAGATTTGAACGCGGTTTGGCTTTGGCGGCAATTTGCAAAAAACGATTGTCAGAAACCGAGAACAAAGTTATTGAACTGAAGAAAAAATACGAACAATCTGATGAAGATATTCCTGCTCAAACACAAGAAGAAACTGCTCTTTTTTAAAACGCTATGAAAATACTTCTTCGTTGGCTCATTAATGCAATCGCACTCATTGCGGCGACGCATATTGTTTCCGGATTCGTAGTTGAATCATTTTACGCAGCTCTGATTGCAGCGTTGGTACTTGGATTGTTGAATGCCATCATCCGTCCGGTTCTGATTTTACTAACATTACCGGTTTCGATTGTGACACTGGGACTCTTTACTTTTGTGATCAATGCACTGCTTATTTGGTTCATGAGTTCATTTGTGAAGGGTGTTGTGGTGGCTGGCTTTTGGCCCGCACTCATGGTTGCCTTATTCTTGTGGGCAGTGAGTACGTTAACGAATTGGTTTTTACAAGAAGCAGATGAACGAGCTGTCGAGTAATCGACAGCTTTTTTCTATGCTCCACATTCTCTCTATTGGCGGTTCTCTCATCGTTCCCAACGACCGACCGGATAAAGATTTTTTGCAAAATCTCCGTTCAACTCTTCTTCCTTTCATCCAAAAAGGCGAAAAGTTTGTGCTTGTTTCGGGTGGTGGCAAAACGGCACGTCATTATATTGATGCAGCGCGTGCAGTGACTGAACTTGTTGCTGATGATTTGGATTGGCTGGGTATTCATGCAACGCGACTCAATGGACATCTCTTACGTACTATCTTTCGTGATGTCGCGCACCCTAATGTGATTAAGAATCCGCTCGTCACTCCAAAATTGGATGCCTGGAAGGGAAGTGTACTTGTAGTTGCAGGATGGAAACCGGGTTGGAGTACGGATTATGTTGCTTGTCGAATTGCAAAACGACTTGGTGTTGATACGGTCGTGAATCTTTCCAATATTGATAAAGTTTTTACTGCCGATCCGCGCATTGATTCCAACGCACAACCTGTGGATGAAATGAGTTGGAAACAGTATCGCGCAATGATTGGCGATGTCTGGAGTCCGGGTATGTCAGCACCGTTTGATCCTATCGCTTCGCGATTTTGTCAGAAAAATAAACTCCGCGTTCCCATTATCAATGGAACGCATATTCATCGCTTACAGAAATTTTTACAAACTTGCGAGATTGAGGGAACTCTTTTACAGTAAATAACCCCTCGAACAAACCCACGAGGGTGGAGGTGAACATGAATCTTGGTCATGTGCTTGCAATCCTCATGGGAGTGGGGTCTTTGCACTCTCTCTTTCGACTTTTCACCACTCGTGCTCCTGAGACCGAAGAGGAGCTGAAGGAACGGCTTCTTGCCCTTGAGCGCGACGTTTTCTTTGGTAAGATGTTTCTATTCGCGGTCATCGCCTATGTCGCTTGGTCGGTCGCGCAGCGGGGAGGCTGAATCGTTGCCCGGTTATCCTAGTAGTTCTTGCGCAGTCCTGCGCGAGAGACGGGATGGCCGGGTGTTTGCTTTTTCACTTTTTATAGCCCGAGGTTGATAAAAAGATCGTACGAGTGATCAACACTATGATTTCTCGGGCTACCTGAGTGAAGCTTTTGTAAAAGGTTCATTGAGGTGGCGGATATGTTTCAGATAATACCAATGTGATTTTTGACCCGTTTCATATCGTCTTCAAGATCGCAAATGCGGGGAGTGGTATTTGTGGTTAAGAAGTCAGCAAGATCAAGCACGATTTTTTGACGTGATGCTTCGACAACGGCGTGCATTTCTTCGCGAATATCTCGTTTAAGATCTTGTCTGGTTTGTTCAAGCACAACACGAAAATCGTGACGGAACTCACGTTTAATCTCTTCTTTTTGTTCGAGAAGTTTTTGAGTGAATATCGTTCCAAATTCTGCAAAATGTTCTCTGATTATTTCCGCCATTTCTTTCTTGTCCTGTTTTGTCATAGACGATGTCGTTATTAATAATAAGTATACACTCGTGATCCCTAAATAAAAAACTCCCAAATCCAAAAGCTTTTTTGAATGGGGAGGGGAGTTGCCACCTATCTGCATTGCTATTTCATCACGCCCAAAAAGATGCCGTCAAAGATAGTTATACACAATTTGACGAAAAGGCTTCTTTCTATTACCCTATGGGCACCATCGAAATTCGCAGACGCCGAGTGGTGCGTATATCCGCACGTAAGTCTCGCCGAGAATTCCGAACTTTTCTCTAGATTTTAGAGAGAATTTCAAGAATTGCGACCCATTTCGTGTGGTCGGTTTCTTTTTTTAAAGGTCGGTCCCTCTTCGCTCGATACTGTTCCGTAGTCGAGCTACGAGGGATAAATATGCTGCTTGCGACAGCTTTTTCGCAAAAGATAATCATTATGGCAAAAACACGCGCGCAGAAAAAAGATATCGTGGCAAAAATCACGGATCGTTTGAAGCGTATGAAAGGTGCGGCCTTTTCGCAGGCTTCCGGTTACACCATGGAAGATGCCGATAAGCTCCGCGCCAAAGCTGCCGAAAAGAACGTTGACGTCTTCGTGGCTAAAAAGACACTTCTTGCTATCGCTGCCAAAGAAGCGGGGATTGAAGGTCTTGTTCGCGATACGGTTGATGGTTCAATACTTGTTGCCGTTTCGTATGGCGATGAAGTCGCTGCAGCAAAACTCTTAAAAGAGTTAGCAAAAGAAAAAGAGACCATCAAGCTTTTGGCTGGTGTGCTCGAGAACAAGATGGTCAGCGAAAGCGAAGTGAAGCGTCTTGCCGATCTTCCTTCCAAAGAACAACTCCTTGGTCAATTGGTTGGCACGCTTAACGCCCCTGTCTCAGGGTTCGTCAATGTGCTGGCTGGTAACTTACGCGGTCTCGTCACGGTCTTGAAGGCTGTGCAAGAGAAGAAAGCGTAAAGAAGGCCAGTAGGCCAGAGGGCCGGCGATCAGATCATTTTTCTGAAGGCTAGCCCTCTGGCACAACTGGCCAACCCTATTACTTATCTATTTAATTTTTCCCTATGTCCGATGAAATGAAAAACGTCGAGGTACCGGCAAAGTTCCAGTCCCTCGTCAGCGAAATTGAAAAGATGTCTGTTTTGGACCTCGCTGAACTTGTAAAGGTTCTTGAAGATAAATTTGGCGTTTCTGCCGCTGCTCCTGCCATGATGATGGCTGCTCCGGCTGCTGGCGCAGGTGCCGCTGCTGCTGAAGAAAAGTCTTCGTTTACCGTTGAGCTTACGGCCGCTGGTGACAACAAGATCAATGTGATCAAAGTTGTTCGTGAAATCACCGGTCTTGGTTTGAAGGAAGCAAAGGACATTGTTGATGCTGCTCCGAAAGCCGTGAAGGAAAATGCTGCCAAAGCTGAAGCTGAAGACATGAAAGCAAAAATCGAAGCTGCTGGTGGAAAGGTTACCTTGAAATAAGTGACGGATAAAACGGATCTTGAACGGATGTGACGGATCAAAAAAAGCTCTGGAATTTCTCCAGAGCTTTTTGTTTTGGTCATCATTCCACTAAATGTGTCGGCGTAAATTGCAGTGCTTGCGTAGTAGTAACGACGGTCATGAGATTGGCGGTTTCGTCGACGCTGAAGGCGATGGCGGTGGCAAACATGTCGCTCACATATTGTGCGACGATGCCTCCATCTGCTTTTTTGATAACGATTACCCGCGTACTGCCGGGATCGAGGATATAGAGATACGGCGTATCGGTATTGGTGAAGAGATCGATCGGGTTACTCAGTGGCGGATCGAATGTTGGCGCTTGCCAGGTTTGTTCGCGACCAGAGAAGAATGATTTTATGGTTGAGTCGGTAAGAATATAAACGGTGCCGTCGATGGCCAGTGCGCGTGCTTTGGTGAGATCGCTTTGGAGCGAGGTGATCCAGAGGGTACCCGCTTCGTAGCCGTCGGCTTGCGGACGCATTTTGACAACTTGCTGTCCTTTGGCGGTAAGAATATAGAGTGTGTCGTTGTAGGCTGTGAGATCTTCGGCGCTGGCTAAGCCATCGACGCCGCTTGCGAGAGGATTGAGCGTAGAATTAGTGGTTGATAATCGACCAAGTCGTTGAGTGGCATCGATAAAGAGTGCGGAAGTAGCATTTTCAGCAGCCGCGATACGCGGCGTACCGACTACGCCGTTCGTGAAAGTTTCTTTTGTCCATGTTTTTTCTAAACTATTTAGACGATATACACCAAGTGTTGTTGAGGTTCCAAACAACTGCGTGCCAATAGCGGTCGCCGTATTTAAAGCCTCTCCTGATGGCATGGTTGCAATAACTGTGGGCGTTACCGGAGTAATGCCTAGTGATTTTTGCTGAAGGGTCGCGAGGGATGTTCGGAGGTTTTCTGCTTGGCGACGTTCGTTATCAGTTTTTGGTGTGAGGGTTTCCCAGGCGGTGAGCGCAGCGGTGAGGTCTTGCTTTGCTTGAATGGTATTACGATAGATAAGGCTTGCTTCAATCGAGGAGATTTTTTCTTCAATAATTTGCACCGTCGTTGTGAAAGTTACTTGGCGTGTTTCTTCTTCTGTATTGGTGCCGAAGATAAAGAACGAACCAATTCCCGCGATAGCTAAGGCACCTACAAGGAGCAGTACACCAAGCGGTGAGGCGCTGGCTTTTTTTGCACGCATCACAAACGAGGCTTTTTCGGGTGTGCTTTGATATTCGCTACTATGTCGTGCTCCCCGCTTTTTTCGCTGCGACCAAGCTTGATAAGCCGCACCTCCACCTTTTTTGAGATATTCAAATACGACCACTCCTCCTTGTTGGAGTCCGTGCCAAACAAAGGTAAATGCCTTCATGAAGGCCGCGCTTGCTTCTTGGCGACCAAGCCATTGTAATTTTTCCCGTTCAGGAATGACGGTAGTAACCGGCGCGCTTCGTTGCTCACCTAAAAGTTCAGCGGTACGATCCTGTGTTTTATTCAGAAGCTCGAGCGAACCCATGGGATTCATGCGTGGAGCTGAACGGAAGGTATCTTTTGCAAGAATATGGGCCGTGACACCGGCAAAAGGAATGGCAGGCGGAATAAATCCCTCCAGACGTTCGAGTGCGCCTTGTGGAGGAAGGGTGACGAGCATGTCTTGCAATTCGGAAAGTGAAAGGACGTGTTGGGGGATATGTGTAGCGACATAGAAAATGTCACCTTCATGCAGATCGCCATCCAAGACAGAACTGAATAATTTCTCCCAGGTTGGAGGTTGTTCAGAAAATTGGGTATGAAGTTCGTAAATGCTAAAGCGACGGTCAGCGGTTTTATGGAGGAATAAGGCAAGTAAATTCCCGAAGCCCGCCAAAAATAATTGACCACGGATGAGCAGGGCAACGACTGCGTGGCATTTTTCTGGGCGCAAACTCAAGCTACCTCCTAAATTACCCAATCCTTCATTGAGGCGAGCAAGTGTTTTTTCGAGTACACGTGCAGGATTCTGTTTTTCATTGAGCGCACTACCCATGTGTTCTAATTCACTTCCAAACTTCTGAAAGAATTGTTCTCGCACGGTTTCATCCTGTGATTCAATCCCAAAAATTCCCAACACCACGGCATGATGTTTGCCGATGGGGAGGTGATAGCTGCGTGCTTCGCTTTCACTGCGCGGTCGGCGCACGGTGAGTTCGGCACTTTTGATGGAGGGATGACGGGTGTCCATGGTTGCGGGTAAGGGGTCTTCTTGGATACAGTATACTCAATAGAGGATTAAAAATCGTGTTCGTTCCTATGGAAGAAGAAAATACTTCTGATATCAGCCAAGAAAAAGACATTGTGCCCCTTGAAGACACACAGGAAGCGGACGATGTTTTTCAGATCGAACAGCTTTTTGGTTCACGAACGCGTGCGCGTTTGCTTGGTTTATTCTTGTTGCATGCCGACCAGTCGTTCTATGTGCGCGAGGTCGCTCGTCGTGTTGATGCGCAGTTGCATGCCGTTCGTCGTGAACTGAAGAACTTGCTTGATGTGGGTATTTTGAGTGAGGATGAAAAAGGCGGTCCGGGAGGCGTGTCAGGACAGCCGGAAGGTGAAGAAGAATCTCGGGCTGAGAACAAAAAGTTTTATCGTGCTAATACCGAATTCCCGTTATTTGAAGAATTGCGAGCAGTCATGAATAAGATCGGCCTATTGTTGCATCAAACATTTGTGGCGTCGCTACAGAAAAAAGGTCAAACCGCATTGGTAGTGTTGACGGGAAGATTTGTGGAGGCTCCACACATCCCTACTGATTTGTTGTTAGTTGGTCGTTGGGAAAAAGATGATTTGCGCACGATGATTATGGAATTCGAACATGATATTGGTCGTGAGATTAGCTATACGGTGTTTACACCTGAAGAATTTACCTATCGCAAGAATGTCGGCGATCGTTTTTTGGCAAGCATTTTTCAGGGCAAGCGCGTGATTCTTTTCGATCTGCTGTCCGTATGATGTTGTATGTGAATGGGCAGGATATTCGGAAGTTAGTGGTGGGGGAGGTGAACGAAACAAATTTTGTGGATGTGCCGTTCGTCTACGATCGTGAAGTAGGGAAGGAACTTGCGCTTATTGAACGATTTCTCGCAGCTCGTCATGCGAGTATTCAGGAAATCTTGGCGATAATAACCGTTCGTGGACCAGGTTCAGCAACGGCATTGCGTGGCACGCTGAGTTTGCTTAATACACTTGCGATGAGTCTCCAAATTCCTTTCTACGAAGTGCAAAAGGATCCAAACGAACAAGATACTGACGATGTTCTTCGGCGCGGAACTCTCGCGCATAACCAAACGGTTCTCCCCCTCTATCTCCACGAGGCACGTATCACGACATCAACGAAAGATTCCTTGCGCCGTAGCATCTAAATTTCTATGCCTGCAGTCTTTGGTCAATACGGAAAATATCGTTTTTGGGAAATTATTCCCGGAGCATTGTCATGGAGTGTTATTTTTGGTTGTATTGTTCTTTCGCTTTTTGCACCGACCGCAGCGATTATTTTTATCATCATTTTTGACTTATATTGGATGTTGCGCGTCTTTTATTTCGTGATTCATGTCATTGCCGCATATTGGCAATATCGCCAAACAATCAACGTTGATTGGTGGCAAAAGGTGCAGGGCGTGGCTGGCGCTGATCGTATTTATCACGTCGTCATGCTACCCACGGTAAAAGAGGAGCTTCCTATTCTCATTGCTGCTTTTGAATCGCTTTTACAAACGGCATATCGCAAAGATCGCATGATCGTGGTACTGGGTGGCGAAGGACGCGAAGCAGAGCATTTTGCTTCATGTGTGGAAGTTATTCGTGAACGCTATCAGCATCTGTTTGCGCATCTGGTTTTTACTGTTCATCCTCCGAATATTCCCGGAGAAATTATTGGAAAAGGATCAAATCTGCGCCACATGGCTACGGAATTACAAAAGCTCATTGATGCAGAGCAAATCCCTTATAACGACATCATTGTTTCGGCTTTTGATGTCGACACCATTGCGCACCCTCAATACTTTGCCAAACTGACGCAATTATTTTTAACGGTCCCCAATCCTACACGTACGTCTTTTCAACCGGTTACGGTTTTTTCGAACAACATTTGGTCGGCAACCGCACCGGTTCGTATTGCCGCATTTGGAACAACGTTTTGGTTACTTGGAGAATTAGTGCGTCATGAGCGATTGTGGACGTTCTCTTCTCACTCAATGCCCTGGCGCATGTTGGTCGATGTCGGCTTTTGGGAGCCGGATTTAGTCAGTGAAGATTCGCGTATTTTTATGCAAGGATTTCTTCGCTATAGCGGCGACTATCGAGTAACACCGGTGTTTTTGCCGGTGTCGATGGATACGGTGGCGTCTGGAACCTATAGAGGAAGTTTGGCGGCGCTTTATAAACAGCAGCGACGCTGGGCATGGGGAGTTGAACACTTTCCGTACATGATTGCGAAATTTCAAGAGCATCCGGAGATTCATTGGCGTATGAAGTTTCGTTATCTCTTTAATCATGTGGAAGGGATGTTCACCTGGGCGACCGCGCCACTTATGATTTTCGTGCTCGGTTATTTGCCGTTTTGGACGGCTAGCGCCACGGCAGCGCAGAGCGTGTTTATTGTGAATTCTCCATATACACTGGAGTGGATGATGCGTGGTGCTACGTTTGGTGTGTTTATCACGGGTGCGATCAGCTTCTTCTTGTTGCCGCCTCGTCCATCCAACACACCTCGTCATCAGTGGTTGATGATGCTGGTGCAATGGTTTTTGTTGCCGATCACCTTCTTACTTTTTGGTGCTTTTCCGGCACTTGATGCACAGACACGCATGATGCTTGGGAAATATCTTGGATTTAATGTGACAGAGAAACTCGCTTCATCGCGAACGAAGACACCTACCATCTAAATTTTTCGCAAGAAGGATACGGCGTCACGCTCTTGATTGCGTTCAAGAGTACCGTAGAAAATTCTATGTCCCCTGCATTTTTCCGCGTCTACAAAAAAGTGGTCCTCGTTCTGCTTTTTATCATAGGAATTATTTGGGCGTATGACATTGGTTTTCATCGGGTGGATCGGCATTTTACGAATGATCCATTAGTGCAGATCGTGTATTCCGGCGGATGGTATACGGGGTATGCTGATCCGGTTGCGTTTGTGGCGCTGTATGACGATGGTTACATTTATCAAGTGACAAATGTGAGGCGTTGGAAATTGATAAAAAAGATTTCTCGGAGTGAAGTGATGTCGTTGCGTGATGATCTGAATGAAACTGTGGTTTTAGAAACGTTCGTTAAGAAGGAGAGGGAATTTTGTAGCAGCGCAGTGGATGGTGTTGATCGTGAGATCCGTTTCCGCTTGAACACAGGAGAGATCGTTCAATTTTCGGATTGCATCTATGATTTTGAGGCTACGCCTCTTGTGCAAGAGGTGCATGAGCTTTTGCGTGTTCAGGAATGAAGGCTGCGTGATACACTGATGATGTTCTCTTATTTCCATGGAATCACATCATCTATCCCCATCTCATCCGCATCCTCCGTCGAAAAAAAATCGACGGCGTTTTCGTTGGTATCACACGGTAGTAATCGTGCTGATTGTGATTTTTTTGAGCGTTGGTGTGGTTGGAGCGTATGCAGCCTCGCAAGTGATTGCGTTTAAGCAAGCGTTGACTGCAGGACAGACGGCACTGGAAGAATATCGGGTCGCAGATGCTTCGGCCGCCTTCGCACAAGCAAAAGAGCATGCCCAGCGTTTGGAGCAACTGTCCTCGGGGTTTCCTTTTTTAGGTTCAGCACCGGTTATTGGTGAAGGGTATGGACAATTGCAAGATACGCTGCATGTGGGTGTTGAAGTGCTAGATGTGGGGCAGAGCGCGTTAGAGATCGCGCAAGATGTTTTGGCGGCTGTTGATCGTGCCCATGACGTTGCTGAGCCTTCTTTTCTTGATGACCCACGGCCATTCTCTGATTTTTCTGACAGCGAAAAAGAAGCTGCGTTGCAGGCGTTCGCCAAAGCAGAAAATGACATGCGTGCGATGCGTATTGCACTCGCTCTTGCTGCCCAAGATGCGGCACGACTTGATCCTGCGCAGATTCCTTTAGCTGAAGTGCGTGCGGGAGTTTTACAGATGCAGGCGGCATTACCAAAGCTCGTGACGACATTGGATATTCTCACGCCGTTTTCCGCGATCGCTTCGGAGTTTGCGGGACTGTCTGCTGATCGGCAATTCTTAGTGTTGTTTTTGAATAATGCAGAATTGCGCCCGGGCGGAGGGTTTATTGGTGCGTATAGTTTAGTGCTTGTTCGTGATGGTGACATTGTCTCGGTGCAGACCGAAGATAGTTACACTGCCGACAAATATGTGATGGATGATTCGAACTATATTTTGCCGCCGCCTTATCCGCTTACCGAACAGCTTGGTGTACCGGATTGGTATTTTCGTGATGCCGCCTGGTCACCGAGTTTTTACGAGACCGCGCGTGATGCACGACAATTGTTGCGACAGGAATTAGCAGTTGGCAAGCAGTCTATTCCTGAAATTCATGACGTGGTGGGAATTACGCCCGTTTTTATCCAGGATGTGTTGCGATTTATTGGACCGATCATGGTCGAAGGCTCTACCTATACGGCCGAGAATTTGTATGATCTGTTGCAGTATCAAGTTGAGCAAGGTTTTGTTGATGCGGGAGTGGCGTACGAAGAGCGTAAGAAAGTATTGAAAGTATTGACCGAAGAAATGGTCTCGCGTTTGCTTGAGTTGCCTCCAGCGAAATGGCTCTCCTTTTTCTCGCTCTTTGAACAAAGTTTGGCACAAAAAGATGTTGTTTTTGCAAGCTTTAACGAAGACACGCAAGCACATCTCGTTGATGCAGGTTGGGCGGGAACGCCAAATCCCGCTGCGGCCGATGATGCGATCATGGTGGTGGATGCGAATTTAGCTGCACTCAAAACTGACCCGGTCGTGCAACGTTTTGTTACCTACACGCTTCAGCCACAGAGTGATACCTATCGTGCCACGCTTGTGATTCGTTACGTTCATCAGGGTTCCTTTGATTGGAAAACAACGCGATACCGTTCCTATACGCGAGTCTATGTTCCGCTCGGATCCAAACTCGTTGGCGTTGATGGCTCGCTTTTGAATGACCTGACAAAAAATCCTGCCGGACTTCCGGGGCCGGTGGTGACCGAAGATGCGTTTGGCATGACGAGTTTTGGCACGTTTATTGCCATCGAGCCAGGAAAGGAGCGTACACTCACCTTTACGTATGATCTTCCGGCGTCGGTGGTGCATGCTATTGAACGCGGCGTATATACGCTTTCGGCGCTGAAACAGATTGGAGCAGGGGATAACCTTTTGACCCTGGACTTGCATTTTGGTACCAACCTCACAGCTGCCGAGCCTGCAGAAGAGGAAGAATACTTCGGTGATACGAACTATACCGTCGATACGACGCTTTCTACCGATAAAGTCTTCAGGATCGAGCTGTAGCTTTTTGTATGTTTGGTAAAAAAATTGGGATTGATTTAGGAACGACCACGGTTTTGGTCTATGTTCCCAAGCGAGGCATTATTATTAATGAACCCTCGGTGGTTGCGGTTTCCAAGGGGGATAAATCAGTTTTGGCGGTTGGAAAAGAAGCAAAAGACATGCTTGGCCGCACACCGGAAACCATTATTGCCCGCCGACCGCTTCGTGATGGCGTGATTGCGGACTATCGAACGACCGAAGCAATGTTGCGCTATTTCATGAACAAGGCACTGGGCGGTATTCGCTTGTTTAAGCCCGAGGTTATGATTGCGGTTCCTGGCGGCATTACCTCAACCGAACGCCGTGCCGTTGTTGACGCTGCACTCATGGCTGGTGCACGTGTCGCCTATGTCATTAAACAGCCGGTGGTGGCGGCGATTGGAGCCAACATTCCTATCGGTAGCCCCAACGGTCACATGATTGTAGAGATTGGTGGGGGAACGTCGGAGATGGCAGTGCTGTCTCTTGGTGGCATCGTGGCTTCGACGTCGGTGCGTATTGGTGGGGTGAAGTTTGATCAGGCGATTATGGATTTTGTGCGCCGTACCTATAACGTGGCTATTGGTGAACGTACGGCCGAAGAAATTAAAATGAAATGTGGCTCAGCACTTTATCTTCCCGACAAACTGCGCACTGAAGTTAAGGGAAGAGATATGATTACGGGTTTGCCAAAAATCATTGAAGTGACGAGCGATGATGTGACCGAAGCACTGCAACCGTTATTGGAAGATTTGATTGTGGCACTGAAAATCGTGTTATCACAAACGCCGCCAGAATTGTCAGCCGATGTCATGGACAAGGGTATTGTGTTGTCGGGTGGATCGAGTCAGTTGCGCAATATCGATCGTTTGTTTGCTGATGCAACGGGTGTTCCCGCCTACGTTGCCGACGAGCCACAGTTGTGTGTTGCTCGCGGAACGGGGTTGGCTTTGGAAAATTTGGAGGCGTATAAGAGGAGTTTGTTTAATACGTAGCATGCGCAAGGATCTTCAAGATACCCTTATCCGCATTGGTTTCTCGGCGCGTCAGGCGGAGATGTATCTTTGTGTTTTGGAGCGATCATCGGTGAAGGTAGGCGAATTAGCTGATGCGTTATCGTTACCGCGATCGAGTTGTTATGATGCGTTGCAAGAACTTGTTCATCTTGGTTTTATTCGCGAAGAAACCGTACAAGAACAAAAGCGTTATATCGCGGAGTCGCCGCGATGCATTGCACAATCACTGCAGGCGTCAGCCGAAGAGGCGCGTTATCGTGCAGAATTAGCTCAACAACACATTGCCTCGCTCGAACTTTTTGCAAGCACAACATCTTCATCTGATAATCGTTTACGGGTGGTGCATGCGCAAGGTGAAGAGGGTGTAGCAAGGGTTCGTGATATTTTCCGCGCGCTTGAGGGTAAGCATGTCCTGCATCTGTGCGGATATGATGCTTTTCTTGCTTCGCCTTTGCCGCTTTTACAAAACTATTTCGAAGAGCTTCTTTCGCAAGGAAAACATATTGAAGCCGTGCATAGTTTGAGCCGTTTACAGGCTTCATTGTGTTTGCCTTCAGATCGTTTTTCTCTTACCTGTATCCCACAAGAAATAGGATCTCTTCCTGGTGAAATGTTTGTGTCTGATGATGTCGTTGCTTTTGTTTCCTACACTGCGCCCGTACAATCACTTATCATTTTTTCTTCTGAAGTTGCGCAGCTTTGTCGCGTTGTTTTTACGCTGGCCAAACATGAAGCCCAACGTATGCAGGTAGCACATCCAGTCCTATGACGTCCTTTCCTCCATCTTGGCAAACACGCATTGATCATCTTTCTCGGTTAGCGATGCAATCACCGTCGCACACGGTTTGGTTATTATCAGGCGTTCCCGACAATGCATTGCGACAGCTTATGCATCTGCTTACCGCGCAGCGTTTAGATATATCTCCTGATCAAGTTCTTCGTCATCCCGATGTCATGCTTGTGACTCCGTCTGACGAGGTGACGGGAACGGGAAGGCAGCGATTAATTTCTGTTGAAGATATTCGTGATGTGCTTGATCGCGTTTCCCTGACTTCATTTGGTCAAACAAAAGTATTATTGGTCGAAGTAGCTCATCTTTTGTCGGACGCGGCACAAAATGCCATGTTAAAAACGTTAGAAGATCCAGCTGGTGAGCTTTTTGCGATGTTCATTACCCCGTATCCTGACCGATTGTTGCCAACACTGAGGTCGCGTATGGCTCATATCGCTTTTCCACCATTTGGAGAGATAATATGGACTGGAGATACTTCACTTGATCCCTTGCATTTTTTACAAGCTGATCGTGCCGGACGCTTCGCCTTTATCACGCGTCTTTTAAAAAGCACCAAAGAAGATATTCCTCTTCTTGCAGAATGGTTGGACGCATTGCTTGCTGCCGCTCATACACAGGGTGTGCAGGCGACTCGATTAATGGAGGAGATTTTGACTGTAAAAGAGGGCCTTGAGGCGAATAATAACCCTGCAATTCTGCTTACCCGAATAAGTTCGGTATAATGTATTCATCTATGCGTATTTCTCGCTTTTTTGCCGCTTTCGCGGCCATGGCACTTCTGTTAACCGGTGCGGGTTGTTTTGGAGGCTCATCGGCAAAGGCAACGACGGGCGGTGTCTGGCTTTCTGCGGACAGTGGCCAGACCTGGACGGCAAAGAATGTCTTGCCAACCGCAACTGAAATGGCGTCGATTGGCGGCGCTGATGTGTTGTCGTTTGCAGTCGATCCACAGGATAGCTCGGCCTTGTATATCGGTACGCAGGGTTCGGGACTTTTGTATTCGGTTGATGATGGTGCTTCATGGATGCGGCCCGAGGAAGCTGAAGTGCGTAAGGGCGCAGTGCTCGATATCGCGGTAAGCAACAAGGATATATGTACGTATTACGTTCTCAAAGCCGACCGTCTCATGAAAACAACAACCTGTGGTCGGGCATTTGATACGGAAACGTATGTCGAAGGCCGAACCAATGAAGCGCTGACCGCTCTCGCACTTGATTGGTACAATCCCAATGTTCTGTATCTCGGTACCACAGCTGGAGAAGTATTAAAGTCATCTGATGCGGGCGGAAGTTGGACAACGGTCTATCGCGCCAAGGATGCGGTTGTCACCATCGAAGTAAATGCAGGTGACAGTCGTTATGTGATCATGGGTGGAGCACGAACCGGTATTCATCGCTCGGAAGACATGGGTATCACCTGGGTATCACTTGAAGACTCCATGGACGATTTGAAAGACTCCGATCGCGTGTATGGCCTTGCGCAAACTGCTGACGGTTCAACGATGATTGCAAGTTCTAAATACGGTCTTGTCCAATCTACCGACAAAGGTTTAACCTGGACTGGTCTTACGCTGCTCACCGCCCGTGGTGATGTGGTTATTCGTACGATCGCTATCGATCCTACCGATGCAAACATCATGATGTACGGTACCGACACAGCAGTGTATCGTTCGGATGACGGAGGACTCGCGTGGTCAACGTATGAATTGCCAAGTACACGTTCAGCATCGGTTTTGCATATTATGGAAAATGATGGTGTTTGGCTTGGTGTGCGGGCGATTGAGGATTAATGATTGATTGACGAACGGTGAACTCATTCGTACACTGCCTGCACTATGTCCACCAATCTTTCCGATATTAAGAAGTTGTTCGAAGCTTCTATTGAGCATTTGTCATCTGAGCTCGCGACATTGCGAACCGGTCGGGCTACACCGGCGCTCGTTGATCACGTGCAAGTCGAAGCCTATGGCACGATGCAACCGATCAAAGCCTTGGCTTCCATGTCGACGCCAGACTCTCGCACGCTCACTATTGAACCTTGGGATACTTCGGTGATTAAGGCGATTGAATCGGCGTTGCAAATTTCGGATATTGGTGTGAATCCAGTAGTGGACGGGAAGACGATTCGATTGGTGATGCCCATGATGACCGAGGAGAATCGTAAGAAACTCGTCAAAATCATGAATGATAAATTAGAAGATGCGCGCGTTGCCATTCGTCGTATTCGTGAAGATGCTCGCAAGGAAATAAGTAAAATGACGGGCGTCGGCGAAGATGTCATTCGTAAAAATCAGGATGATCTCGATAAAATGACGAAGGAATACGTTGCCAAAATCGATGCCATTGGTGAAAAGAAAGAAGAAGAAATCATGAAGGTGTAGGGGTTTTGCACGCCAAACCTTTGTGAAAACGGGCACGTTTGCCCGTTTTCATTTTTATCATGTTCAGGTAATCTATATGGGTATGCCAGTAAACATGGATAAATTAGTTACGCTTTGTAAGAGCCGCGGATTCGTGTATCCAAGCTCAGAAATTTACGGAGGTTTTGCGGCAGTGTATGACTACGGTCCTTTGGGTGTTGAGTTGTTGAATAATCTTAAAAAAGCCTGGTGGAAGGCCATGGTGCAAATGCGATCGGATATCGTTGGATTGGATTCGGCGATTTTCATGAGTCCTCGCATCTGGGAAGCCAGCGGACACGTTGCGGGTTTTGCCGACCCATTGACCGAATGTAAAAGTTGTCACACACGCCATCGCGTTGATCACCTTCTTGAAGATATCGGCGTGGTCGCTGATGAAAAAATGAGCGAAGCTGATATTGACGATCTCTTTTTTGCAAACGTGGACAAAATCAAATGTACCAAATGCGGCAAGAACGATTTTACGCCAGTTAAAAAGTTTAATCAGCTGGTAAAGTCGAATCTAGGAAATTTTACTGATGACATGAGTAAGGAGCCGGTTTATCTTCGTGGTGAAACGTGTCAGGGCATTTATGTGAATTTTGATAACGTGATGACATCGATGCGCAAAAAATTGCCATTTGGTATCGCGCAAATTGGTAAGGCATTTCGCAATGAGATTACCGCTCGCCAATTTATTTTCCGCACGCGAGAATTGGAGCAGATGGAAATGCAATATTTCCTTAGTCCTGACAAGGAAATGGAAGAATACGAAAAACTCCGTCAAGCACGCTGGCAATTCTATCTTGATTTGGGGATCAAGGAAGAAAATCTCCAATGGCACAAGCATGAAAATCTCGTCTTCTATGCCAAAGAAGCCTACGATATCGAATATCATTTCCCGTTTGGATTCAAAGAACTTGAAGGTGTGCATGCGCGTGGTAATTATGATTTGACGCAGCATGGAAATGCTTCTGGCCACGACTTCACTTACACCGATCCGATCACGAATGAAAAATACATTCCTCACATTATTGAATCATCAGTCGGCCCTGGACGCATGCTGCTGGCGGTGATGACGGATGCGTATCACGAAGAAGAAGTAGAAGGGGAGACGCGGGTTGTTTTGCGATTGCCAAGAACATTGGCGCCATTCAAGGTTGCTGTTCTCCCGCTTTCCAAGAAAGAACATCTGCAAGCTGCGGCGGAAAAGATTACTACACAACTGCGTTCCTCATTCATGGTCGATTACGACGAAACGCAGTCCATTGGTAAGCGCTATCGTCGACAGGATGAAATTGGTACGCCCTTCTGTGTAACCGTTGATTTTGATACGCTTGGAGAAGGCGATGCGGCATTAAAAGATACGGTCACCGTCCGCGAACGCGATAGCATGCAGCAAGAACGTATACCGATTGCAGAATTGGAGGCATATCTTGCGCAGAGGCTGAAGTAAGAAGAAAAATACCGATCCATCGTCGTCTCTCAAGGGTACGACTCCTTAAGATGACACGAAGGAACTCATCATACATCTGTCACATCCGTTTTTGATCCGTTTCATCTGTTTTTATGTCCTACACCCTCTCCAATCTCAAAAATGGTACTCGTGTTATTCTTGCACCTTTTTCTGGAACCGAAGCAGCGGCGATTCTTGTATTATTCAAGGTCGGATCGCGCAATGAAGATGATACGGTTTGGGGTGGATCGCATTTTATCGAGCATCTCATGTTTAAAGGAACCGAAAAGCGTCCGCAGACGGTTGATATTTCACGTGAGCTTGATCGCTATGGTGCGCAATATAATGCTTACACCGGTAAAGATTTGACGGGGTATTGGGTAAAGATTGCGGCTGATAAGTTGCCAGTAGCGATTGATTTGTTGCACGACATGCTGTTCAATTCAAAATTTGATGCTGAAGAAATGGAGCGGGAAAAGAAGGTGATTATCGAAGAAATAAAAATGTACGAAGAAAATCCCATCATGCATATTGAGGACTTGCTGGAAGAGGCGATGTTTGATGGACATGTGTTAGGAAAGAATATTGCTGGAACGGCGCAGTCCATGCTTGCCATGAAGCGCGATGATGTCTTGAAATATCGTGATGCGTTTTATTGTGCCGAAAACATGATTATTGTTGCTGCGGGAAATTTGCCGAGTACTATTTCTGATCAACTTGAAGCAACGTTTGGAACCGTTCCGCCAACGAGTCAGGAAATTCCTGCTGATGTGCGTATTGGCAATGAGGCGCAGGTGGGACGCATCCGTCGTCAGCAAAAAGATGTGGAGCAGATTCAGTTGGCATTAGGATTCCCGACGGTTGGCCGTGGTCATGATGATGAGCCAGCCTTAAAATTATTGGCTTCGATTTTGGGAGGGACGATGAGCTCACGATTGTTTGTGGAAGTGCGTGAACGACGTGGATTGTGTTACTCGGTGCGTGCAGGAACGGATGCCTATCAAGATGTTGGGATGTTTACTGTTCGTGCCGGTCTTGATGCGACGCGTTTAGCTGAAGCGATGCAGGTAATTACCGATGAAATTCGCAAGGCTGTTGAGCATGGAGTTACCGCTGATGAGTTGTCGATGGCGAAAGATAATATTCGCGGTGGACTTTCGTTAACGCTTGAAGATTCTTCCGATCGTGCTGAGTTTTATGCACGGCAGCTTCTCTTTTTAGGAGCTGTCGAGAATCCTGATGAGCGTTTACGGAAGTTTGATGAAGTAACACAACAAGATGTTTTGCGTGTAGCTCAAACGTATTTACGTTTTGATCAGATGTCGCTTGCCGCGATTGGACCGTTTGCCAGTGATGAAGAATTGAAAAAGTTGATTCCGAAGGTGTAGATAGAAGGTGATTTGAGACAAGATATGTGCAGATCCCGACGTTAGGAGGGACCTAGAAAACTCCTACGTCACGAAGGAATTTTTCTAGGCCCTTCGCATTCGCTCAGAGTCTTTCCCCTTCCTATGCAAAAAACCATCATTGCCAATTGGAAAATGCATTTAGGCATCCGCGAGTCGGTAGCTTTAGCAAAGGCTGCGGTTATGACCGTGCAGGGAAAAGATGTGATCCCGAACATTATTCTTTGTCCTGCGTTTACTGCGTTGTATGAAGTGCATAAAGTATTAGCAAGAACTCGTCTGACGTTGGGCGCCCAAGATGTGGGACCTGATCGGTATGGTGCGTATACCGGCGCTGTTGGCGTTGGGCATCTTGAGGATATCGGATGCGCCACGGTTTTACTTGGCCATTCCGAACGAAGAATAATATTTGGCGAATCTGAAGAATTATTGCGTAAGAAATTGCAAGCGATTGCGGGAAGTCATATCAAGCCTGTTCTTTGTGTTGGAGAAACGCGTGGGGAGTATGAGGCCGGAACAGCAGTTGAAGCAGTCCGACGCACTATGCGTAGAATATGTGCGGCTGCCGAAGTGCCGAAAGGTTTTGTGCCCATGTTCGCCTATGAACCCTTGTGGGCTATTGGTACAAAACAGACTCCACCCATTGCTGATGTTTTGCTGATGGTGCAAGCGATAAAAGAAGAGGCAGAAGATCTCTTCTCCAGTACAAAAGAAAAGGTGCAGGTTTTGTATGGTGGTTCGGTTGATGAGCAAAATGCCTACATGTTTTTGCGTGAACCGGAAATTGATGGTGTGTTGGTTGGCTCGGCAAGTTTGCATATTCATGCTTTTCAAGACATTGTACGAGCCGCTACTGATGTGCTAACCTTCCAGGAATAACTATGAATGGTTTGATGATTGCAGGGGCAGTATTGGGTGGAGTTGGGATACTCACGTTAGCTATTCTTATATTGCGCAAAATACCCCAAGTTCGGGTTATTGATCCCGAAACCGCTCAACACCATCGTCAACGTAAACTTCGTGATCGCTTAATGGAAGAGCGTTTTTATCGCGTTTTAGCGAGATATCTTGGTTTTATTAAAAAGGCTCTGCTCGTTCCCTGGCATATGGTGCAGGTAGGGTTTCGTCGCTTTGCAGGAAGACTCATTTCTTTGGAGCGCTCGTATGCCAAGAAGCGTCATGAAGCTACTGGGCATGTTTCCGCTGAAGAATTGCATGCAATGTTAGCCGAAGCCCAGCGTTTGGTGCGAGAAGGGCAATATGATGCCGCCGAAGAGCGTTTAGTGGAGATAATCAGTGCCTCTCCAAAACATGCTCCGGCATACGAGCTTTTAGGACGTGTCTATTTAGAAAAGAAACAATACGAAGAAGCAAAAGAAACCGTTTCTTACCTCATCAAGCTGCAGCCAAAAGAAGCTGAAGGTCATTTTTTACTCGCGCAAATTCATGAGGCTCGACAAGATTTGTATGCGGCACATAAGTCCTATGCTGCTGCACTTGAGCGCTTGCCCAATAGTCCAAAGTATCTTGATGCGGTTATTGAAAGTGCACTTGCGGTCGACCAAATTGATGAAGCGAAGAAAGGTTTGGAAAAATTAAAAGAAGTAAATCCCGAGAATAAGAAGATCGCTGCATTTGAGGAAAGGTTGGGGGAGAGTACGAAGGAGGAAGAATAGACCCTGACGTTAGGAAGGGCCTAGCAGATTCATAAGATGGATATCAAAAATCCTGAAAGAATTCTTTCAGGATTTTTCATTCTCGTATTTGGCTAAGGAATTTTTCTAGGCCCTTCGCATGCGCTCAGGGTCTATCCATTCACCATTACTTCGTCTCTTTAAACATCTGGTGCTTACCGCAGGATTTGCAGTGTTTTTTGACGTTTAAGCGAGCCTTGATGGTCTTCTTATTTTTGTGGGAGCGATAACCAAGCGATTTGCAGGTCTCGCATTCCAATTTGATGGCATTATCTTGGGACATAGGGGGGGAAGAAAGTCCGCAAAATAATAATAGAAATGGCGGAAAAGGTCAATGGGAGGGTTATCGAATCACGCCGCCCCATTCAATGACCGAGAAACCTTTGCGAACAGGCGTTGCGGGCAATTGCGGGGGATTGGCGGCAATTGGGGACTGCAATTCACTGTAATCCATAAGAATACGCAGGAGCATGTGCGGTTTTTGTGAGATGGACAGCGGGGCGATCTGGTTCATGGCGCTCGTGCCATGGAAGCCGATTTTGTAATACGGAGCGGCTTGCATACGTGGTTCCCAGAATTCCATGAAGTCTGCCGTTTCTTTTTCGTTGAGGCCAAGTTTTGCTAGGGTGGTGGTTAAAAAGGTGTGTACTTCGTCGCGCTTTACCACCCAGAAATTGCGTGGTTCGCTGTAGAGCCCACCACGACCTTCCCAGAAAAGATATGGATACGTTTGCTGGTCGGCATGATTGATAAGGCTGCCGTCTGGATGGGCGGTGACATGCCAACCATTTCCGTATGCAGGTTCGGTTTTAGTAAAGCCGCCTTGAGGTGCAAGAGTAACCGTTAAATCTGTTGTTGTTTCGGGATAGAGATAGATGACGGGTTTGCCGCATTCTCCCGGAGGAATAACGTCACTGCGGGTAAATTTTACCCAACGATCAAGTCCATCCTTCATGTAGAAGATCGGCTTACCCTTACTGAAGGCGGTAATGCTCGTGTCTACGTTCTCGGCTTGGGCTTTTTGTAGTGATGACCAGTTGTTGTAGTCATTGGTCAACAAGGTGTCGCCATAATCGGCAGGAATGTATACGAGCTCACTGGGCTTATCTTTGACGTAGCCGGCGGTGGCTAATGAGGGTTTTTCGGTAACAACGTTCGTGGAATAGGCAAAGCCGCATCCGCCAATCGCGCCACGCATATATTCCGCAACTTCATCTTTATCATTCCAGACAAGAGATGGAGTCTGGATGTTTTCTCCGGTTTCATCCCAAACAGGAAGATCTATGGCGTACCAGACGGTTCGACCATTGGGAAGAATAGTGAAAAGATCGTTCGGGCTGCCATCGAGTACGCTGTTTTCTTGTCTTGTGTAGATACTCAGCGCGTACGCGTAAGAAGAAGCTACATTTTCGTTTGCAAATACTGTAGGGGGATACGCGTTCATTACCATGGTTTTATCGGCAACAATCCCACCTATTCCCATGAAAATAAATTTTTCCTCTCCTACAGAAAGAACGGGTGGGGCATCCATGCCGCTGACCTTTGTGTCACTTACGATAAGTTGATCGCTTGCGTATGCTTCTAGAAATTCCGTTTGACTATATGCCAAAGGACTAAAGAATGGTTCATGCACCGTATAGCGATTGAGAACGATTGCTCCTCGATCGGATTTTTGTTCCTCGAGAAGGTAAAACGTTGTTCCCATTTCGCCACCAATTTCGGCATCGGTAGAAACATTTGCTTGAACGAGATATCTTCCTTCGTATGTTTCTCCGCCGGGAATTTCCCCAATGATTTTTGCCGTGTACCGATTAGTGGGACGAAAATCGTTTATGGTTCCCTGCTGTTCTTCCCAACGTTCTCGCAAATAGAAGTTAAAGTCGCGTTCCTCTTGTTTGTCGACTGCATACCAGGTAACGGATAATCCGTCGCCATTGGTTGGCGTGGGGACATCCTCATCATCAATTTCATCTGGTGATGGAGTATCGGTTTCTGTGTTGAGGGTATCGTTCTGCGTTACGGGTTTTTCGGTGGAAGCTTCTTGCTGCACGAACGAAGAAAGGTGCATGCCAAAAGTAAAAGCAATGGTCAGCAATGCAAGCACGACGGTAACGCCAAGAAGAATAAAAATGAGTTTTGGTTTCTCGCGTAATCCTTGTGGACCGGATAGAGAGTCATTCATATATAGAAAGAAAAGAGAAAGATGAAGAAATGATACCTTACTTCGCTGGCAAGAAATAGCCGAGAATGTGACTGGTATTTTCAAGCCAATTTTTGGTCGCTCCCATTTCCAAAGAACTGCCGTGATGAGTCATTTGCCATTGTGTTGTACCGCGTTCGGCGTTAAAACCAAAGAGCACACGCAGTGAGGTATTTGAATCGATAACAAGATCTGTTATGCAGAGCGTCCCGTCGCACATGCCGGCATCGTGTAAAAGATCGAGGACGCGCGCATCATTGTATGCGGTAAACTCAGCATCACGATTATGCGTCATATCAACGCTGGCAAATAATACTGCGTCCGGAAGGGTTTGCGCGATCGTTTGTCCTATTTCCCAGGCACGTTCGGCGGATAAATCTTCTTGTAAGATGATCGGTACTACTTTGGCATTGGGGAAGGAAGTTGCGATGAAGGGCATTAAGCCGTAGATACCGTGCTCGCTTTTATAGGCTGTTTCTTCATGATGTAAAAAGGGGAGGGCAGAGAGAAGTCGATCAATTGCCTCATCATCAGCGACGACATCTCCGAAAGGTGTGTTCCATTCTCTTTTTGATACCTGTGCAAGCGATACGCCGCGTTTGAAGTGGTTGGGGCCGACAAGGACGACGGTTTTTACTTCATCGCTTGCAAGATTTTCAAAGACTTCGGCAATCTTGTTGGCAACCAAGAGGTGATGTGCCACAAGGCCAGATGTCGCTTCGGGCACCTTTTCACCTTTTGCTTTTTGATAAGCGCCTGCATAGAACGAAGCAGGATACCAGCCGCTGCTGTAGGCGGGACGTTCATCTTTTTCTGCTTCTTCTGGTGTTAATGGAGAGATATTTCCGTAGACTATCCCCAAAAGAAAAGCCAGTGAAATCAACGGAACGATGAGTCCAAGTAGCCAAGATTTTTTCCCTGTCATAAAAGATTCGTTGACGCTCGTAGGAGCGTTTGTTACTATTTGCACGCTTTATTCGCCGCAGTAGCTCAGTTGGTAGAGCGCATCCATGGTAAGGAGGCGGTCTACCCTAGAAACGCGGTTTCACGCTAATGTAAAAGAAGAAATCAAGAAAACAAAAATCAGACGACCACATCCCCCGTGGAAGTGGCCGTCGGAGCCAAACAATTCATGCCGCAGTAGCTCAGTTGGTAGAGCGCATCCATGGTGGGACGTAATGTCTCCTGCCCCTCCTCGCAGAAATGCAGGATTGAATCCCGAATTACGGTTAAAGACCCGGCAAGGTCAAGACCGTGGCGTCAACGCGAAAGCGTACGCCCGAACGACTGACAAGGGGAGCTTCCCTCGCAAGAGAAAGCTCAAGATACAGTCTAGCCCTCTGATATGCCCTAGAAAGCAGAGGTGTAAACGAAGGATGAGGTCACCGGTTCAATCCCGGTCTGTGGCTCCACTTCAGATGGCTTAATCTCGTATTGAACCACCTGAAGTGGATACTCGATCCATATTCCGCTCTAAATGAGATGAATATGAAGATCGCAGAGCTCCATGAGAGTTTTTGTCAGTATCAGGAAACAATCAGGAATTACCGTCCTACGACGGTAAAGAGTTATCGAGAGACACTCAGAACGTTCTTGCAGGCATGTCCTGAAGTAGAGCGCATTGATGAGGTGTCTTTTTTGGTAGCTCAAAAATTCTTCTATTGGGGGAGGTCAACAAAAAAGTGGACGCCAAGCACCTTCATTACCCACCACAAGCGACTAAACGTCTTCTTCAAGTGGGCGAAGGAGCGAAACTTTGTCATCGACAATCCCTTTGAACAAATCGAGAAACCGCGACAAGACAAAAACCTCCCGAAGCGCCTTACCAAACAGGAGGCGCTGACGCTTATCGAAACCGCTGCATGTCTGCCGTATCCGAATGCTTTTCTTCGCTACCGCAACCACGCCATGTTTGCCATGTTTCTGTACTGTGGCCTTCGTAAGACCGAATTGCTCACGCTGAAGATGACCGACGTGGATCTGACGAATATGGTGATCTGTATTCGGCAAGGCAAGGGCAATAAAGATCGCGTGGTCCCTATGCCGTTTCAGCTCATTGCCATACTTCAAAAGTACCTCTCCGAAAGAGAGCGGCTTCACAAAGTGACCATGTACTTTTTCGTTTCTTTGAATCGGGATGGGAGATTCACCGACTCCGGCCTTAAACGTCTCGTTGAACGCATTATTGAGGCCTCTGGGACAGATTTCTACATCCACATGCTCCGACATACCTTCGCCACGCTAATGATCGAAGGCGGCTGTGATATCTACTCCCTCTCCAAGATGCTGGGGCATAACGACATTAAAACCACCACAATCTACCTGTCGGCCTCCGTTGAGCATTTGCGTGGCCAGATGACTAAGCACCCGTTGAATTTTGTGGGCTAGCTTCAGGATCGGATAAGTACCGGGCTCGTGAATTGGCCGAGAAGTCCTCCAGCGAGTGGGCGTATTTCTGTGGGAGATTTTCTCCACTTCCGTCAGTCCAGTAAGGTTCGTAGGGCTCCAGCTCCCTATTGGTGAATAGAACAATTCGGTAACCTTTTTCAATCAAACTCTTAAACAAGGATTTTTCAGTATCCGTAAAATCTTCAGCCGTCTTTGCAAAGAGAATGCAACAATCAAGCTGATCGTTTTTCTTGATCGTGTCTGCGACGGCGGTTAGCTTGTCGCAATCCTCTTGATTGATTTCACCGCCTCCACTCTTACACTCCCCGATACAAATTTCTAGTTTGCTCGATCTACTATCTTTAACGATAGCAACAAAATCGCTTTCGCAGTCCACCCCATCACCGTCGAGTTTAGTGTTCGTCAGCCAGAGCAACTTCCCGTCGTGGAATCTCCTATTCAGGGTCAACAACGTCAAGATGACGGGGATTGCGCCATCCTGCTTGTTTTGCCTCGCAAAGAGACCATTCTTCCTAAACTTCCAGTCACCCCGGTTCCCTAATTGAATGCTTGTAAGTTCCTTTGCGGCGCAATATCTGCAAATCCACTCGTCATCCAACTCGGCGAGTGAAAACCAGCTGGTGAGCGTACAGCTCGCGCAGGTAAGCTCTAAGCCCGGCCTAAACACTTGTTGCTTGAGCAACCCGTTAAAAACTTCTGAGGCATTGATTCCCTCTGATGCAGAAGAAAGGAACCTGTGTCTCGTCAAATTAGATTCATGGATTGTTTGTGTCGCCCGTCCCCTCGTGACTGTATCTTCCGGCTCTAAGGATTCGAGTAATTTTCTCACCCCATCAAACTTAAGGGGTCTTAACTTTTCAAGGCCACCGAAATGATCAATGATTTTTTGCGCAACAATACCCGGCTGGCTTGGTTTCGATCGCAGCCCCACAAGATCAAAAATTTTGTGGACAGTTTCAATTTTTGAAAGTGGGTTTAGGCGGATATCATGATCGTTTGTCTCAACGAGCAATGAAATACCCCCTCCATGCACCCGCAGACCAAAGGGCGAAAAATGTATGCCCCTTCTATAAAATTCATCTAGGCCCCGAAGATATGGGGGCTTGAGGGTATGTTTCTCGTAATCACCTTCAAAATAGACATCAACATCAACCGCAAGTGTTGAGCTATCAAGATCCTCGCGACCTCGTAAGAAGTCCATAGGAGGTAACTGAAAACGCACGCTTGGCTGCTCATTCGTCAAGCTTGCACTTCCACTTGTTTGTTCCCAAGAAAAGCTACAAGTCGCGGGCCGAATGTTATGACCGTTCCAAGAATGATCCGAGACGTGATGAATCACCCTTTTCTCCTCCTCGGAAAACAGAAGCTTTATATGAGCATCAATTGAATCCTTATCGTCAATCTGATGGTAGACGGTGGGGTACGCCGCAAAGGGCATTTCTGTATCCTCCGACCTTTTACGAACACGATCGAGTTGTGTTTTTGCGGCACCTAACGTCCTATCTGTGGCGTCAGTCGAAAAGAATGCAACGTCAATACCTGAAGCTCGCAAGTTCCAAAAAGTCAGGAGGTCGTTAAAACTGGTATGGGAGCCAATATAAACACCCCCTCCATTTCGATAGAAACCATCCCCGTGTTCTCGAAGGAGTGCTTGCGTGGCTTGAATGATCGAAAATTTGTCTTGTTCAGGTATTGGGTCGCCAATCTTGACCGTCGAAGAATCAGCTCGTAAGCCGTTTAAAAAGATATTGTCGAATGAGTATTTGAAGGGTACTGAACCTGCACTTGGTATGCGCCCGTACATCATCGACATCAACCCATTCAGATCGTCATTCTGTTCCCATGTATGATGGATGAAGTCGCTCTTGTAGGAGGAATCCTTATGCCGCATCTCTTCGTACCAGAAGTAGTCAGCGATGTCTTTTAAACTGAGGTATGTAGGAGCTAAAACACGCTCTCTTGTGCGTGGAGCTGTTTCTTCATGAAATAGACCCTCTATATGCCTCTGCTCTCTCAAAAAAGGGTGGTCGTTCATTACCTTCGTGATCACTTTTGATTTCCCTACAGCATAGAGAACGTCAACAGAAAATAGCTCCATCAAACTCTGCGTTAATTCCTGATTAGCTCCACAGGGAATGACTGGGTTGTAAAGACCGCCCCACAAAATACTGTTCCAACTTGCGGCGGCAATAAGTTCGTCAATCGAGCCCTCGTTAACGAGCATACCGATCCTGACGGGCCTGTATTTCAGAGAGGCATTTGTCATCATAATTGACATGAGCTTACCAATCAGAGGGCCATTCGTACAGCAAGAAAACCTCCCTTTTTGGGAGGTTTTCTATATGAGCACTTCGGTTTAGAAACCGAGGCCAATGTTAGCTTCGTTATTTCCGAAGAAGGTCAGATCCCCGACCACTACCGAGAAGCCCTCCGCGTCGGCGGGCACTTCGTACACATCAGCGAAGGTGTACGGTAGATTGGGATTCAAGTTTTGTAGGATATAGAGCTGATCCGCTCCAAGGTTCTTGTAGCTCTTTGAAGAGCTCGTAAACTCCCGGCCTTGGCTATCGACCAATTTTAGGTTCGACATGGTTTTCATGTCTTTCCCGAGATTTTCAACAGTCACATTGATCACCACAAATTTTCCTTGGGTGGTTTCCGTTCCGCCAAACGCTCCCGCAAGCGAAGCTTTGGACGTAGCAGAGGTCACGACCCACTTTACATCGCCCACGGTCACTTGATCGTTCAGCGTGTAAGCCGCAGGCGCGTTCTGTTGGCCGGTATTGGAGCCAGAGGAGCCACTTGAGGAGCTTGTATCAGATGAGCCACCTGAAACCGCTCCAATAATTATGAAAAAGAGAACGAGGCCTCCGAGTGCGCTAAGTATCTTGTGTCTGGCGAACCAGTTCTTGGTCCCTGTCGTATCGTGCGACATAGGTATTCGTGTAGGGGTTAATTAGATTTCGGGAAACTCAAAAGGTCCCCCGAGCTGACGGCTGCGCCTTTCGGCAACAACCCCCTATCCTTGCGGAATAGGGCCCTACACGAATAAGTGCCAGTCGGAAGACCGTCTCAGTCGTGTAGGTGTTTAACCATGCCCAACCATACTGGTCGGGTTTAGGTGTTGTGCCGAGATAATACCTTACTTTTTGAGGGTAAGCAACTCCAAGCTTATCCATGCTTCAAATTGAAAAGTGCAGTTTTTTCTGGTAATTTTGTCCCAGATAAGATGACGATATGAGCGAATTAGATTCAGATGCTCTCCCGGCCGTTGAGAGCCAGATGAAAAAAATGATGCAGCCATACCTTGAATCTCAGAAAGTGATTCAGGATTTTGTCGATGCCCATAAAAGCCAGTTTGATCAGATTGCTCGCGCGATGACCGTTGCTCAAAAAACTGCAACGCAAATATCTGAAGCGATAAACTTTTCAGGAATCATCGATTCTTACAAAATACTTCAGAGAGTAAGCGAGCAAGCGACTGCGGTGTTAAAAATTCCCCAGTTGCCCGTTCTCGAACCCACGCAATTCGGGGGCCTGTATGCCAACATCCTAGAAGAACAAGAAACCCTTCCGTACATTGTTTCCAATCGACGGATGGGGTGGCAAGACAAGGAGGATATCGCGCTCATGGTTGCGGAACATCTTAACGATGGGCGCGTAAATGATGGAGAACCTACAAAAAACGAGGACGAAGATATTTGTAATTCAACGATCCAACAACTTGGTCTTTTGCCCGATCGGAGCAAGGGAGAGGTAGTTGTGGTTGTGAACGGCAACTATGCAGGGGCATTTTCGGTAAAATATGGAAAGTATTGGGATCTCTTGATCCGTATCGCTGAAGGCGAACGCTTCCGTCATCAAGATATTCGAGGAGCTTTGGATTACTTCAATACCAACGGTCGGTGCCCTCTTTATACGAAAGGAAAACATGAGCTCACCCAGATTCTTGGGAGGGACTACGATTTCGTCGTCTTCAAGGTATCGGTGGAAGTCTTAACTCAAAAAGCATTTCAAACCCGTCGAAATAAAACTGCTTAACTTAACTCTACTTAAAGCGGGGATAACTTTTTAAGAGCCCGGACATTCGGCTCTTTTTTGTTATTCCGCAGGTGGGGTTTCTGCTTATTTTAAGTGATCCGTTTTTGATGAAATGGGGTGGTAAGCAATATGAAAAAGATGACTGTATGAAATCCAAAGAGAAGCTATTCAAGACCTCGGAGTTTATTTTGATCTGTGTTCTCGCCTACCGCGAGATCCCCATCAAGGCATTTGAATCTGATCCTATCAACCCACGCCGTGCCGTGGCAGTTTTTGTGTCCTCTAAAGAGCTTGAGGAAATACAGGGTCAATTGTTCTCGGGAGAGATCATCGTGGAGCCGATACGATTCTGGGCAACGGTTCGGGATGTCAAAGGTCGAATCCGGGGAGCGCTAGGGCAGAGCTGGTGGAACTAACTTCTACCACTATGCGCAACTATAACCTCCGAATTATCAGGGAGCGTCGAACGTATACGCCACAGGAAATCGCCGATCGATTAGGGGCGACCCGAGGGACGGTTTATCGATGGATTGAAGAAGGTCTACAGCCCATTAGGTCAGATACAAATCCATTGCTCTTTTACGGCGAGACGGTGATCGCCTTCCTGCGTGAGCGGCGAAAGAGCCATGAAGTGAAGCTGAAGTCGGATGAGCTGTACTGCCTCAAGTGTCACGAAGCGATACGGGTTGATCTCAGAGAAGTACGAACAGAAAAGACCGGCAAAAAAGTCGGCAAAGACAACCAAGATCAATTGCAATATGTCGCTCATTGCGGACGTTGCAACACGATCATGCGCCGATTCCTTCGTACATCTCCCAAAGGGATTAATCGATCACCACCCAACACGACTATATGAGTGAATTCATCGAAGACAAAATCAAAGGCAAATCCCACGAGGAAATTCGTTACCAAAACGAGATCATGAAGCGTCGCTTCTTCGATTATCAACGTGCCTCGGGTGGGTATGCCGAAAACAGCATTGAGACCTACGAGAAGGCGCTCCTTCGTTGGCAGGAATTTACGCACGATGAAGATTTCCGGTCGTTCAACAAAGCGAACGCCATGCAGTTCAAAAGTTGGCTCGCCGATCGTGATGGCGCAGGGGATGAGAAGCTGAGCGTGTCATACCAGTACCACACGCTACGCAAGCTCAAGGCGTTCTTCCGGTGGCTTGCCGAGCAGGATGCCTACAAGCAAAGCATCAAGATAACCGACATCGACTTCCTGAATCTCGGAAAGAAGGAGAGCCGACAAGCACGTCAGTCCGGGCGGCGCAAAATTCCAACGATTGAGCAGGTTCAGACAGTCATAGAGTTCATCGAGCCAATAACCGAGGTTGACCGTCGAGACAGGGCACTGATCTCCTTCTCGCTCCTGACAGGCGCTCGCATATCGGCAATCGTCAGTCTTCCCATCGGTGCATTTGATCGTGACGACCTCGTTGTCGATCAAGACCCGTCATTGGGTGTGAAAACGAAGTACGCCAAACGCATCACCACAGCCCTCTTCCCGCTCAAATACGACAAACCAAAAGAATACTTTCTCAGTTGGTACGACTATCTCGTGAACGAGAAAGGGTACGCGGCAACCGACCCCATCTTCCCGGCAACAAAAATCGAGCAAGGTGAAGAAAACGTCAGTTACTACAGTTCGGGGGAGGTTAACCAAGAATTTTGGGAGAAGAGCAGTTCAGCGCGAAAGATCTTTGAGAAGCGATTCAAGGCCGCCGGAGTGCCGTACTTTCATCCTCACACATTCCGTCACCTTGTCGTCAAAGAGTTCATGAAAATCCCGCTTACCGAGGAGCAGAAAAAGGCAATCAGCCAAAACCTCGGCCACGAACACGTTTCAACGACATTCGGTTCGTACGGGTACGGCAAGATCGATGAGGAGCGACAGATTGAATTGCTAAGCGGCATTGACCCCGAATCACTACAGGCCAAGCCGGTTCTTGGCGAGGAAGATTTAGCCCGCATCGCACAAATCGTGAAAGCAATGTCAGCAAATAACTAATAACCCCAAATGATATGAACCAAGAGAACATTCAGTCGGCGACGGAGGCGGAGGTACAGGCATCCCTTGAGCATATGGAGAAGCCAGAATTTGAAGAGATGCTTGCAAGAGCGGATAAAGCCGAAAAGCGAGATCGCCAAATGTATTTGGAGCACCCAGATCGCAAGCAATTCTTTTCGTACGACTTTATCGAATCTTTCTGGTTTCATTTCCGGGATTACTACGGAGTTGCAATTGGAGATGCGGAAATGGAGGAGCTCATCGTGGAGCTTATGGGTGACGACCGTCTCTGGCAGATGGTTTATGACATTAGCCAAGAGTTTGCCGCAAAGCGCGGGTGGGAAATGAAATAATTTTGTGAATGTACAGCAGGCGCACAACCAGTTCATCCGCGAGTGCGAGGACGGAACCCTCGCGCGTCGTTCGGATGCGACGATGCAAAGCTACCATGAGAGCTTTCGCCTGCTATTGAAATTATTTCCTGTCAAAACAACTGACGAGTTGACGGAAGGTATTTTGCGGCAGTTTCTTATTCGCGGAGAACGCGAACGTGGCTGGAAGGCAGCGACAATCATTTCGTACCGTAAAAACCTCGCGCCCTTCTTCAAATGGTGTGTTAATCGTGGGCATCTGGCCATGAATCCGCTCGATACCATTCCAGTTCCACCCCTCATGAAGAACTTGCCAGAGTATTACTCGCAAACGGAAATGGAGACGATCATGTACCACGTTAACATGTGCGCCAAAACCGACTTTGAACGTATCCGTAATGTAGCTTTATTCGGTGTCATGGCTATGGCCGGGCTTCGGAAGGGGGAGCTCCTGAACCTCAAGCTCACCGATCTCGATTGGGAAAACTGCGTCATCCGCGTCCGAGCCGAAACATCTAAAAGCCGCTCCGCACGTTCTGTGCCGATGTGTTTTCGGCTTCGTGAACTTCTTGAGCGATACCTGCGTGAACGAGACAAGCGGAAAGTAGAAACAGTTTGGCTCTGGGTCTCCTATCATGGTCGAACTCGGTTCACGGTAAACGGCCTCAAACACCTTACTCGGCTCATTGGGGAGCGAGCGGGTATACGGATTAAACCCCATAAGTTCCGTCATACGTTCGCCACGCAAACATATGTGGGGAGCAATGATATTCTCGCCGTTCAACGGGCGCTTGGTCATAAAGAAATAACGACCACCATGATTTACACCCAAGTCAACCAAAAGCAGGTTCATGCAAGTATCGAAAAGAATCCCATTAACTCTATTTTTTGAACCGAACAATCGCTATCCACTTTGCCTCTTAACATGATACCCCCTAGGGGGTATCATGTTTGCGTATGAAACATGGCGACAAAAAGGGCTTACTTCGTCGGCTCAAAATCATCGAAGGTCAGATTCGTGGTCTTCAGGAAATGATTGGAAAAGATACCTATTGTATCGATGTCATCACCCAGACCTCTGCTGCGAAGCAGGGGTTATCGAACATTGAAGATATTTTGCTTGAAGGCCATTTGGGCCATTGTGCCATCAACCAAATCAAGAACGGCAAGGAGAGTAAGGCGGTCGAGGAAATCCTTAAGGTCTATAAACTCAAGCGCAAATAAATATGGAGAAAATAACTGCCCATATTTCAGGCATGCATTGCGCCTCGTGCGTGTCCCGCATTGAGAAAAAACTTGGGGCGCAAGAGGGCGTCAAAGACGTTTCGGTGAACTTGGCGACGGAAGAAGCCCGAATCACCCTCGATCCCGCCCAAACGGATGTTGAGAAGCTCTCTGGCACAATTGAGCCATTGGGTTACAAGCTCCACGCTAAGGAACACCCCGCTGCTCACGCAATGCCGGAATCGCATCAGACGCAGGGGCACGATCATGCGGCGGTTTCTGACGGAGAAGCGCGAGCTCTGCGAAAAAAGGTTATCGTCGCGATGCCCATGGTTGTTATTGCCGCAGCCATGATGGTTTGGGAGATCCTCGCAAAATTTAATGTCATCCCTGCGATGACGGAAACGGTCTATGAGTTCGTCCACCACTTGCTCCCCATCATGGCGACATATGTTCTCTTCGTGACTGGGACGCAGTACCTGCGCGGTCTTTGGATGTTCCTACGCCGTGGTGTTGCGGACATGGATACGCTCGTCGGCCTTGGAACGGTGGCGGCGTTTTTATACAGTTTTGCACTCACCGCTTTTGAGGAAGTCCTCGCTCCGTATCTCGATGTTACGGCGACCTACTACGACGTGACCATTGTCGTAATCGGTTTGATCACTCTTGGTAAATACTTTGAAGCCCGAGCAAAAGAAAAAACCGGAGACGCGATTAAAAAGCTCATGGGACTACAGGTAAAAACCGCAACCGTTCTTAGGGAGGGCAGAGAACAAACGGTCTCGATTGATCAGGTACAGAAGGGCGACGTTGTGTTGGTAAAACCGGGCATGAAAATCCCCGTGGACGGGGTTGTAGCGGAAGGTGCGTCATTTATCGACGAATCCCTGCTTACCGGCGAACCTGTCCCCGTCGAAAAGAAGGCGGGTGACAAGGTTTCTGCCGGAACGATGAACACGAGCGGATCGTTCACGATGCAGGCGACCGGGATCGGCTCGGAAACCCTCCTCGCGCACATTATCGCTCTTGTTGCCGACGCCCAAGGGTCAAAGGCACCCATTCAGCGTCTTGCAGATAAGATTTCCGGTGTCTTTGTTCCCGCCGTGTTGGTCGTCGCCTTCATTGCCCTTATCGTTTGGCTCTTTCTGGGCAATGTGCCGCTCGCCATTTCCTCATTCGTGACTGTCCTTGTTATTGCGTGTCCTTGTGCGCTCGGCCTCGCAACACCAACGGCGATCATGGTCGGTGTGGGACGGGGTGCAACGCTAGGTATTCTCATTAAAAATGCCGAGGTGCTTGAAAAGATGCACAAGATCACGACGCTTGTTATCGATAAGACCGGAACGCTCACCAAGGGTAAGCCGGAAGTCGCAAACTTCACCGTAATAGGAGATCTGCCCGAAGGAGATGCGCTTTCCATTATGGCGAGCTTGGAAGAAAAGTCCGAGCACCCGCTTGCGGACGCAATCGTCGCCTATGCGAAGGACGCCAAAAAGAAAAAGGTTGTTGAGTTCGAGAACATCGCGGGAAGCGGTATCCGTGGCGTCATTGATGGAACGACCTATTACGTTGGCGGCCCGGCCCTTTTGCAGTCACTTGGTCTCACACTCCCAAAGGGCAAGACGTCATCCAAGAATGCAACGTTGATCGCGCTCGCAACCGACAAAGAGGTCCTCGCCGTTGTCGCGGTTGCCGACAAGATCAAGCCCGAAGCCAAGGAAGCCGTGCGGAAGCTGCATGGCATGGGAATCAAGGTCGTGATGGCAACCGGAGACCATGAAGGAACGGCAAAGGCCGTTGCGGATGAACTCCGTATTGATCGTTACGTTGCGGGAGTTCTACCTCAAGAAAAACTGGCGCTTATCAAAGAGTTACAAGCCAAGGGGGAGGTTGTGGCGATGGCAGGCGATGGCGTAAACGATGCACCGGCCCTCGCTCAAGCCGATGTTGGCATGGCGATGGCAACCGGTTCTGATGTCTCCATCGAGACAAGCGACGTGACGCTTCTTAAGGGCGATATTCGTAAAATCTCGCAGGCAATCGAGCTTTCCAAGGCAACAATGCGTACGGTTCGTCAAAACCTTTTCTCGGCCTTCATCTACAACGTCATCGGCATCCCGCTTGCTGCGGGTGTCTTCTACCCGTTCACGGGTTGGCTGCTCTCCCCGGTGTTTGCAGGGTTTGCGATGGCGATGTCGAGCGTGTCGGTCGTACTCAACTCGCTTCGTTTGAAGATGAAGAAAATCTCGTATGCAAAGTAAACACACATTCTTTGTAGAAGGGATGCATTGCGCGTCCTGCGTCTTCTATCTTGAAGAAACCCTCAAGGGCAACGCAGGCGTGGCAGAAGTGAAGGCGGATCTCACCATGTGCGCCGTGACGGTTTCTGGCGACTTGGACGGCGATCCTGCCGTTCTCGCCGAAAAGCTGACAACACTTGTTTCAGGGAACGGCTACCGCCTTGCGCTGGAGCGCGCCAAAGAAAGAAAAAACCATCGGGAGTTTCTTATTGCCATACCCGCAGCTCTGACGGCTATTATCGGCTTCCTCCTGCTACAGCAGCTCGGCCTCGTTAACCTGATTACGTCCGGTAACGTCTCCTACGGCACGGCTGTTCTGATCGGCCTCATCGCTTCCGTCTCAACGTGTCTGGCGGTCGTGGGTGGACTTGTCCTGTCGCTCTCAGCAAACGCCGCCAAAAACCAAACACATTGGCGCTCGCAGGCAATGTTCCATGTTGGTCGTCTCGGCGGATTCTTCGTACTTGGCGGCGCAATTGGAAGCGCAGGAAAGTTATTCGAGCTCGGCCTTGTGGGGAGTGCGGTGCTCGGAATAGCTGTGGGAATCGTTATGCTCATCTTGGGCCTCAACCTGCTTGATACCTTCCCGGCGCTCAAACGGCTGCAACCGAAGCTCCCCAGCGTCTTTGCACGGCATACCGTACGCGCTAGCGGTTCCTCACACGTTCTGGCTCCGTTCCTCGTGGGGATCGGCACATTCTTCCTCCCATGCGGCTTCACGCAATCCATGCAGGTTTACACGCTCACTACGGGGAGTTTTGTGACGGGTGGGCTTACCATGCTCGCATTTGCGCTTGGAACTTTCCCTGTGCTAGCGCTCCTTTCATTCGGGGCATTGGAAATCTCCAACAAGCCGTGGAAGGGCGTGTTCTTCAAAGCGGCGGGTATTGTGGTCGTAGCGTTGGCACTTTTCAATGTGTGGAACTCGCTTCATGTACTCAACATTCTCTAAAAGCTAACTTCTTTTATGCAAAAGGATTCAAAAACAGCGTTAATTTTCTGTGGTGCTGCCGTAGGATTATTGGTACTCTTCTTTGCCTTAAGGAATGACGGCTCATCGACGGTTGCCACGGATAACGGGTCGGTTAGTACCGAGAATGGAACGCAGGTCATCGATCTCGCCGCTAAAGGCGGCTATACGCCGTCGTTTGTTGAAGCCAAGGCGGGCGTGCCTACAGAGCTTCGTGTCGCAACCAATGGAACATATGACTGTTCCTCGTCCCTAATTATCCCGTCTCTCGGCTATCAGGCGATGCTCAAGCCCACCGGTACAGAAACTATTGCGCTTACCGCAGCCCAAGCGCAGGGAACCCTTGAAGGAACGTGTGGAATGGGAATGTACCGGTTTGAAATTGCATTTAAGTAACTCGAAGGTATGTTGATGAACAAGGTTGAGTTTTGGCTTATGAATAACCCGATTCGAGGGTTTATTCAGGGGTTCGAGGCCAGAAAGCTTAAAAGCATGTCCGACCTTCCAAAAGGAAAAACGGTGCTTGAAATCGGATGCGGGCAAGGGCGGGGGACGGAACTTATCAGGCGCTATTTCGAGCCAGCAAAGCTGTATGCAATTGACCTTGATGAAAACATGATTGCTCGTGCGAAGCGTCGGGTGGATGACGATAACGTTTCCTTCTCCGTAGCTGATGTTGCACACCTGCCGTTTGTTGAAGGTTCATTTGATGCTGTTTTCGACTTCGGCATCCTTCATCATATTCCGAACTGGCGGGAAGCGTTGCGGGAAATTAATCGAGTACTCAAACCCGGAGGTTCATTTATTCTCGAAGATCTTTCGCGCGAAACCTTTTCATCCCTTCCGGGCAAGGGACTGAAGCTCTTTTTAGACCATCCCTATCAGGAAATGTTCGGACGAGAGGATTTTTATCAGGCATTGCAGGGACTTGGTTTTCGGACCGAAAAGAAATATGAGAATTCCTATTGGTTTGGGAGAATTCTAAAGAAAAATTAAACATGAAAAGGAAGCGTCCGCCGGCTCTCTGTGTGGTAGCTCTTGTGCCGTACCTACTTGAAATCTGTACTTGACTAAGGAGTAAACACGGGGCATAATTTACGTCGTAACTAATTGTGGAAGTGGTCGAGTAGACGGATTGTCAAAGCTTCTCATTTTCACGGTTTCTTTACTACAGTTAGCCGATAATTGGGATTTCTGAACTCGACCTCCCCCATGGTAAGGATGAGGTCACCAGTTCAATCCTGGTCTGTGGCTCCAAAAGGCTCTGATATTCTACCGTATCAGAGTTTTTTGTTTTTTTGAGATTTTGATGCAATATTTTGTTTCTGCTAATTTTGTGGGAGAGGTCTCATACTTCTAGATGCACTGTATGTTTTGATAGCGGCCTGGACTGGACCCTGTACACTATAGTGCGCACAAATAAAATTCCGGCTATGATACTATCCAATATTAAGAAATTCAGCTAAATTCTCAAAAGTAGAGTGTCCATCTAGTACATAGAGTTGTCATCATCATAAAAGTGTGAAAATATGTCATGTCGCAAATTCATGCGATCGAGTCGGCAATAAAGCTACTCGTTCTTCACTAGTAAGGAGTTGTCATGGAGGGATGGCGAAAGACATTGCGAGAGCACCTCAATGCTGCTCTGCAAGCGGGCAGCGACCTCCACTCGCTTGCCCTGGGAGACGATGCGTATCGCAGGGCCTGCGCTCACAGGTTGAGCGTGGAGCTGGCTGAGCAATTGCCTCATTATGTGAACACGATAAATCCTGGCGTTGATGTGGTGACTATTGCCGAAGCATTCGGTATTCTCGTCCACAGCGTCTACGACCACCTGAACATCGCTTGCTTGGCGCCGACCGTTGCGGATCGTCTCGCCTGTGGTGATGGCGACCTGTTTGTGACCAATACCATCGCTCCCCTCGATATGGAAGGCTGGGTACTGGCCGTTGCTGCTTTGTCTGGTCAGCATGTGGGATGGTATCACTCCCTGAACGGCAACGTTATCTACACCATCGGGAACATTGTGGCGGTCAAAGAAGCGATCGCTGAGCTTATGCCCGAGCACGACCGGCTCTGGTGCGCGGCGGTCCAGGAGCTTGGCGGTTTCGAGACCTACTCGCCGCCTCGGCCCGAGTGGTGGCCTACGTAAGCGCGTTTCGTAGGGCAGAGAGCACCCGTCTTGTCGGGCCTCTGCCTGACGAGACGCGCTCTTTCATTTCCGGATAAAAAATTGACATTATGGTTGCCATACTAATAAAAGTATGGGAATGTGTTATGTCGCGAGCTCAGGCAAGCGATGCTCAATCTTCCACCTTTTCACATCGGAGCCAGGAATGACACAGGTTGGTTTTTGGAGTTTCAAGGGGCTGGAGCAGTTCATCCCCGATGACCCCATTGCACGAGATATGGCCGAGGACATCAAGCGGGCCTGTGTGGGTTTCCCGGAAGTTCAGGATCACGTCGATCCCGTCTGGTGGGGCAACCTGTTGCTCAACGACCAGCGTCGTCTGCTGCGGTACATCGAGACTGTGGGCAAGGTACAGGCTCCTTCGCGCGGTCCCTCGGTCTGCCGCCTGTGCGGCTGCAGCAACGGCTCGGGCGAGCATTGTGACGGCACCTACCAGTGGCCGGATGGATTCCTGCACTATGTGCGCGACCACGCCGTCCGTCCTCCCGATGACTTCATCGCTCACGCGCTCAGGCAGGTGTCCTGACGTCACCGCTCTCAGAATACGATTCGCCTTGATGTGGTCGTGCTCCGGGAGCGGTGTTTTTTTTAGAATCACCGTGTGTTGACTCTTTGGCTTATTTTTGCTACTTTATTTTGTTGAATGCGGCATTTTGTAGCTATGCAAATGGCTTTAAACTGCCGTTTTCAACAACAAACCGTTCGTGATGATCTGAGATTCTCGGATCATGGACGCTAATGGTTTACGAGGAGGGTTATTCCAAATGGAACGTT
The DNA here is from genome assembly GCA_964599455.1 of uncultured Gammaproteobacteria bacterium. Lineage (GTDB taxonomy): Bacteria > Patescibacteriota > Patescibacteriia > UBA9934 > UBA9934 > JAGORL01. The sequence goes on along the minus strand of CAZREA010000001.1, from coordinate 360,682 downwards.
CTATCGAGCTTGAACATCCCAAGTTTGGCCTCGCTCTGCAGGCCCTCTTGGACGCGGGCGCCTCCGACGAGGACGCTGCCTGGCTTCGTTGGCATGCCACGGAAGCTCTTGCTTTTATTCGTTATTACCGCAATTTTGGGCTTTTGGAGAGGATTTCCGAAACGTCAATCCAGGTAAACTTGACCGGTTTCCCGCCGCTTCCGGTGTTGGGAGACATGGATACGAAATGGAATAAGGGATCGGGTTGGGTTACGGTAGAACGTCGAGCGGACGATCTCTATGTCGACGGAGCGAGAGTTGAACTCTTTCTTACCGTCGAGCAAGCAGCAGGAGAGGTATATGGCCACGATTTGCATGGGCAGCTCCGGGGCGGGGGATCGAAGACGCTGCACCCGAACATAGCTGCAGCTCTGCAGGAGTGTCCTGACCTCATTCCGCCTGCTTGGACACGGCCAGATGATCAGGGCAAGGCTCCGCTGATTTGCTTCTGGGAAGCTGCCTTTCAGGACGGGGCTGGGGATGTGTATATTTGCTGTCTCACCTGTTCTGAAGGACGGCCGCATTTAGCCTGCTGTATGCTCGATGACAATTGGGATCGTCGGCGTTTTGCCGCAACCCGCGTTTGAACGTGGGCGTGGGGACCTGTATGCATGCGTGTACGGGTCCTTTTTGGTTTAAATGTCTGGATAAAAATTGACATTATTTCAGATTTGTGCTAAGATAAAAGGGTTTTCATTTTTTACCTTCAGCGCATTTTTTCCCGATCGGTCCCCTTGAGTTTACCGTGGATATGGAAGAGATTCGCGGTATTCTCTATGCAGGAAGCTACTTTTGCCGATCTTGGCCTTGCCAAGAAATTGGTTTCACTTTTGTCAGAACGAAATATTCTTACGCCAACCCCTATCCAGGTGCAGGCGATTCCTGTGGTTTTACAAGGAACCGATGTCGTGGGTATTGCCCAGACTGGAACCGGAAAAACCTTTGCTTTCGGCCTGCCACTCATTGAACGATTAGCTCGCTTGAAAAAGCAAGGTCTTATTTTGTTGCCAACCCGCGAACTCGCCCTCCAGGTCGACGAAGAGCTTCGAGGTATTGGTGCGGGACTGGGTATGCGCACTGCGGTGCTTATTGGTGGCGCGTCGATGTTTGCCCAAAAGCAAAAATTGCGCGCTAAACCGCACGTGATTATTGCCACTCCTGGTCGTTTGGTTGACCACTTGCAACAGAAGACGGTTTCGCTTGCGCATACGGGCGTTCTGGTTCTCGACGAAGCAGATCGTATGTTTGATATGGGTTTTGCTCCGCAGCTCAACACCATTTTGTCGAGTGTTCCCAAGGAGCGTCAAACACTGTTGTTTTCGGCAACCATGCCTGATGCCATCATGAATTTGGCGAAGAATCATATGCGTGCACCGGTGCGCATTGAAGTTGCGCCTGCAGGAACAACGGTTGATAAAATTGCCCAAGAAATCATTCTCGTTCCGAAGTTCGATAAACATACAATGCTTGTAACTATTTTGCGTGAACATCCGGGCAGCGTGCTGGTGTTCTCTCGTACCAAACATGGTGCGCGTAAGATTGCGTTAGCATTACGTGAAAATAATTTTACTGCCGGAGAATTGCATGCCAATCTATCTTTGCAGCAACGCAAGGCATCGCTTGAATCCTTTAAGTCAGGAAAAACACGCGTTCTGGTTGCAACCGATATTGCTGCTCGTGGTGTTGATGTGCGCGATCTTTCGTTAGTGGTGAATTTCGATCTTCCCGATAATCCAGAGGATTACGTGCATCGTATTGGCCGCACCGGTCGTGCGGGCAAAGAGGGAAAAGCGGTTTCGTTTGTCACGCCTGATCAAAAACAACTTATTCGCACCATCGAACGCTTGATTGGTAAACAGATTCCCGTTTCCGGAAAATCAACGGTATCTCGCTCATCATCTTTTACAGAATCAGCCACTCCTCGCAAACCTTTTTCTCGTCCACAGCAACGTTCGTTAGCTCCTCGTGGTCATGCACCGCGTCGATTCCCGGTTCGAACCACTGCTCCTACTGCATCTGCATCGACGTCATCGGGCAGTTCTTCGGCAAAGCCACGTCGCGTGTTTATTTAAACAGACATTGCACGAGATTAAAAAAATCACCCTTCGCTTGTCGAGGGTGATTTTTGTTTTTACTCCATGGCTTGCAAGGCTTTCAGGAATGGGCGTGCTTCTCTACTTTGTGCGCTAAATATCGCTGATCCACCAATCGTACTGTTGTCGGGACCAATAAGATCGATGAAGTATTTTTCTACATTATATTCTTCGCCAAGAGCGATATATTTTTCAAACCACGACGTTTGAAAAGATTCGCTTTGTGTTTTTGAGCCAGCATTTTCCATACCTGTCGGTACTTGGATCGTCGCACCGCCGTTATTTGGAGAGCTAGGTGTCCCGCTGTACGTTCCAAATTCCGTTGCCCAGATTTTTACATCTTCTCTACCTGCATCATCAAGAAGATCGCGATAGAACGAGATGAGATTTTTCCAGTTATCGGTCGACGATAATGATCCCGAGCGTTCGGTATTGTAATGAAGATTGAAGACATCGAGCGCATCGGCGCCATCGGCGGCAAAAAAGGCTTTCCAAAAAGTAATCGTCTCAGGAATTTCTTGGCCATTTCCGCCAACAATTTCCAACGCCCCTCCATTCATGACGATTGCATCGGGGTCAGCTTTTTTGATGGTTTCTGCAGATATCGCAAGGAAGTCTGCATATTCTTCTGCAGTGAGGGTTGACCCATGGCACATTCCTTCAATTTCGTTGCCGATTTCCCATGCAGATACTTTTGTTTTAAGGCCATCCATGTCGTCGATACCATCTCCGTCGTACCGTTCAACGATAGTCTGCAGCCAGATTTTATAATTTTCAAGAGAGGTTCCTTTTGGGAGACCGCCCTTGAAATCATGGTAGATAAAATCGATACCTTGGCAATTTTCTGGATTAAGTTCATTGGTTGTTGCCCAGGATGCAAAGGGTTGAATAACGCCAAGTTCGTAGACTTCGGCTTCACCTGCGGCGAACATGGTCATATCAGGGATCGTCCAGTCATAGGTTCCCTGTATAGGCTCGCTTACATTCCAAGTAAAAGCACCAACAATATCACGATTCATGGAAGCACCACTCTCTTTCACGAGCTTTGCATTATCAGAAAGTGCTTTTGTAAGATTTTTTAAAAATGTTTCGTAATATTCACTTTTTGTAAAGGCATACCAGCCATTTTCCGTTGCGTATTCTTCAGCTTTTTTGTTTCCCATAAAACCCTGACTACTTTGGAAAGCAAGCATGGTGGCGTAAGGGGTATCTTCTTTATTTAATATATCGGCATCGTTTGAGTGAGCCGTTTGTTTGTTTGATGAATCTGTTGGTACTTTTGATTGATAGTCGAGGTACCAAACGGTTCCAAACGATGAAATTGCGGCTAGTGCGATAGCGCCAACGCCGGTAAGAAGTGTTTTTGATTGCATAGATAAAAGAAGTATAGCAGAAAATGTGGATGAGGACGTGCGACACGGGTATGCCCGTATCCTCTTGTCCAGTCTCGTTGATCGTGTTACGATCTCGCCTGCAAAAAGTCGACGGTTGCCGATGTAGCTCAGTTGGTTAGAGCAGCTGTTTTGTAAACAGCAGGTCGTCGGTTCGAATCCGACCATCGGCTCCATTCATTATTTGGGTTGATACTCAAGCGGTCAACGAGGGCAGACTGTAAATCTGCTGGCTTACGCCTACGAAGGTTCGAATCCTTCTCAACCCACCATCCCACGTCGCCCTTCCTAGCGTCAGGGCTATGTGGGATGTGTCCTTTTAAAAATTCCAGCACATGCTGGGATTTTTGTATTGGGTTATACTGTTTTTATATGATTGAGCGATTTTCTCGGGGATCTGAAATGATGCAGAAGATTGTTGATCAAAGTAAAGATGTCTCTCCCGAGCGTACTCAGGAAAATAAGAGCCCTGAAGATGAAGGTGAAACGCCAAGGCGTTCTCGTAAATCATTTTCTCGGCAACAAGCAAGGACAAACGTTCTGGGGGAACGACGACGGGAATTAAAAAAAATCCTTGAAGCGGGGGCTGATGCTCAAGGACAGGTTGATCTCGCTCAACTTTCCATGGAAAAAGCTTTTCAGCAACTGGCCGACCATCATGGTGTGGGAAAGAATCCGCAGCGTCGAGGACATGCTGCTCCGTTGCGTACTGAAGTTATTGATAGGCCTCGTGTCACGCCCCTTGTCACGCAAGCAGTTGATGACTATTTACAGGATTTACAGGAGCGATATGGGAACGATCAACAAAGAAAAGAAAAGATTCTTACACAATCTCTGGAACGCGCAGAAGAAATAATTGAAAATCTTGATGAGGATGATACGCCATTTTTGCGTGAAACCATTGATCGTGCCAACATTCTTCGGGCAACACTTGAACAGCTTGCTCTTCAGCGGCAACAAGTTGAAGATGATTTTTTTTCTTTCGGTGATGAACGCCGAGCATTTGATGCGGTTAAAGATACGCTTGCTCGTGCAGGTATACAGAGTGGTTTTGAGAATATTACGTTTGATCAATTTTTACATGCTTCAACTGAGAAACCCAAACTACCGGCGGGCAGCTGGCGTCAGAAAGCATCATTTTTATTGGGTCGAGTGACCGGTGCGACCGACATGCGTTCGCCGCGGCAGAAGCTTGAGGAGCAGTATGCATATGCAAAGTCGCTTGCCGAAAAAGTCGTACTTGATCCCGAGGCAACGGCGGCGCGTCGTCGTTCGGCGATAAGTAATCAAGAATATCGCTATAATCCTGCTGCTGCGACTGCTGGTGCTGGCGATGCGCGTTATGAGCTCCGTTCAGCAGCAAGTAATTCAGAAGATCAAGAAGAAGTGGATGTTCAGGATGAAACATCTCAAGAGCTTCAAGAACAGGAGGAAATGGCGAAGCAGGAACAGGAGTTTTTTGATGCTTCTGAAAAACAGTATCAAACCGAACGTCGGAATTTTGAAGCAGTGAAAGACACCCTCGCCCGCGCAGGTCTGGTGAGTGGTTTGGAAACGACTTCTTTTGATGACTACTTAGCCTTAATCACTCCGCGGCCAGCTGCAGAAGGGAATTGGCGCGACAAGGCCTCTGCTTGGTTGCGTAGAACAGCGGGTGTTGATACGCGTTCAGTTCGGCAGCGATTTGTTGAGGAGCGCTACGCGGAAGCAAAGGAATTAGCGCGACAGATTGTTCTTGATCCTGAAGCGGGTGCGCAACGCCGACGTGCGGCGATAGGGAATCAAGAATCTCGCTATAACCCTGTTGGTTCTGCTGATGCACGCTATGAGCGTCGTTCGGCGGCGGCGAATGTGGAAGATCAGGAAGAGGTGAATGTTGAGAATGCGACCGAGCAGAATCAAGATAACAACGACGACGATCGATCGTTGCCAAAGGCTGCATAATATATTGTTATGGACAGCGCGTTGGCATATCAACAGAGACGGTCTGGCGGATCTTCTGCACATCCACGAATAACGACGATATTAAAAATAGTTTTCATTTTGCAAAATATCGCTGCGCATGTTGTGGTGATGGTAATTATTTTGCCGATGTTTGATGCATATGCGGGCAATGGCAATTTATTGTTACGTTTTGCGGGGATGTATCCGGTAGCCATGTTCTTTTTGTTGTGTTTGGAATATCTCATCTATCTTCGCCTGCCATCAAAGATCTTTCAGCTCCTTGTTCTTCTCATTCCAAACTATTTGTTTTTAGGTTACGCACTTTATGGCGGTGCTGATCCTACGCAATTGCTTGTTGAAGGGGCGATGTTGTATGTAACGCCACAAGCAATAGCTTGGCTGATTACGTTTTTTGGAGGTATCGGCAAAGAATTCATTGCACCACAGAGGCAGATGTCGATTCCTGCATTGATTATTGTCACGATCATGATGGGGGGGTTGTGTATTCTTCCGCCTGTTGCTGCGGCGATCGTGTATTGGCTTTCTGTTTACCCAATGTATGAAATGACGCGGTTTTTAGGTATTTTCGCCATTGTTATTGTGAATATCATCAGTCAAGTTCGGGTTATAGGAATAGGAGTCTTTTTTAAGTAAATACTTGCTTTTTCTTTGCTTTTTTGGTAAGAGTATACGAACAAAAACCGTACAGGAGGAGCGGAAAAACAACCGAAGAACTTTTTTCTTCCGTTCTTTTTCCGAAAAGATCATGAGAAGCTCGCTAAAAAGTAGTTTTTTCTCTGATTTTGACGGAATACATAGAGAGAGCCGGATCTCTTCCTTCGTCAGTAAATATAACGCTCCCCACGCCGGAAAACGTTGGGGAATAAGGCGGATTCCTATCCGCACGGAGACGCGAAAATGAGGGTTTTCATTCTGTTCGGACTGCTGCTGGCAGCGGCGTGTGTCGATATCTCCGACAAGGAACATGCAGAGCGGCTGGATCTCTGCTACGGCCTGACGGTGGAACAGTGTGACGCCATCCGAAGCGCCGACGATGACCGCGACGGCGTGGTCGCCGAGGAGGATTGTGACGACCAGGACGCCTCTCGGCATCCCGGCGCGTCCGAGCTGTGCGACGGCAAGGACAACGACTGCGACAACATCGTCGACGAGGACGCAATCGACGCCTCTATCTGGTACCCGGACTTCGACGCCGACAGCTATGGTGTCGACGGACCTGACAACCAGATCGCCTGCGACCAGCCCGATGGCTTCGCGGGCGTCGCGGGTGACTGCGACGACGGCGACGCTGCCTACAATCCCGGCGCCCTCGAGGAAGACTGCAGCGACCCGAGCGACTACAACTGTGACGGCTACTCTGGCGCCGTCGACAACGACAACGACGATGTGGCTGCCTGCGAGGGTGACTGCGACGACAGCGACGCGACTATCAACCCCGAAGCGCTCGAGGTCGTAGGTGACGAGATCGACGAGGACTGCGACGGCAACGAGACCTGCTACACGAACGTCGATGACGACGGATACCGCACCGCCATCGAGGTCTCGTCTTCGGATGTGGACTGCGATGACGATGGCGAGGCGACGTCATCCCTCGCTGGCGAGGACTGCGACGACATCGATCACACCATCAACCCGGGTGCTGCCGAGGTCTGCGACGACATCGACAACGACTGCGACGGGACCGTCGACGTCGACGCTATCGACGCGTCCGTCTACTACGCCGACAACGATGGCGACGGCTATGGTGACGACAACAAGGCCACCGAGGCCTTGTGCCCCGATGATGCTGGCGACTACATCTCCTCCGGCTACGTCACGACCGGCGGCGACTGCAACGACGGCAACGGCGACATCTACACGGACTGCCCTTAGAGTCCGACCTGCTCCCTTTCCGGAGCATTGAGCGGACTCTTGTACACAAGTGAGGGAAGCGCCTAGTTAATAGGACACCCTCCGTGAGCTCACTGAAGAAATATATTGCGCCGAATCATTCCTGATTCGTCTCGCGATATATTTCATCAGGGGGCTCTATTATTTTGATGAGAAACTTGCTTTTTGTGTCCTTTTCTGGTATAAAGTACGAACAAAAACCGTACAGGAGGAGCGGAAAAACAACCGAAGAATACCTGAGTATTCCTCTGTTCTTTTTCCGGCTTAGGGTCATGAAATGACCCAGGGAAAACAGGTGATTGCTTCCTGAGAGGGGGATGATTACCTCTGACGCCACCGGAACAGGCGTTAGCAAAGAATCTTTTTCTTTTTATAACTCCGGAGTCATGAAAGATTCTGGTGGATTATTGAAGAGGAGAAGATTTTGCTTGTGCAAGAATACCGGTTCTTGCACAAATACTCTCAGCTGCGTGTTCGCAATGTCTGCGGATAATGTGGCAAAATCTGAGTTTTAGGCACCCGGAATAGTGTCTGGAACTCGAACTGCGCCTTTCAACAGAGTCAAGGCGTGGGAGGTTCGAAATGAAGCAGTCATTTGTCGCCTTGATGGCGGCACTGATGGCGATTCTTGTTCCGGTCGGCTGCGACACGGACAAGGAAGGGACCGAGGAGGTCTGCGACGGCATCGACAATGACGGCGACGGATCGATCGACATCGGGGCAGTGGATGCCACCATCTGGTATCAGGACTGTGATGGCGATGGTCTCGGCGTCGCGGGCGAAAACGAGGACTGCGACGGCGACGGGTACCCCGACGATGCGGGGGACGGTACGCCTGCCTGCGAGGCCCCTGAGGGCTACGTGGACAACAACCAGGACTGCGACGACCTGGACTCCGCCATCGGAACCGATGCCGATCGCGACGGGTACTGTGGCGACGACGACTGCGACAACGACAATGCCGCCATCAACCCCGATGCGGACGAGCTGTGCAATGACGTGGACGACGACTGCGACGGCGAGATCGACGAAGAGGCGGTCGACGACACGACCTGGTACGCGGACGCGGACGGTGATGGCTTCGGCAACGACGAGGATCGCATCTCCTCCTGCACGCAGCCCGAGGGCTACGTCGATAACGACGATGACTGCTTCGATGGCGATAGCGGTCAGTGGTCGAATCCCACCGGGGAGGAGATTGCTGATGGCCTCGACAACGACTGCGACGGCATCATCGACGACGGCACCGAGTACGGTGACGACGACAACGACGGCTACAGCGAGATCGATGGCGACTGCGACGACAACGACGCGGACATCAATCCCGACGCCGAGGAGATCTGGTACGACGATGTCGACCAGAACTGCGACAGCGGCAGCGACTACGACCAGGACGGTGACGGCTACGACAGCATCGAGGTCGACGGCGGTACGGATTGTATCGATGGCTCGGACAGGGACGACGACAACCCGGCCGACCTTGAGCCCTTCGACGTGAACCCTGGCGCGACCGAGAACTGGTACGACGGCACGGACCGCGACTGCGCGGGCGATGACGACTACGACCAGGACGGCGATGGGTACCAGGCCGAGGGCTACGGAGTCGGCAGCAACGACGACTGTGACGACACGGTCGCCCGCACCAGCCCCGGCGCCGACGAGGTGTGCTCCACCTCGGCCGACGACGACTGCGACGATGAGGCCAATGAGGGCTGCGCGGTCGAGGATGCGGACGGTGATGGCTACACCAACATGGAAGACTGCGATGACACTGAGGAAGGGATCTACCCCGACGCCGACGAGTACTGCGACGAGATCGACAACGACTGCGACGGCTTCATCGACGAAGATGACGCCGTGGACGTCGTGATCTGGTACGCGGATGAGGACAGCGACAACTATGGCGACCCGGACAGCACGGTGTTCGCCTGCAGCGCGCCCGACGACTATGTCGACAACAGCGACGACTGCGACGACAGCGACGAGGACATCAGCCCGGAAGCCGTCGAAGAGTGTGAGGACGGAATCGACCAGGACTGCGACGGTGAGGACGACGAGTGCGGCACGGGCGACGACCTGGATGGCGACGGCTACGACGACGGCGAGGACTGTGATGACACCGATGCAGCCATCAACCCCGGTGCCACCGAGATTAGCGGTGATGAGATCGACCAGAACTGTGACGACAAGGAGACCTGCTACCGGAACGAGGACGGCGACGGCTACCGTGGTACGAGCACGGTAATCTCGACGGACACGGACTGCGACGATGTCGGTGAAGCTACCCGCGGCATGACCTCGGGCGACTGCGATGACGGCGACGCGGACAAGTACCCCGGTGCCAGGGAGATCTGTGACGACAAGGACAACGACTGCAATGGCAGCGTGGACGATGACGCCGCCGACGCCAGCACCTGGTACACGGACGCTGATGGCGACGACTACGGAGTCGCTACCGGTACGACGGAAGCCTGCGATCGTCCTGATGGGTACGCGGACAACACCGAGGACTGCGACGACGCCAAGAGCGCTGTGCATCCCGGTGCAACCGACGACTGTGAGGACGACATCGACCAGGACTGCGATGGCGAGGACGAGGTCTGCGACGACTTCGACGGTGACGGCTACGACAACATCGAAGACTGCGACGATGAGGACGACGGTGTCTATCCGGGCGCCGATGAGTACTGCAACGGCGAAGACGATGACTGCGACGGAGAGATCGACGTCGACGCCGTTGACGCGATCATCTACTACGTCGACCTCGACGGCGACGGCTACGGTGACCCGGGCAAGTCCACGGACGCGCTCTGCGACGATCCGGGAGCGCCGTACGTCGACAACGGCCTGGACTGCGACGATCACGACGCCTCGGTGGGTGCGTGCGACGCGGAGCTCATGCTCCCGCTCAAGCCTGCCTCGCGCTGGCTCGTGACCGCCGAGACCTGCGCGGTCTGAGGCATACAACAATCGAGTTCATTCGGTAGCTCCCTGCGCGGAGCACTGAGTGGACTCTTGTACACAAGTGAGGGAAGCGCCTAGTTAATAGGACACCCTCCGTGAGCTCACTGAAGAAATGTATTGCACCGAATCATCATCTGATTCGTCTCGCGATATATCTCATCAGTGGGCTCTTTTGCTTTTTAAGGGGAAGAAGGGGATTGAGGGGGGGACGAGGGGTATCCCGAAGCTTTGTACTCACTACCCCCATTGTCCCCGTTTACCCCTTCGTCCCCCTTCTTTCTCGCATGCTATACTCCCTCCGTGGATGATTGCCCTTATTATTCTCCCCTGAATAATCTCTATAGCAGGTACAAAAATACAGAAAGGACAAGATATGCACGTTACTATGAAAGATCTTCATCGCTTCCAAAAGGTGATGATGGATCAGTTTTGGATTATGGATGAAAAGTTTAATCAGCGGCTGCTTGATCAAGAGCAGCGGTTGCGTATTGATTTCCATGGTGCGCTTGAACAGCACGGACAAGATCTGAAACGTGATATTCGGGATGAAATGGATGCGAAGTTCGGGGCCATGAATAGAAAGATGGATGCGATGGAAGGTCGACTCATTGAACGCATAGATAACGTGCGAGCAGGACTTGTGAGCGAGATATCAGACATGCTTGGCGATCGCATTGTGCCCCAGATTGACGAGCTCTACGACGAGGATAAAAAGATCAAGCAATATATTGGGATGTTATAATCATCTCATGCTTCCAAATTTACATGCGCTCTATTTAGAGAGTGAAACACGAGCAAAGATTCTTTTTTGCGCGTTATTTCTTTTGGTAGGTTTGGGATTGATTGGGAGTATTTTTCTTTCTCCCAGTTTAGTGTTAGCGGCGACGTTTGCGGTCGTTGTTCTTTTTTTAACCTTTTGGCGTCCCGAATGGATGTTGTTGGGGTTGGCGGTGTATCTTCCTTTTGAACCTTTTCTTTTGAAGTGGATTCCTGACGAAGTGTATATTTATGCGCGATATGGTTCCGAATTGCTCGTGTACATTTTATGCGCGGTCGTTTTCTGCCGCTTTGCTTTTGGCGATGGAAAAATAAAACGTACACCGCTTGATGTTCCGTTCACTCTCTTTTTGCTTGCGATCATCGCGTCAGTTGCGGTGAATGTTGTTCCCGGTGTTACGGCGTTGTTGGGCGCACGACAAATTCTTCGATTCATTCTTCTCTTTTTCGTCGTCGTTTTTCTCGCGCCTTCAAAAGCATGGGTAAAAAGATTGCTCGTAATCATGGCCGCAGTGGCAAGCGTGCAAATCGTGCTTGCGGGTGCGCAAAGCTTGGCGGGAGGCGCTCTTGATAGTTTTCTTTTGCCTTCTGAGCGTAAAACACTGGGCAGCATTCAATTGACCGAAGGAACTGTGCAGTTTTGGGATCCTGGTCAGCGTGTCTTTGGCACCATGGGTCGCTATGACCAGCTCGGCACCTTTTTAGCTCCGGTGTTTTTGCTCATTGTTGCATTTTTATATGAAAAGCGACTAGGAAAACGGGCGCGTTTGATTGGACTTGTCGTCCTGTTGTGCGGTTTACCTATTTTGGCACTCACGTATTCTCGTTCGGCATGGTTTGGTTTTTTGCTCGGATTTTTGTTTATCGCCATTCTCATAAAAAAAGATCGGCGAGTGATGATGATTGCAACCGCAATTCCGGTGGTTCTTGTTGCGTATCTTTTTGTTACCGATGTGGTGGTGAGTAATCTTATCGACACACCTCGACAAACTGTTGCTGAGCGTTTTTTTGAAGCATTTTCTTACGAACGATGGCGTGGTGAATATATCGGGCTTGGTCGATTGTATTGGATTGTGCAAACGGTGACGGTCGTTGTTCCGGCTTCACCTCTGTTTGGTTTCGGTCCTGGACAATACGGGGGAGGTGCGGTGGCCGCATTAGGAAATTCAACGGTGTATGATCGTTTGAGTTTACCATTTGGAGTCTACGGAACCGGCGGATACATTGATAATAATTGGTTGAGCTTGTGGGGTGAAACAGGCACATTAGGCTTGGCTGCATTTACCTGGATGTATATCGGTTTGTTTTTTACCTGCTTACATATTGCCACGCATACGAAGGATAAAGATGTCAAAGCAATCGCCTTGGGAACAAGTGCTATATTGATCGCGTTTGCCTTGAATGGATTTTTGGCGACGTTTTTTGAAATACGTACGTTAGCACCGTATGTATGGATGTTGACTGGCGCAACGGTGGCTCTTGGACAACGTGAGCGACTTCTTGAAGTATAAGTTGAAGTAAGAGCTTGGTGTGGTGATCTATGCGCATTCTGCATGTCCATAAATATTTTCACGATCGTGATGGCGCAGGGCGTTATCTTTTTGATGTCATGACGGAGACGGAAAAGCGTGGACATACAACCGCAATTCTTGCCATGCATGATTCGCGTAATCAAGCATCGGTATGGAGTGAATATTTTGTATCGAATCTTGATACGTCTGAAGTCGGCAAAGGGAGACAGCTATTACGACAAATAGGTCGCGCTTGGTATAGTCGCGAAGCGGCACAAAAAACCGAAGCGATCATCGATGCTTTTCGTCCTGATGTGATGCATGTCCATAATCTGTACACGCATCTTTCACCATCGGTACTCAGTGTTGCGAAACGTCGTAATATCCCGGTGATTTTTACCGTGCATGATTATGCCCTGGTCAGTGCGAATTATATTTTATTTGATGGGGCATCGCCTCTATCGCCGCACACATCCTTTTTTACTATTGCACGAACACGTTTTATTAAAGGATCATGGTTAGCAACTGCTATTAGTGAAATACTGTTACGACTTCAGCGTTTTTTTGGTATGTGGCAACGGGGCATCTCAACCTACATCTGCGCATCGCATGCCGTTGCTGAGACTTTGCGGGCTGTAGGTTTTTCAGGGCAGCATATTGAGGTATTGCCTTATCCCGTGGGACCCTTTATCGCTCATCGCTCTTGTCCATACATTGAAGGCAATCGTCCGCGTCAAGTGTTATTTGCGAGTCGATTTGAAACGTATAAGGGTGTTGATCTTGCTCTTTCCTTGGCGGAACAATTGCCTGATGTTTCGTTTTTGTTTGTTGGCCATGGTAGTCAAGAAGGAGTTTTGCGCCAAAAAGCACAGACGCTTCCTAATGTAAAACTGATTCGTTCGCTGGCGAGCACAGATTTATGGGACTTAATGCAGGAAGTTGCTGCGATCGTGGTGCCATCACGCTGGCCTGAGCCGTACGGTTTGATTGCGCTTGAGGCTCTTGCTTGCGGAACGCCTGCTTTGGTGAGCAATCGAGGCGGACTGCCAGAAATTGTGGAAGATGGTGTCTCGGGTTTTGTGTGTGATCCCGATAATTTTGATCAATGGAAACATCGCCTCACTTCTTTTTTAGATGATCACGACTTCCAACGACGAATGCGACATGAAGCGTACGAACGAGCATGTCGTATTGGGAACCCTGCAACGCATATGGATGTGCTTTTGGAATTGTATAGGCATGCGGGAGAAGGGGAGTAGAAAGAGTTAAATTCGGATGCTATACTCACTTTGTGGAACAATTGCCCTCATTATTCTCCCCTGAATAACTTTATGGCGATACTAAAAAGACAGACACGACAACAAAATGCGTATGTGACGGTAAAAGATCTTCAACAGTTCCAGAAAGTAATGATGGATCAGTTTCGGATTATCGATGAACGCTTCAGTCAGCGACTTTTTGTTGCACTTGAGCAACACGGACAGGATCTGAAACGTGACATTCGGGATGAACTTGATGCGAAATTTGGAGCAATGAATAGAAAGATGGACACCATGAAACAAGATATTATCAGCGAAGTAACCAGCTGTATTGGTGATCAGGTCATGCCCAATATTGATATTCTGTACGATAGGGTAGAAAAGCTTGAAAAGCATGTGGGATTGGCGTAATGAGTTCTTAAAAGTGGTCAGAACACCCTTTACAGATCCATTCCAGAATCCCTTCCCTTTTCTTGAAAAACGACTTCACCTTTCCGCGGCTCACGTTTTTCTACGAAAAGGGAAGGGAATTCCTCCATGGATTTGAGGGTGTTTTTTGTTTAAAAAGAACGTGCTTCTCCGGCCTTGTGGATAAATAATAAATGCTTTTATATTAGCCTTTTTTGAGACTACTTTTCCCATCTTATCCACACCTTGTTTCATTGACTTATTGACCGGTTATTGCTATTATGCATGGTTCGCTTTTCAACCAAAGCTCTTTTGGGTAGCGGTAAAAAAGCGTCTTCTTCTATGAAAATTGCCATGATTGGTACAAAAGGTATCCCGAGCAAATTTGGTGGTGTGGAAACCCACGTTGCCGAATTGTCGACGCGTCTTACCCGTTTGGGTCATGATGTGGTTGTGTATGCTCGCCGATGGTATGTCGGAAAAGATGCGATCCGTACGTTGAATCGTATTCGGATTGCGGTTTTGCCGACCATACATACCAAACATGCCGATGCGGCATCCCATACGTTGTTATCAACGTTGCATGCACTTGTTGTTGAGCGTCCGGATATTTATCACTTTCATGGTGTCGGACCTGCGCTTTTTTCGTGGTTGCCGCGTATCTTTGCGCCTCGTGCCAAAGTATTAACGACTTTCCACTGTGTTGACCGCAAGCATGCCAAGTGGGGTGCAGTTGCTCGCCTTGCCTTGTGGTTGGGTGAAAAAGCAGCCGTTACCTTTGCTCATGACACTATTGTTGTGAGTAAAACACTTCGTGCTTATACGCAAGAAGCGTGGAAAAGCGGTACCAGCTATATCCCGAACGGTATTACTCCGCGTCGTGTATCGCTTGATCCGATCTTACTTGAACCCTTTGGTTTGCAACCGTATCGCTATGTCATGATGCTTTCGCGTCTTGTGCCCCACAAGGGTGCCCATACGCTTATTGCCGCTTGGCAAAAAGCACGTGATTTTGAACCGGTTCGTTTGAAAGACATGAAGCTTGTTATTGTTGGCGACTCTGCTTTTACCGACGACTATGTTGCGCAATTAAAAGCACAGGCTGCTGAAGACCCTTCTATTGTCTTTACCGGTTATCAAACCGGTGAAAGCTTAGAGGCGTTGTGTATGGGTGCGGCATTTGCGGTTCACCCTTCGCAAAGTGAAGGTTTGCCGATTGCGGTGCTTGAAGCGATGAGTTATGGCAAGGCAGTGATTGCTTCCGATATCCCCGAGCACCTTGAGGTATTAACGGATGGGGGCATTCTCTGTGCAACCGGCGACACCAATGCCTTTGCGCATGCGATTCTCGATTTGGTTCGCGATCCGATGCATGCTGCTGCACTTGGCCACGTTGCTCGTGAGGTCGTCGAAAACGACTATCACTGGGACGATATCGCCAAAGAGACTATTCGACTCTACGAACAAGATCGACGCGTTCCGCAGGCAATCTTGGCACTTCGATAACAGAAAGCACTCCGTATTACTGCGGAGTGTTTTTCTTTCTGTTTCGATACTGATTGTGTATTTGCTATACTCAGAGCAGTTGTCCCGGATTTCTTATTTTGTATTTCGGATTTTTATGGAGGATGCACGCACACGTATCGTGTGCACAATTGGTCCAGCCTCGTCATCACCAACCTTGCTGACACGCATGATGAAGGCGGGTATGGATGTGGCGCGACTGAATTTTTCTCATGGCACGCATGAAGAGCATGCGGTGCTTTTTCGTTCGATTCATCGTGCTGCGCAAAAGGCAGGGAAGTTTGTGGCGGTGTTGCAGGATTTACAGGGACCAAAAATTCGGGTCGGACTTTTGCCAAAAAGCGGCATCATGCTCCGGCATGGTCAAACAGTTACCTTGACGACGGCAGTGGGAAAGTATGTGAAAGGTGGGGGTATTCCTTTGACTGATCATGTACTGCACAAATATCTTCGTGTGGGGCATCGAGTGTTATTGGATGATGGCACTATGGCGTTGACGGTTTTGCGTGTACGCAATCGACATATCTTTTGCAGTGTGGACGTGGGAGGATTGCTTACTGCACATAAGGGGGTGAACATTCCCGATACATCGTTACCCACGTCTGCCTTAACAAAGAAAGATCTTGAAGATTTGTCGTTTGGCGTTGCGTTGGGTGTTGACTGGGTGTGTGTGTCGTTTGTTTCTTCGGCGGCGATTATTAAAAAAGTACGTGATCTTACTACGGCGCTCGCGCGCAAATATCGTCATCGTCCGCCGCGCATTATGGCGAAAGTTGAGCGCCGTGCTGCGCTCGAACATTTCGATGCTATTTTAGCTGCAGCTGATGGCATTATGCTTGGTAGAGGGGATTTGGGCGTGGAAGTTCCCCCTGAAGAAGTACCGCTCATTCAAAAAGATATTACCGAGCGTTGTCGTTTGGCCGGGAAGCCGTGCATTGTAGCAACACACATGTTGGAGAGCATGCGTACGAATGTACGTGCAACGCGTGCCGAGATTTCTGATGTTGCGACTGCTGTTTTTGATCATGCCGATGCGGTGATGTTGTCGGCCGAGTCTGCGACAGGAAAATATCCAGCAGCTGCGGTGCAGGCTATGGCGGCAGCAATTCGTGCAGCTGAAGCCTCGGCTTTTGATGATATTGCCATTCTCCCACCGGCTGATGCCACCATGCAGCATATCTTCGCTCAAACACTGGCGCTGTTAGCACAGCAAAAACATATTGAGGCCATGATTGTTCCGGCAACATTTGCTTCATATGCCACAAGTCTTTCATTGTATCGACCCAATATCCCACTTGGTGTCGTTGTGCCCGATGAACAGATGGCACGACAGGCCATTATGCAAAGTGGCGTGCACCCCATTATTACCGATGATGCTTCGGCGACCTTTTTATCGCGTATCTCCGCCTGTGCTCGCGACGTTCTTCGCTTGCGCAAGGGAACATGTATCGCGGTTATTTCACCTTTTGGTTCTCAGTATCCGCAGCTCTCGATCCTGCGCATATCGTAATGCTTTATGCGTCTATCGGGATTTATCGCGCTCTTTATGCTTCTCCTTCTTGGCGCAGGGTGCTGGCGGATTGAAGATTCCTTACCATCATCTGCAGGTGAAGTGCCACGGGAGAAAGAGATTGTAAGAGATGATGAAGATCTTGCTATCGATCAAGAAGAGGTGCTCGCTGGTCATCAGGAGATCGCTGCGATGATCACAGTGGATACCGTAGATGAACGTTCGTTGATCAGTGCTTTACCGGACGAAACTTCTTTTCAGGAAATCCAAATGGAAGCAGGAAATTTTTTCTTTACGCCTTCATTGATCGTGGTTAAAACAGGACAGCAGGTACAGATAACTTTTACAACATCTTCGTCCGATCATCTGTTTGTCATTGATGAGCTCGATCTTTCTTTTTCTATTGCCAATGGTTCAACACTTGCTTTTACGGCTCCGTCAACACCGGGTCGATATCTGTATTATTGTGACGTAGGACCGCACCGAACGCTCGGCATGGAGGGTGTACTTATTGTTGAGGAGTAGTGTTCATTATCTGATAAGTAGTATTACTCAGGTTTTGCATAATGTGCTCAAGTTCTTCGACCTGAGCTCCGCGCGTCATCATGCATAAGAGATAGGGTGTGTCGGTATAGACGATGCCGCAATCGTGTAATTCATGACCGACGGTACCATTTTTTAATGTCGTTGATGATTCACCGAATTTATGTGCAATTGGAATGTCGGAAGAGATATCTCCGCGCAAGCCGTTGGCATATTCTGCTGCCGCTAACCAGGCCAATGCTTGTTCTGATTGATCGTGTTGCAAATAGGTACCGTTATATAAAATACGGAATAAGCGTGAATAGGTGCGAGGAGAAATAACGTAGTCAGCTCCTTCTTGAGGTATGGGAATACCCAGATCATCAAGTATTTCATGAAGTGTTTCGATGTCGACATAATTCATCAACACAACCATGGCTCGATTATCGGAGTGTATGAGCATGAGCTTCAGGAGCTCCTCGATGGTATAGGATTCTCCAACTATTACGGTTTTTTCTGGGGCGATAGCTTGGCTGACTCCTGGTGTAGGATCTTCGAGTACATTAATGACCTTTGTAAGAATAGCGGGATTAAGTTCTGCCTGTTTCAGATAGGCAATGAGGATCGGTACTTTCATGAGACTTCCTGGCGCATATTGTTCGTTCGATCCAATGGATGTCCAGAGTCCGGCATCAAGATCCCGAAAATGAACGGTCACACTTTCCGCAAAACCTTGTGTAGTGGCGTCATCAATTAACACCTGTAATGCATCGTGAAGAGGTTGGTATTCAGTCGTATTTTCGAGCGCACTGACGTTGCACGCAAGTAGAGGCTTGATGTAGGTGTATGTGGTATTGGTATCGCGGAGAGGTTTTCCGTATATCGTTGCATCGGTAATAGGGGGAAGATTTTGCTGCATGAAGAAGAACATGCTACCTGCGCCGAGTAATATGCCACATGCAAGAAGAAGAACGGAGGTAAGTGAGGGGGATTTCATAGAACAGATTGATAGATGCTTTGCATGCATCACTATGTGAAGAAAGGGTACTCGCCTTATCTTTTTTCTCCAAGCTTGATATTTTTCTTTTCCACCATCATGATGCAGGGTTAATCGTGGAACGAAGACGCTCCAGCTTGTGCGCGGTGAATTCGTCACATTATAGCCGAAGTCTCTTGCGAACCTCTCCGCACTCTCCTGTGCGCAGGTGATGCGGAAGATTGGTTCTGCTTCCTCGCTCGTGAGGGTGAGTTGTTGCTTTTCCTTGTCATATGAGACGTGGTAGCAGCCAATCCGGAGCGTCCTGCACAGCGAAGCTGCGGAGATCTCGATGCCGCCGAAGAAGACGTTGGGAAGATGTTCAGTGGTCATGGTACCTCCGGGCAAGAGGGTAGAGGAAGGGGTGGTTTTTGTAAGATCTTTATGTCTCTAACGAAAACTTCATTATGAGAGTTGTATTCTAGCCTCGCTGGTCTTCATTTGCTATACTTTTTCCATATGCATATCACCAGAAAACAGGGGATTATGACTGTTGCGGGTATCGCAGTACTTATTGCGGTAGGTATTGGGGCGTATTTATGGGTCAATCGTGATCCGTATGCGGGTTTAGTAAAAACCATGGAAGTACAGTCCGACGAGGCGACAAAAACGCTCGTTCGGCAGCGTTTGGCAACGACGCAGGCGGCGATTGTTGCTGCGCAGCAGGCAGGAGAAGAAGTAAACCTTGATTTGTATGTTTCTCTAGCGAGCGATTCGCTGCTATTAGGAGATTTGGTTTCTGCTCGGGAAGCACTTGAGAAGCAACTCGAAGGAAACGCATTGAATTATACGGCTTGGAATACATATGGCACCGTGCTTGAATATATGCACGACTACGAAAAAGCACTTGAAGCCTATTATCGTGCGCTCGAACTTCAACCAAATGAAGAATATTATCGTGACGTCATTACGCTTATTGAGAAACAATTTACGGACCGCGATGAACAGATAGAAATTTTGTATACTGATTCCGTAAAAACGTTAGGGCAAAATGTATGGAATATGAAGGGACTTGGTGCGTGGTATGCTGCACACGGAGATTGTGAAAAAGCTGATGACCATTATGATGTCGCGATATCACTTGCAGAAAATGCGGATATTAAAGTGCAGTTAAAAACAGAGGCACAAGAAGCAAAAAAAGCGTGTAAGGCGAGCGATTCCCATCAGGCTCCACTCGAACGATAAACTATGGTTCAACATTTTTTTAAATGGGGGATAGGAATGGTGCTCTTTTTGGGCGCCATTCCTTTTTTTGTTCATGCACAAGTCCCTAATGATGCTCGTTACGATGAACTTTGGTATCTTCCGCACATTGATGCGCCAGATGCATGGGATAGTACAACGGGAAGTGACGAGGTGATTGTTGCGATTTTAGACACCGGTGTTGATCTTGACCACCCTGATTTGGAAGAAAATATTTGGATGAATAGTAAAGAGATTGCTGGTAATGATAGAGATGACGATCGGAATGGTTTTGTTGATGATGTATACGGTTGGGATTTTGTTGATGAAGATAAAGATCCGTCGCCAGTTTTTACTCGACGAGGGTCGGTTGATGCGCTTTCGCATGGAACAGTTATCGCCGGAATCGTTGCCGCGAAAGGGGATAATGTTATTGGTACGGTTGGCATAACATGGAATACGAAAATCATGGCACTTCGCATGTTGAACGAAGAAGGATCCGGCACTGAAGAATGGGCGGCAGCAGCGATTGATTATGCGGTAAAAAATGGAGCTGATGTTATTAATCTGAGTTTTGCCGGAGATGAATCGCATAGCATGCTTCGTACAGCTGTGCATCGTGCCTATGATGCGGGGGTGGTAGTTGTTGCTGCGTTAGGTAATGAGGCACGCAACGTGAATGAACGACCAGTTTATCCCGCGTGTCTTCGTGATGGATCGCAGGATTGGGTTATTGGTGTTGCTGCAACTGACGAGGATGATCGGGAAAGCGATTTTACGAATTACGGTTCTCGCTGCGCCGATATTAGTGCGCCAGGAGAAAATATTTTTGGTTTAGGATACAGCACCTCGACGAATCCTGATAACGAATCGCTCTATAGTGGTCCATGGTCGGGCACGTCGGCGGCAAGTCCAATCGTGGCCGGAACAGTAGCGCTATTGTTATCGGAATATCCCGATCTTACACCTTATGAAGTACGATCTGCATTACGATTAAGCGTCGATCCGGTTGATGAAACCTCGGGTTCGGGTTCGATTGGTGCGGGTCGCGTGAATGTTGCTCGCGCACTGGCAGCGGCAGAAAGCTACGGTACGGATACGGGAGATGAAAATACGTCACCATCAGATATTGCTACGGATGACGAAGAGATAGCTGATCAAGAAGATTCGACTTCCTCCGATAATGACACCTATCTTGATGGTGCAAAATATTCTTTTATGGCATTAGGTGCGCAAAAGGGATCTGCGCCTAACGTTGTGGTTTGGCGAGCGGATGGAACATTGTATACAACGTTCGCTGCATACGCCTCAACCTTTACCGGCGGGGTGCATGTGGCCATTGATGATTTAGATAATGATAACGTGCCGGAAATTGTTACAGGAACAGGAAAAGGTGGCGGACCACATATCCGCCTATTTACGGTTTCTGGTGCACTTATTCGTGAATTTTTTGCCTTTGATCCGGCGTCTCGTGAGGGAGTTTCGGTTGGTCTTGGGGATGTTGATGGTGATGACATTGAGGAGGTAGTGACGGTTGTTGGCGGTGGGGTAAGTGATGATGTGGTTATCTTTGATCAAAAAGGAAATGAAGTATCGCGTTTCACGGTTTCCGGATTTACACTCGGCACGCACTATGGTGTTGCTGTAGCTGACGTTGATGATGATTGGGAAAGCGAGATTATTGTGTATGCACTTGAAGGAGAATCGCGTGTAGCCGTTTATGATAACGACGGTACACATCTTGTTGATTTTTTGGCTTTTGCTGAATTGGTATCGGGTGTGTCGGTTGCGGCCGGTGATTTTGATGGTGATGCCCGAGATGAAATTGTAGTTTCACCGGTCGAAGGAACAAACGGTTTGGTAAGAATTTTTAACAAAGTGGGAGCATGGTGGGGTGGTTTTGCGGTTGAAGGCGGAGCGATCAATGTCGCGGTTTCTGATATTGATGTTGATGGAGATAAGGATATTGTGACCGCTCCGGTTTCGAGCAATGGATCAATTATCGTTCAAGATTCATCGGGAAGTGCGTTATATAAAATCAGCGATGCCGTGACAGTAGGGGGAGCATTTTTGGGAGCGTGGTAGAATAAAGACGGTTAATCGGTTAACCGTCTTGAACGTTCTATGGAAAAGAAAAACATTCTTGTTAGTGGCGGAGCAGGATTTATTGGCTCTTTTCTGTGCGAAGCGCTTCTCAAAGAAGGGAATCGGGTTATTTGCGTTGATAATTTTTCTACCGGACACGTCCGTAATATCGATACGTTATTGCGCCATCCTGAATTCCAATTTCTCAAGATCGATATTTGTGAACCCTTTCAATTAGAATCGTTTGCGGAACTTGATGCGTTTAAAGTGAAGTTTGTCGGCATTCACGAAATCTATCATCTTGCTACTCCGACATCGTTAAGTAAAAGCGCGGCATTTCGTATTCCGGCGTTGTTGGCGCATTCCGTAGGCACTCGCAACATGCTTGATCTGGCGGTAAAATATCGTGCCAAGTTTTTGCTGACCTCGTCGGCAACGGTCTATGGTGCACGACAGAGCGATGTGGCGATTGCCGAAGACGTTTCGGGTTGTTTTGATCATCTGCAAGGACGAAATGCGTTTCATGAAGGAAAACGTTTCGCGGAAACGTTAGCGGCTGCATATGCTGATATGCAGGGAATTGATACCAAAATTGCGCGTATCTTTCGAACGTATGGTCCGCGTATGGCGCTTTTCCAGGGTCATCAAATACCTGATCTCGTTCTCCATGCCCTTGATGGAAAAGAATTAGTTTTTGGCGGTGAAGAAAAAACACCCACAACTCTGGCCTATGTGACCGATGTCGTTGATGGCATGTTGCGGCTCATGAAAGCTGAAAAAGGTATTGGACCGGTGAATATCGGTAGTGATGAAGAGCGTACGCTGGGAGAAATTGCCAAGCTCATTTTGCAGCTTACCGAACAAGATGTCGCGGTGCAGTACGAGCCACCTTCGCCTGATCTCATGCAAGTTTCCATCCCACTCTTAACAAAAGCCCGTGATCATTTGGGATGGTTACCGCTCGTGCGGTTGGAAGATGGGCTGCGCAAAACGATTGACGATATTCGGGCAAATCGCTTGTTATTGACGAACGAGGGGTAAGGGGTACTATAAAAGCCTATGCCCAAGGTGGTTGCGGTTATTCCTGCGTATCATGAAGCTTCATGTGTTGCCAAAGCTGTACGTGATGCGCTGCAATATGTGGATGCGGCGGTGGTGGTTGATGATTGTAGTCTTGATAGCACGAGCGCAGAAGCATTTTCGGCAGGTGCATATGTACTTCGCCATCTGATTAATCGTGGACAAGGTGCGGCCTTGCAAACAGGAACGGATTATGCACTCGAGTCATTGGGTGCAGATATTATCGTGCATTTTGATGCTGATGGGCAGATGAAGGGAGAGGAAATTCCTCAACTCATTCAGCCAATTATTGATGACGAAGTCGACATTGTTCTTGGTTCAAGATTTTTAGGAAAGAAACCAGAAAAAATGCCGTTGTCGCGAAAAATTGTGAACAGAGGCGGACTTCTTTTTACATTATTTATCTCGGGTTTGCGTTTAACTGATACGCATAATGGTTTCCGCGCACTTTCCAAAGAAGCGGCCAAGAAACTGCGCATATCGCTTGATCGCATGGCGCATGCATCGGAGATTTTAGACCTTATCAAAGTAAAACATCTTCGCTATGTCGAGCGACCGGTCACTATTCGCTATTCAGCAGAGACTCTTGCAAAGTCGCCTTCATCAATGCGAGCAGTTGCGATCGTGAAGGATATTTTGAAAAAAAGAATAATCGGCTAAAATATGTTGTTTCAATTTGCAATTTTCTTGTTTGCGCTTTTTGCTCTGTCGCGCACTTACCGACAATATCGTCAAGAGCAGGTTTCGCGATATTGGCTTATTGCTTTTGCTTGTTTGTGGGGCGCGGTGGTCATTGCGACGCTCATTCCTCGGCTTACCGATCACGTTGCAACTTTTGTGGGCATCTCGCGAGGTGCGGACATGCTTGTTTATAGCAGTGTGATTGTGTTGTTGTACGCGGTTTATCGCTTGCTCGTAAAAACACAAAACATGTCGCAAGACATTACTGAACTTGTTCGTGCATTAGCAATTACCCACGTCAAAGTTCCACGCAAAGATACAGATAGCTAGACAAGGTATGCGTATACTCGTTTTGGCCGCAGTGTATCCGCCGTACAAAGGGGGTATGGGTGCGGTGGCTGCACAAGAGGTTCATTTAGCTCGTGCAGCTGGCTATGATGTGCGTGTTTTAACGCCGAAGTATACAAAAAAAGCATTGCAAGAGCAGACGAATGTAATGTTTGCTCCTGTTTTGTTTGCTTGGGGAAATGGAGCGATCGTGTCGTGGAAAAATCTTTTTTCCGAAATACAAAAAGCAGAGGTCGTGCATCTTCATTATCCTTTTTATGGGACTGCTTTTCCCGCGCTGCTGATAGCAAAGTTTTTGCAGAAGCATTGCGTGCTGACGTATCACATGCATGCTCATGCGCGTGATTGGCGGCAAATCATTTTTTCTTTGCATCGTTTTTTTATTGAACCACTCATCCTGTTTCTTGCCGATGCGGTTTGCGTGAGTTCTAAAGATTATGCAAAAGCACAACATGTTCATCATTCGCACCTGATTGAGGTGCCGTTCGGTATTGATCCGCAAAGATTTTTTCCTGCTCCAGCATCCGCTTGGCGAGAAACATATGGATACAGTGAAGATGAAACACTTTTTCTTTTTGTGGGCGGTATGGATACTGCACATACATTTAAGGGAATTCCCACGCTTTTGCAGGCTGCAATCGAGCTGCCAACGAATATATCTTGGCGAATTCTGTTGGTGGGTGATGGTGATTTGAGAAAATCGTACGAAGAACTTGCGCGGCGTTTGGGTATCGGTGACCGTGTGCATTTTTTGGGATCGGTTCCTTTTGCTGATCTTCCTGAAGTGTACCGAGCAAATGATGTGCATGTTTTGCCCTCGACAAGTGTAGCTGAGGCTTTCGGACTGGTTATTCTTGAGGCAGCAGCATCGGGTAAGCCATCAATTGTGAGTGATCTTCCCGGTGTTCGTTCGGTTATCTTGGCCGAAAAAACCGGCCTTTTGGTTCCGCCGGGTGACGCTATCGCACTTGCGCAAGCTATGATAAAACTGCTAAGTGATCGTGAGTTACGACGAAATTTTGGCGAAGCAGCACGGGAACGAGTTTTGGCGAAATATACATTAGAGCAAGAATGGAAATCGCTTAAAAAAGCTTATCTATGAAAATCGGTATCATCACCAACCTCTATCCTCCTTACGCTCGTGGCGGCGCCGAGAATGTTATTGTTCGTACCGTGGGTCAACTCATGAGCATGGGACATGAGGTATTTGTGATTTGCGGTCATCCCAAAAAACTCGGATCAGCTATTACACTTGATGGCTCAAGTACCGAACGGGTCTACCGCTTCTTCCCGAAAAATGCGTATTTTACCTTAGACGATGGCAAATATCCTTGGCTTACCCGATTACTTTGGCATGTTATCGATGCTTTTTCTTGGCATGGTGCTGAACACGTGCGCACGATTTTGCGTGACGAAGAGCCTGATGTGGTAATCACTCATAATTTAAAAGGTCTTGGCTTGAATATTCCTAGTGTCATTGCTGATTTGAAGATTCCCTATGTGCACGTTGTACATGATTTGCAGTTAATCATTCCTTCGGGACTCATGATGTTTGGGGCAGAAAAAGAACCGTGGTATGCCAAGCCTGCATATGCGGTTTATCGGGCTTTATGTCGGATGAAGTTTGTGTATCCAAACATAGTTATTTTTCCTTCACGCTATTTGGAGGAGATGTATATGTGCCGTGGTTTCTTTGCTAAATCTCGCATTGTAGTAATGCCAAATCCTGCACCGAAATACAAAGCACTAAGCAAGAGTGGACGTACAGGCGGACCATTGAAATTACTTTTTGCTGGTCAGCTTGGTTCTCATAAAGGCATTCCTTTTCTCTTAGATGCATTAGCAAAGCTTTCCATTGACGTACGATTATATATTGCAGGTACCGGTCCTTTGCAAAAGCAGGTAGAGATTGCTGCGCAGAAAGATAAGCGTATTATTTATCTTGGCTACACGCTTCCTGATGAACTTATGAATGTTTTTGGTGTTGTTGATACGGTTGTTGTTCCGTCATTATGTTATGAGAATTCTCCGACAGTCATTTATGAAGCGTTTATGGCAGGCATTCCCGTTATCGCTTCTCGGATTGGAGGGGTGGGAGAGTTGATTCAGGAAGGGAAAACGGGCTATTTATTTACCCCTGGTGATACCGAGGCATTTTTACAAGCAGTGAAAAAAGTAGATGAAGAAAAGATGCAATTTGCTGAACGTCGTGAAGAAATTCGAGCAACGATGCATGAGTATGAATTGGATCGCTATTGCGAAAATCTGCTCAAACTTTTAGAAGTCGTTAACGATGACGACGAACGTACCAAAAAAACGTGAGCCTTGATCGCATGGTCAGGGCTCGCACTGTTTTTAAAAAGAATAGACAAAGATTGTCACCAATCCATCACCTAAAGAAAACCAGGTATCTGAACTCTTTTTTGCTTCTTCAATAATTTTACTTGCTTGCCACCAGTACGAATGTACGGCGAAATATACCCGATGCACGCCTGCGAGTTCTGCTGCTTGCTGTGCGGTTTCTCGCGTTGGCACTTCTTCAACCATCGACAAATATTTTTGATATAACGGTCCGCCAGTGGGAATAGGATAGAAAAAGACATCGTCATAATAATAGGTGCGGAAGCCGAATGTTTCGATGGCAGCAGCAGCGAGTGTTTGGTTACTTAAAACAATATAAGGAATAGTATCCGCATCTTCATCGATCGCATGAACGGCATCGCGATCGGCTTGTGTAAGAGAAAACGCTGCTGAACGTGCGTAGTTATCGTGACGAGGATAGGCGGTGTAGATGTTGCTGATAAAAATAATGAGTATAAGAAGCGCGCTAAATATTTTTATATTTTTCCATGGAGCTGCTTGAGCGGCGAGTTCTTGCATTGCACGTGCAACAAAAGGGAAGCAACATAACCAGGCAATAATCAACAATCGTGCAGCAAAATCGGTTCGTTCGTATGCAATAAGAAAAGGGAAGTCAAAGGCAAGCCCAAGAAACAGGAAATTTGTAAGCGCGATGATGATACCGGCCGCATATATCCACGCAAATTGATCACGGTCATTTTTGATTATTTTTATCAAACCGTAGAGGCTCAATATCAAAGTGATAAAAAATAAATTCGCACCAACAAGCGTCATCACATCTCCCCATGCATTCCAGCGTGTCCCCCAAAAACCAATATCAGGTAAACGAGAAAAATCAGTCAGGTTACTCCACGAAAAGCCAACGGACATTCCGCTTAGATAGCTCTGCGCAAAAAAAGCAATTGGTAAAGCGATACTTAATCCGATGGTACTCACTATGAAAAGAGGTTTTGCAAGGTTATGTTTCCATGCGGTAATTTCTCTCAAGAAGACGAGTCCGACTGCGGGAATGCCAGCGAGTGGATGAAAAGTGAGTGTACCGATGGCGATGATCCATGCGCCGATTCTGGCGGACCGTGTCCAAGATCCTTGCGTCTGCCATAACCAAATGATCACCGCGAATGTTCCGGCAAAGGCAAGTGCTTGAGGCGTGGTTGAAATCCATGCCCCTAAAGGGAGAAGAGCGAGAAGGGCGGGTGTCCAAGATGTGGTTTTTTTTTGTACCAACAAAAACAGACCAATGAGGCTAATGGCGAGTGGGGCAAGGAAGATATCGACAATAAAGAGGGGGAAGAAAAAAAGTTTCATCGCCAAAAGTTCAAGCGCATACTGACCAATGTAATACAGGGGCTTGGGTGTAATCGTGCCAAACGTGGCGATATGCTCAACCGTGGCACGATGCAGAAAAGGATCAAATCCATAGCCAAGCGAATAAAGCGCTGCTGCCATACTCACCGCACTAAAGAGTGTCACGACAAGTCCGATCGCGCCAAGCAAGCGTGATGTTTCTCGACGATAGATGAACCATGATGTCGCAAAGGCGACTGCTAACAAGAGAATATGTGCAGGAGAGAAGCTGA
The DNA here is from genome assembly GCA_964599455.1 of uncultured Gammaproteobacteria bacterium. Taxonomy (GTDB): domain Bacteria; phylum Patescibacteriota; class Patescibacteriia; order UBA9934; family UBA9934; genus JAGORL01. The sequence continues at coordinate 332,476 of CAZREA010000001.1, read as the reverse complement.
GCCAGGGTGAACGAATAGCGGTGGTGATGGGGGAGGAAAGAATTGCATGCCACCATAATCCCAAACTCGTTATCGTGAGAAGAAGCGCGGCAAGAGTGACAGGAGATGATGAAAATTGAGCAAGAGATAACTGCAACCGAGTTGCATTTTTCAAAAAGAGTGAAAACAAAGTCATGCAGGCGATAATAGTAAGTAATGTGAGCTCAGTTATTGTTGTTGTATAAAAAACAATACTTCCCAATATACTTGCCAACGCTGCGCAAAAAAACGCTCCACCTAAAAGTTTTCCTGTAAAAGATTCTTCGGGAAAAAGCCATGTCCCGTATCGTCTCCCCACGGACCATGCGCCGATCGCTAAACTGCCCAGACCAAGCCAAGGTGATTGAAAGATGAGGACATTGAGAATGAGAAGAGCGAAGAAGAGAATGGGCACAGAAGAAGGGTCGGGATCTGTTCTTTTATTGGCTACTAGCAGCACGAGCTTGCCTTTGCTATCATGATTTCATGGATACTTCAGTCGATCAAGCGCCAAAATTATACCCCCACGACCACGTCATGAAAGCCGTGGTTTTGCCGTTTATTCCCGCTTTTGTTCGGCCAAATCATGTCACCATTTTGCGACTTCTGCTGACGCCTTTGGTGTTGTGGCTGTTATCGATACACGAGTACATGATTGCTGTGCCGTTATTTTTATTGACGGCTTTTACCGACATGATTGATGGATCGTTGGCACGAGTCCGTCATCAGATTACTCCTTGGGGAATCTTTTTTGATCCGATTGCTGACAAGCTGTTGATCGGTTCAGTGGCGCTGCTGGTTGCTTTGCAATATTACCATCCATGGATTATTTTCTTGGCCATCTTTTTTGATATTCTTCCTTCTATTCGCTGGGCATCACCGAAATACGCTGGGAGCATCATGATGGCTAATGTGTGGGGAAAGATAAAGATGTTTCTCCAGTGTACTTCTCTTTTTCTTCTCCTTTTAGGGATTACGTTGAGTTTGCCGATGCTCATAGCGATTGGTGAAGTTGTGCTTGGTATATCGCTCATTTTTGCCGTCGTTGCCGTTATTACCTATTCGCTTTAACTATGTCTTTTGTGCAGACCAGGCTGATAATAGGAGGTCTGCTGTTTTTGTATTTTTTAACAACACTTTTTTTATCAATTCCTTTTGCCTGGAATACGCATGTTTTCGTTTCTCCTGATGAACATGCGACGTTTACCTTTACTCAAGCGATCGTTGAACAGGGAGTACCGATGCTTAGCGAGCCATTGAACAGCGTGCTTTCTGGCATTTTACATCCACGCAGTGTATTGACGGTCGGAACATCCTTGGTGCCTGCAAGTTTTCTGGGCATGTCTTATCTGGTTGGCGGTATCAGCATGATCTCTTCTCAATTGACATTCTTATTCACGCCGTTTCTCTCATTGCTCGCTCTATCTGCGCTTGGCTCCCTTCTTTATAAATGCACAGATGATAAACGCCTTGCATTACTGTCGTTATTTCTTCTCGCTATACATCCGGCATGGTGGCTGTATACCAGTCGAACCTTGATGCCGAATATTCCTTTTGTTGCTTTCCTTCTATTCGCACTGTGGATTGCGGTGACTGCCTATCGAGTATCCATAGTTCGTCATCGCATGCTTTTGTGGGCATTGTCGGGTTTTTGTGTGGGCATGGCCTTGTTTATTCGCGCGGCAGAATTATGGTGGATACTGCCAACGGTGCTTGTGCTCGTGATCATCGCTTTACGAAAAACATGGATGAGCTGGCGTGATCTTCTCGCATCAGGAATCGGTTTTGGTGTGATGATACTCTTCATGTTAGGAGCAAATGGGATGACATACGGAAATCCATTTACAACTGGCTATACAGTCGGCCAACAATTATGGCAACCTGTTGTGCAAGAAGCTGGAGTTTCACCTGATACGACGCAGAGCATTGACTATTGGCAGACAGTAAGTGAACTCTTTTTTCCATTTGGCATACATCTGCGTTCAACACTGCGTCATATCTTTTTTTACGCGTTTCTGTTGTATCCATGGATGACCATTCCTGCATTATTTGGAAGTATGCTCGTGCTGAGTACATGGAAAAAGCAGTCCTTTTTTTGGAAAGCATGGACGATCTCCTCGACGCTCATCAGTAGTTATCTTTTTGTGCTGTATGGGAGTTGGTTGTTTCATGACAATCCCGATCCTCGGGCAATTTCACTTGGCAATTCGTATGTTCGGTATTGGTTACCACTTTTTGTATTGGCAACGCCTTTTGCCGCACAGGCATGTGTATGGATTGTGGATAGAGCTTCAATGTTAGTTAAAAAAGAAAGATCAGATCGCGCTCGTCAGATCGTACTTGCTTGCTTGTGTGTGTTAACGTTGATTTTATCGGGACGTTTGGTTTTTTGGGGAGCAGATGGAATCTTTGCTAGTCGAGCTGCACTGGCATCGTTCCAAGAAAAACAAGAAGCGATTCTTGCGGCAACCGAAAACGATGCCATTATTATCGTCGATCGGGCTGATAAATATCTCTGGCCCGATCGACGCGTGGTCGCGCCTTTGCGTAGTGATGTAACCTATGAGGCGATTCCAATCATGATGCAGAATGCACCGACGTATTATTTTGGCATCACCTTACCTGAAAAAGATCTCCGTTATTTGAAGGAAATAAAACTTATTGGTGAGGGATTGCAATTTGTCCCTGTGATTACTTTGCAAGATGAAACGTTGTATCGTATTGAATATGTCGAGAGCGTTCAAAAGTAACATTTTTTCCATTCTTTTTGTTGCCCTTTTTCCATCGGCACTTTTTTGCCTGTTGTTTTGGATATATATCGCTCCGACCGGTGAACGATCAGCGATTTGGTATGCAGATGCAGCCTCGCCGCTGATTGGCCGCCCTTTGCCTGATGCACGCATGGATGCAACATGTGCTGATGACCGAGGCTCATGCATAGCGATTATTGATGAACCGGTTTATGTCTCGCTAACGCCTCCACCCGGAGATTGGACATCGATGGATGTAGCGATTTCTTTTGACGCGGAAGATCAAGATTTGCTTGAAGTGGGACTATTACAAGATCTTCGCTTGCAGCGTTTTACTTTTACACCTCTTTTTTATCGGGCACTTGATACGCTTGCTTGGCCATCAACAACAAAGACTTTGGATAATGGATTGCTAGAAAAAGTCTGGGCAAAAAATGATGACGTGCAAGATGTTGATGCTTTTCTTGCCAACATCCCCAAGCGAGAAGATATTGCTGTGTACCGCACCGCTTGGACGCAGCCGTTTCGTGATTTTTCGGCGACTTCTCTCGCATCCCCGCGAACATATGACGTCGCGTTGCGTGGTGCGCATGAAGCATTGATGTATGTTCAGGACCATGAACAGACAACATTCTCGGTTTCGTTCGTTGATGTAAATCGCAGCTATGGCCCTGATGAGGGCTTCGTGAAAATTATCAATGAAGCCGGGCAAACGATGTTTGAAGAGCCGTTTCTTGATGACGGTGTGATTTCTGAAGATCAAACACAGTCCTCATTACGAACGATCACGTTTAAAAAGAATAATTTACCTGAGGGTGTTTATCGTATTTCCTTATCTTCAACCTCAGACATTATTTGGCGATCAATTACCGAGAGCGGTTCATATTTTGTCTTTAAAAATCAACTCTTCATTGCTGATGATATCGGTTTTTTGCCACAACCTCGCGCAACAACCTTTTGGTCAGATGTAAAATACCTCACCGCTGAAACGTTGCATGCAGAAGGATTGCAAACGTTGCAGGCTGGAGCGCAAGCGCTCGCGATTTCTGGTGTACAAGAAAAAGTTTCTGTAGTGATCGCGGATGCCGATATCGCTACTTTCACTTCGCCGGTCGGAGATGTAAAGCTTATTGGTGATGGAAAATTTGCACTCAGTGAAGATGCATTTTTCAATCCTGATGCATTGCAAGTTACGGCCCTGCCTTCGCTTGCTGATGCCGGTGTATCCTATGTTCTGGCAACGATTGCGCCAACGGCATTTACCGATGCAGGTTGGCGTCAATCGAACGCTTCTTTTTCTTTGGAAGGAGCCCCAAAGGAACAGGGGGCTTACAGGCTTGTTCTCTCTGCTCCGCGGGTTAGAGATGTTGAAGACAAGCCAAAGATTCATGAAATCAAGGTAACGTTTAAAAAAGAACCTTTGGATATGATGGGGATTTTACGAGCGATGAAGAGATTTGTGTTCAGACCCTGACGCAAAGAAGGGTCTAGAGGATTCCTTCGCTCAGCCTCCCTCTTAATCTCCCTCCTGGAAGGAGGGAGAAGCGCAGGCTCATTCCTTCGTTTACCTCACCTTATATGCGCCTTTACCCCCACTTCCTCGCTTGGTTTGTCGCTCTACCCATCTTCGCTATCGTTGAATGGCGACATCCGGGTTTTGTGTCGTATGTATTTCCGTTTCCCGTATTGATCGTGATCCCTTGCATTTTTGCTCTTTTGACGGTGAAGTATGAGAAACTAAGGAATTTAAAAGATAAAGATGGTTAAAGTGATTAAGTGATTATCTGAAAAATAACCATTTTAACCACTTAACCACGTTAACCCCTATGCAAACCTGCCTCTTTTGCAAAATCATCGCCGGAATTATTCCTGCACACAAAGTCTATGAGGATGATAAGGTCTTCGCGTTTCTTGATATTGGCCCCGTAAGCGAAGGGCATACGCTCGTGATTCCTAAGACGCATGCCGAGAATCTTTCTGCGGGTTCCAGAGAAGATGCACGGGCGTTGATGGATGTGATTCATTCGCTTGCACCAAAAATCCTTAAGGCAGTTGGCGCCGATGGGTATAATCTCGGCATGAATCATGGCGAATGCGCAGGGCAAGAAGTCATGCATACGCATCTGCACATTATGCCGCGTAAAAACGACGTACCACGAACATTTACCAAGATGCATCCTTCATCTGATGAGCTGGCAATGACTGCACAAAAGATTCGTGAACAATTTTAGTATGAAATATTTTTTTGCATCATTCATTCTGGGTATTTTCTTTCTTCCATCCGTCGTTCATGCAGATCTTCTTGATGTTAATCATGTTCCATCTGAAGAAAACATTCTACCGACGAATAACGACTCATCATCCTGGTGGATTATTTTGCCAGTGGCAGGCATCGTCTTATTGGGAGCAGCTTTCTATCTTGGGAAGAGAAAGTAAGGTATGCGCATTTTGCTTTTAGGTGGATCGGGACGATTGGGAACGGCGATGCAACGGGCGTGGTCTGGCGGTCATGAAATTATCGCACCAGGACGTGATGAGATACAGTGGAAGAAAGAGGGGATCGCATCTTTGATTGCTCAGACAAATCCCGAGATGATCGTGAATACGACTGCCTATAATAATGTTGACGCTGCCGAAGGTGAAGGACGTGAAGCGGCATTTTGGTTAAATGCCGAAGTTCCGGGCATGATCGCGCATGCTGCGGCCGATTATGAGGCTCCCTTCATACATGTTTCAACGGACTATGTGTTTGCGGGTGACAAAAAAGAGGGATATATTGAGACCGATGAGGCGCACCCTATTAGTGTTTATGGAGAATCGAAATTGCTGGGTGAACAGCATGTACTTGCTGCACATCCAGGAGCCTTTATTGTCCGAACATCGCGTCTGTACGGCGAGCCTGCAGCATCAGCAAACGCAAAAAGAAGCTTTGTGGAAGTAATCGTCAATGAATTGCAGACAAAACCAGTGCTCGAAGTAAATGATTTTGAATATTCTGCGCCAACGTCGGTCGCTGATCTCGCACAACATACAGAGCATTATCTTTTGCAAGATCGTCCTGAACCTGGTATCTATCACATGGCAAACAGTGGAGGTGTGACCTGGCTCGGCTGGGCTCAGGAAATTCGTGATCAGTTAGGATTGAAAAACGAGATTTTTCCGCGTAATCCAGCAACAGTGCAACGTCCCGCTAAACGTCCTGCATACTCAACACTTCTCTCGACAAGAATTCCTCCCATGCGTTCATGGCAAGAAGCATTACACGATTATCTTTCTGTATGGCAACACTAAATATTCTTCCTGCAGGTATTGATGGCGTTACGGTCGAATTGCAGCCGCGTTTCGGCGATCACGAAGGCGCGGTTTGGCATATGCTGCCGGGTGGTGTTGGCAATCCCGAAGGTTTTGGTGAAAAACTCCTCGATATCTATGCAAGTAGCGCAAAGGGAAAGGGCACGATGCGTGGTGGACATTATCATCTCGAACTCGACGAATTGTTCTTTACGTTATCGGGTTGTGCGTTGTGGTTGTTGTCAGATTTTCGAGAAACATCTCCGACGTTTCAAAAGACCGTTGGTATCATTCTTGGAATCGATACATTGTCGACTCCATACGATTTGCCGACGTATGTGGTTGCGGATGGATCGTTGCCGCGATTGCGCATCCCAGCTGGCGTCTATCACGCTATTATCCCTTTGACGGATGAACGTGTGACAGCGGTCGGCGTCGGTTCGACTTCCTACAATAAAAATGATTATCGCTATCCGGAATTGCAAGATATTCCTGGTGCTAAAGAAATATTGCAACGCACTGGTATTACCAGTGAATAAGCGTATAAATAACTGCCCACATTTTTTGCATAAGAGGATTACCGACGCGGGTGACGATCGAACTACGAACATCGTTGAGAATGGCATGATCCGTGTTTGCTATAACAGGATTTTTTTGAAAAAGAATGGTGCTTTCGGCGCGCTTTAGGAGTTCGCGATCAGTAATGAGACGAGTCGATTGCGCTTGTCGGCGTCGGCGCCAAATCCATGCGAGTGATGAAGGCTTGAAGAAGAAAAGCCAGGCTCGTATTTTTTCTTTCCACCAACCGCTTTTGATTGCTAATAAAAATGACACAAGCTCGACGCCGAAAAAAGGGACAGTAATCAAGAGGAGCGTGGGTAATTTGTAATACGTCAAAAGGACGATGAGGCGATTGCGCTCCATCCAGTAAAACTTTTTGATGCTTTTAGAAAATTCGTAATAGTGATAAATAATGCTTTCGGGCGCGACGACACTTTTATAACCGTGCACACGCGCATTGAGTGATGCATCGACGTCTTCGTGATACATGTAAAAATCACTATCAAATAATCCAATTTCATCCGTCATTGATAGACGCACAAGAACTGCGGCACCGCTAAAGTACGGAACTTCAAGATCGGGGTTCTCTTTTTGTTCTTGCACAAAAAAGGCTTTGGCTTGCTCATGCGTCCAGCCAAAGCCACCGGCGTAACCATATCCTAAAAAGTGCAATCGATTGCCAACACTGTTGACGAGCTGTTTATCTTGACCGAGCAATACGAGTGATTGGACGAACATCACTTTTTCATCTTGCTCGGCTCGTGCAACCGCCGCAGTTAAAAAGTTTGGGTCAACATCTGCATCTTGATTGAGTAAAAATGCATACGAACATCCCCGTTTCTTTGCCTCAGCAATACCGACATTATTTGCTCCGGCATAGCCCACATCTTTTGGGTTCTTCACGATAGTGAGATGAGGAAATTGGTTGCCACTTTTCGGTCCCCATTCTGATCCAATGAATGGCCAGCTTGCGCCATGTGGCGACGGATTCTCAACACAGATGAGCTCGACCTGATCAAGCGGATAGGTAATCTTCTCGATTGATTGCAAGCAACGCGTAATGTCGCGGTACGAATCTTTGCCATTGTACGTCAAGTAAATGATGGCTACTTTGGGAAGCTCCATAGAGATTATTCGTGACGAGGAAGAGTTTTACCAAGCCATTTACACGTATATTTTATCCAGCTAAAAATATGCCCGCGCGATTCTTTGGTGGTAATCAGATTAACTAAGATGTTGTGAATTTTTGCTGATTGTCGTCCGTGCTGATGAAGAATGGTTACTGATGGTAAATAGATAACTTTTTTGCCTGATTCCCACACGCGGCGACACAAATCTACATCTTCAAAATACAACCAGAAACGATCATCAAAGCCGCGCAGCATTTTCCAGAGGTTGCCCTCAACGAACATTGCTGAACCCTGCACCCAATCAACGGCTTTTTCGGTTTGGTGATCGTAATCCTGCATGAGAAAAGTATGCAGATATTTTTTGCCGAGCGAGGTGTTTTTGAGGGCTGTACGTTGAATGAACGGTTGAAACCATGCAGGAAAGCGGCGGCAGGTTTCATGCAAGTCTCCGGAAAATCCTTCTACCTTTGGACCAATAAGTCCGACATCAGGATGTTTTTCCATGTAGCTCGTGAGTTTATTGAAAATATCTTCATCAGCAAGCATTGTGTCGGGATTGAGAATAAAATAGTATTTGGCATCAACATGAGCTGCACCGCGATTCATTGAGCGTCCATAACCATGATCGCCATCGCGTAAGAGTGTCCAGGCGTCGGGAATATATTGTTCAACAAAAGCATTGGCATCGTAGTGCGACGATTGATTGTCAACGACCACAACGGTGGTGGTACAAGTTGTTTTTGCCCGTGCCTGTTGCAAAGAGGTAAGGCACTTTTCGCTTAAATCATCATGTGAAACAAGGATGATGGCGATATCGGTTTTAGGCTTTTCTGGGCGATCGAAAAAAGGCTTTGGCGAACGTCGTGCCAGAGAAATATGTTTTCTCCATTCTCTCAGATGCGACCAATGAGCACGAGTCTCTTGCCATGTTCTCCAGATGATCAAAGGATTATGGAGTGTCCAGTACAACATTTTTGCGCTTTCGTAAGGCAAGACGGCGATGTGATTTTTACAAAGAGCAGCAGCTGGAAGACTCTTCATAAGCGTCCACAGGTGATTGCGATAGGAAAGATAATTTTTTTCATTTTGTGGTCGCCAAAGGCTTGCGCCAACCGCACCTCGTCCGAGTGTGCGGCGATGATAGGCGAGCGCTGAAGGAACGATCGTTGCGGTGTAACCAAGCGCTCGCAATCGATAAGTAAGATCAACGTCTTCTTTATATAAAACGTAAGTCTCATCAAATAAACTCATGTCCGGACTCGCAGCGCGTACAGCCTGCACGCGATACATTGGCAAACAACCCGACACACCAAAGACTTCGTACGGTACTTCGGGAATATCTAACGTCTGCGCATCTTGTCCGGCACCGCGATCGCTGATACCGCCCGTTATTGCTGCATCAAGACCGAGCGTATCAATAATGCGTGTTCGTCCTCCGCGATCATTTGTCCGTGCATCAAAATCCCAGCGATACACGACTCCTGATGATGCTGCGCATTCCGGATGCTTTTCGAGATAGGTAAGACATTCGCTGAGAAACATTGGTTCCAAAAAAGCATCATCATTTAACAATTGAATGTATGTTGCGTGCTTTGTGTACTTTTTGAAAAGATAATTGTGCGCACCGGCAAACCCAATATTTGTTTCAACGCGATCAAGCGTAATGGGTAATTTTGCCTCTTTAACCGCTTGGGCAATCAGCTGTTTGTTTTCTTCATCCGAGGCATTATCTAGAACATACAGATGCCAATCGGTGAGATGTTGTTTTTTGAGTGATTCAAAAACAAAAGGCAAATACCGCCCACCGTTATAACAACTGAGTTGCAGGGCGAGTTTCATATCTTTTGCGTGAAAGAATTTCGTACATCCATCATCCACGATGCAAGAAGACCAAACGGACGGGCGAGTATTAAGATAAATGTTTGCCACCACGGTTTCCATTTTTTAAAGTACCGAATCATGCTGTGGGTGAAAATAATTTGTTTTTCCAAATACTTCATCTGCGCCACACTTTTACCAACGTAGTCATGTGCAATGGCATCGGCGAAATAGTGCACTCGATAACCTTTTTGTTTCGCGCGTAAACAATAATCCACTTCTTCAAACCAAATGTGATACTTCTCATCAAGGTACCCGACTTCATCGAGCATCTCGCGGCGAAAAGCGAAAAATGATCCGCGTACCTGGTCGACATCTTGCGACCGACCATAATCAAAATCTGTCCAGTGATAATAATCAAGAAGAGTAGGGAAGAGATGACCGATTTTTAAAATAACTGAGAGCTGAGAAAGAAAATCGGGATAATGACGAACGCTATTGATGGGTTTGCCATCTTGGCCGATGAGTTTGATGCCAAGAACACCAATGTCCTTTTCTTGCATCAGCTTGTCGTAGGTTTTCTCAAGTGCTTCTTCTTCAACGAGCATGTCGGGATTGAGAAGGATGAGAACTTTGCCTGTTGCCAAGCGCAGTGCCTGATTGTTCGGTCCGGCAAAACCGGCGTCCCAATTATTGGTAATGAGGTGCACGTTCGGGAATTCATTGCGGACCATGAACGCGGTGCCATCGTGTGAATTGTTATCAACAACAAAGATTTCCGTGGTATACGGACAGTGAAGGCTTTGTAAACGTGCAAGGTTGGCGCGCAAAAGTTCGCGCACATTCCATGTCACAATCACGATACTGATAGCGATTTCGTTTGACATGCATCCGGAAAAACCCCAGAATGGGCCTATATTTAAGTTAGAAGCATTTTATGGAAATGCCAGCTCAACGTCAAACGGTACCAGTCGTCATTTTTTGCGGGGGAACCGGCACCCGTTTGCGTGAAGAAACCGAGTTTCGCCCAAAACCCATGGTCGAAATCGGTGGCAAACCGATTTTGTGGCACATCATGAAAATTTATGCTCATTATGGGTATAAGAAATTTATTTTGTGTTTAGGCTATCGTGGCCATCAAATCAAAGAATATTTCCTCAACCATCACTTATTGACGCAGGATTTTCAGTTGGATTTGCGCACATCCTCAACCTATTTGCTTAATGAGGATAGTTACGATGATTTTAAAATTATCTTCGTTGATACGGGTGATGGCGCAACGCCAACCGGAGAACGTTTGTTGCGTGCAGCACCTCATCTGCCCGATGAATTCATGTTGACGTACGGTGATGGCGTGTCGAACGTAAATATTCCCGAGCTTCATCAGTTTTATAAAAAGATGCGTGAAGAGCATGGTGTGCATGGGGTGATTACGGGCATTCATCCAAAATCAAAATATGGCTTGGTTGTTCCTGATGAAAACAACATCATCACGTCGTTTACCGAGAAGCCTCAGTTGTCCGACTTCACAAACGGCGGCTTCATGATGATGCACAAGGACTTTTTGCAACATTGTAAAGTTGGCGAGATGGCGGAAGATGCACTCACCAAAGCAAGCCAAGATCGCAAGATTGGTGTGTACAAACACGAAGGTTTCTGGCACTCGATGGATACATACAAAGATAAAGAAGATTTGGATAAATTGTGGAAGACGGATCCGAAGTGGAAAGTGTGGTCGTAAGTTGGTAAAAGTATTCCTATAAAAGCAGAACGCCCCGTCTGGACTCGGTCCAGACGGGGCTTCGTTATACGATCCCACCCCCTCAGCGCAGGGGTGGGAAGATGTTCGGATTCCGCATCGATGTGGCCAGGTACCGCCCGAGGGCGGCTTCCGTGATGCCACAGATCAGCTTTCCTTCTTCCCGGAGTCCATCGAGGCCGTCGAGATCGTACCACTCGAGCTTCGTCACGAAGCTTTCGTAGGGGTCGGGGATGACCTCCGCCGCTTTGGATGCTCGCTTGTCCGGGTCGACGCGCGCGACGCCGACCCGGATCGTATGGACTTCGTGACCACGATTGGCCACGATTTCTCCGAGCGACCCCCACCCGATCACCGCGGTGTTTGGATCGGTCTCCTCGTAGAACTGCCTTTTACTGGCGTCCTGTCCCTTCTCCGCGAACCGTCCGTACCCGCCCGGGATCTCGTAGCTGGTCCGCCCGAACCCGACCTCGTGTTCCAGACGATCGAGGTATCGCCGAAGGAGTGCCAGGTAGGTCTCTCGAGCGGTCTTCCAGTCGCCGCTAACTTCTTGGTGAAGCCGGATCAACGTGTGTCCGGCCTTCGGTCCGAACGCCTCCTTGAGCTGCCGCTCCAGGTCTGCGTTCAGCGCATCGAAGGCCTCGGTGTTCGAGTTCACGAACAGGCGCCGCTGGGCCCGCAGGCCCACCTTCGCCCATCCGTCCTCGACCACGACAGGGATGGTCATACCCGCCGTGGCTTCCACCCGAACGATGTTCGGGTATTGTGCGGTGAATGCCCCACTCTCTTCCTGCTGACCGACGAGGCCGTACAGGTAGATGAGTGGGACGGACGGTCGTGCCATGAGGACGGCGATGTCGCCATCCTCGAAAGGAATGAATCCCTTCCAGTCGGGAGGGAACAAGCGATATGCCTGCATGTTTATTCTCGATGCTCCTCTGGTTTGCGGGATGGATATCGATCACTCAAGATCGACCCACTTTTTTAACATAAAGAAGAAAGAATGTCGAATATTGGCCAAATGACCAATCAACGGGTTGACCGTACCGGTTCATTCTGGCAAAGTCTGAGCGTTATGAAATCGTCTTTTCTTACTGCTGATCGGGTTGCCTTTTGGCGCAATCGCAATGTGTTTGTGACCGGAGGGTTTGGTCTTTTAGGGTCAGCATTGGTTGAGGAGCTCCACGCTGCGGGGGCACGGATTGTGTTGTTGAAACGCGACCATGCGGCTTCGAGCCGTCTTTTTTCTCTTCCCGCTTATCATCATGCGGATATTGTTACCGGAGATTTTGAAGATTATGATTTGGTGTATCGCACCATTAATGAGTACGAAATCGATACCATTTTTCATGTTGGCGCCCAGCCGATTGCACCAGTAGGAAACCGTGCGCCGTTACCGACGTTGCGGATTAATATCATGGGCACCGCGAATGTGCTTGAAGCGGCGCGGTTGTCGCCACTTGTAAAACGCGTGCTCGTTGCGTCGTCCGACAAAGCGTACGGACCGCAGCCGATTCTTCCGTATACCGAAGAAGCGTCATTGCACGGAACGCATCCGTATGATGTTTCCAAATCTTGCACGGATTTGATTGCGCGGATGTATTGGAATACCTATAAACTTCCGGTGTGTGTAACGCGTTGTGGAAATTTATATGGTCCCGGAGATTTAAACTGGCAGCGCGTGATTCCCGAAACCATCAAACATATTTATGATGGTGAATCGCCGGTGATTCGCAGTGACGGGAAATTTATTCGCGATTATTTCTTTGTGCGTGATGCTGCGCATGCATACATTCGTTTGGCCGAAGAAATGGATCGACCGGAGATTGTGGGGCAAGCCTTCAATTTTAGTACCGGCAATCGTTTTACGGTTGTTGATATTGTGAAAAAAGTTGCCGAAGCCATGGGTCGTACTGATCTTGAACCGGTTATTCTCAATCAAGCCAAAGCAGAAATTGTTGAACAAACGCTTTCGAGTGAAAAGGCATTGCGTTTGCTGAACTGGCGTCCGGAATACACGGTTGAAGAAGGCCTGACAGAAACCGTTGCCTGGTATCGTGAGTATTTTGATCGCACGAAACGATTGGGCGCTGTGGCAATCTCGAATGATGAACGATCGTCCTAAATATGAATAAAGCGGATATTCAAGGCGTTGTTATTACTCCGCTGTCGATTGTTCCGGGTGAAGACGGGCAAGTTATGCATATGCTGCGATCCGACGCTGCGCATTTCCGTCGCTTTGGCGAAATCTATTTTTCTTGCATTTATCCTCGGGTGGTGAAGGGTTGGAAATTACATTCGGCAAGTTGGAGTAACATGGCGGTGCCAACAGGACGTATTAAATTCGTGTTGCACGATACGCGCGAAGCATCTCCAACCAAAGGTGCGTTTCAAGAAATTCTTTTAGGAGATAATCGTTACGCATTACTCACGATTCCTCCTGGTGTCGCGTATGCGTGGAAAAATTTATTGCCAACGGTTGCGCTTGTAGCGAATTGTGCAACCGAAGCTTGGTCACCGAATGAAGCGAAAAATATTCCCATCAAAGATATCGCGTACGAATGGTAAAAAATATGAAGTAAAAAAATTACGAGGATCTCGTGATTTTTTGTTCGTTAAAAACAGTGAACCCGTCACATCGTTTGCGAACGACGTGACGGGTCGAGCCACTCCCAAGTCCGGGAGTGGCTATGTTCAGACCGAACTGGGCGCGGTCTGGACGGATTGCTCGGTTGTTCCTCGTGGGGGCGGCGAAAGATGGTCGAAGTTGCAGTACGCGGTCGCGATTGCGTCCTCGATCGTCTCTCCGTATCCACGGATACGGATGCTTCCACGACCTTCGATCGTGATGGAGCCGTCGACGTATATCGTCCCGTCGCGCAGCTGCACTCCCTGGATGGACGTCATGGTCACGTTGGCGATGTAGTGCGAGAACGTGAGAGGGATCACGTCCGTCAGCTCGTCGTTGACCATGGCTGCGATGATGGTCACCGTACCAGTAGCCTTGTCGGAAGTGGAGTAGACCTCGAGCTCGCGGTGCTCCTGCAGAAGCGCCATGAGCGTGATGGTTGGTGTTCCTGTGTCTTGTGACGTATTTCCTTCTGGCTCTGTGTTCGGCGGCGGTCTGAGCTCTGACGGCCTTCTTGGCATACGTATCATGTCTTCACTCCTTCGTTTCTGTGAACTCAAGAAGACTATTTAAGGTAAATAAAAAATCCCCTTTCGTCAATGTTACGGGGATCCAGCAATCTCTTTTTAAGACAGTGAACCCGCCATATCGTTCGCGAACGACATAGCGGGTTTCGAGTCGTAGTCCTAGATGGACTTTGACGGTTGCGACGCCTGGGCCATGGCGTTCTTGAGGGCTTCCTCGGGTGTGCTTCCGGCGCCCGAGTACTCGTGCTGGTCGGCTCCCTTACCGACCATGCAGGTCAAGTGGATGAGGCCGTCCGCATTTGCCTTTGCCTCAGCTTCCATAAATAACCGCTGCTTTTCGCGAGCTTCGCGTTGTAAGGTAAACACTTCGGTTGATGCCGTTTGCGGCGCGAGTATTTTTGCTCCAAGATCGTGCCGTCCGGAGTGGCGTAGACGACGACGATGTCGTACTTTTCGACGATGACCCGTTCCTCGACCTCGTGGTCGGGATGCGTGGCCCGGTAGCTCGCCACCGGTTCCGAATTGTAGGCTGCGGCGACGGCCTCCGCGATGGTCTTTCCCCAGCCCTTTATTGGGCAGCTTGCGTGGCTCATACCCCCGTCCTCGCTTTTGAGGAAGCCGTCTACCCGGAAGATCCCGCCCTCCTCAAGCTTGATCGACTTTATGCCGGTGTTGACGAGGTTGGTGAAGGGGCAGGGGAATACTGTTCTCACCACCCCGATCCACTTCTCGTCGTCGACCAGTACGCGGTGGACGATGATCTCCTTGTCTGTGAAAACCGATTTCACGGCAACGGTGCCGTGCTCGCGCACGACCTCCTCAAGCGTTGTAGTCGGCAACTCGAATCTGAGGATGTCCGCGTAGCCGGGCGGATACACCGTGCCCTGAATGGGCTTCGAGTACCACCGTATCCGGATTTCGCCGACAAGGAGCTCGTCCTCGTCGATCCTCGCCTCCATGAGGAGATGGATTCCCCCGGGACTGGGAGTGAAATCCGCATCGTCCCTCTTCTTCCGCCAGTACACGTCGCTACCGATCAAGACCCCCTCGGGAGAGGTCGCAATCGTTTCAACGTTCATCCGGATCTCCAGACCGTCCATGACCATCTGGAGCTGGCCGCCGATGAAGCGATTCAGTTGTTCCTGCGTAGTAAGTGTCATGTCTCTCTCCCTCCTTGTTTTTGTAAGAGAAGACCGCTGACTGTAGCGGAAAAGTCACTTGCTGTCAATGAAGAAAAGCTCGCTGTTACTTTACTAATTCGTACTCCCAAATCTCCTCACCTCCTTCTTGCTTCGTAGCAAAATAGCAACGATCACCTGTCTCATTACACCAAAAATCATCGATGGTGTGGTTATCGATAATGGTTGTAGAAAAACGTCCGTTTTCATACACGTAGCGATCCCAGGCTACGACAGTATGTGCGGTAGCGGCAAGAATGCCATACCCATCTTGCGCAAACGCAAGATGGGTGATGGTATCGCCTTGGCGGGTAATAAAATTTGTTTCCCGAGTGGTGGCATTATATAGCCGAATTTCATTACCGTCAGACCAGACAAATAAGCGATCTTCCTCAAGCCACGCCCATGCGACTGCGGTCATCGATAAAGCGACGGGTTCGCTATTGGCAGTGAGGGAAAGCATGTACGGTTTTTGTGACTGATCAAGAAGTACGATATCGGTAGCAGTTCTGGCGATAATCGTATACGTCTCTTGCGGCAAAAGACCGATGAGTGTTGTGCCCACAATCGTCACTACAGATATCTCGACATTTTTTCCGTTATCCACAAGAAAAATATCTGTTGCGGATATTTCACTATCTGTACGTGCAGCTTGCGCAAGGTTGAAGGCGCGACTTCCCGCGAGAAGAGGCGTCGCGTTCGTATCGAGAAAAAGAGGAGCGGTGATATAGCTTGTTTTTCCGCTTTCAAGAAAAATGGTTCGCTCCCAAGAGTGATATCCTTCTTTTTCGAAACGAACGGTGATTGTTCCGGAAGAAAGACGCTGGAACACCGTTGGAGTTTTTTCTTTTGTACGTGTGCCATTGATAGAGATCATGGCTCCTTTGGGAGTGCTTGCAAGCGCAAGGGCGGCGGTTTGGCTCACGACTCGATTGGTAAGGTTGATGCGGTATCCCGCAGTATAAAGCACGATAAGGGGTGCAGAGATAAAAAAGATGAGACAAAAAACAAAAAAGAGGATTTTTCGAACAGGAGATGACATAAGAAAAAGAGTGGAAGAGGAGCTTCTACTATGGTACACTTTTTCTATATGTCGTTGAAGTCTTTGGGGCAAGGCGGGGTCTTAACCACGCCGGTACGTGTTTTGTTGGGTTGCGGTGGTGCGGTGCTCTTTTTTGTTATTGGCTACGGGTATGGACGGGGGCCGGGTCTTCTCGAGGCTGCGGGAAATGACTCGCTTTTGGGTCATGTTCGGGTTATCCCTTCGAGTATTGCCGACGAAGTAGATTTTTCGCTTTTTTGGCAGGTATGGGCTTTGCTACGGGAAAAATATGTTGATCAGCCTATCTCCGATCAAGATCTTTTTTACGGCGCATTGCAAGGCTTAGTCTATGGTTTGGAAGATCCCTATTCAACCTACTTCACTCCCGAAATGGCTGAATCTTTTCAACAAGAATTGTCCGGTTCATTTTTTGGGATTGGTGCGGAGATTGGCTTGAATGCCGATGGTGAAATTGCCGTTATTGCGCCGTTGCCAGAAACGCCAGCGAGTACCGCGGGTTTGGTTGCTGGTGATCGTATTTTGGCTATTGATGGGATTGTGACTACGGGTATGACGGTAAATGAGGCCGTGTCGCGTATCCGAGGAGAGGAGGGAACGACCGTTGTGCTTTCGATTCTTTCTGACGGCATGCAAGAGCCTCGTGATGTCTCGATCACTCGACGGGAAATTCATGTTGATAGCGTAAAATGGACGGTTCGTGATGATGGCATCGGTGTTGTGACGGTGAGCATGTTTAATGAAGATACCTTCGCGTTGTTTGCGCAAGCTGCTGATGAACTGGAAAAAGCGCAAGTAAAAGGGATTGTCCTTGATTTGCGCAATAATCCTGGCGGCTATCTTGATGGTGCGCTTGATTTGGCGGGGTATTGGATTGGTACATCATCGGCAGTTTTGGAGGAAGTACGGGGTGAACGCTCGGCGCTCGATGCCATGGGCGATAGCCGATTTGCAAACATTTCCACGGTAGTGTTGGTGAATGGTGGTAGTGCTTCGGCGTCAGAGATTCTTGCCGGTGCATTGCAGGATTATCAAAAGGCAATCATTATCGGTGAACAAACATTTGGCAAGGGAAGTGTGCAGGAATATGAAGATCTTGCCGATGGAAGTGCTATCAAAATTACCGTGGCCCGTTGGTTAACACCAAACGGTCGCTCTATCGATAAAGCAGGCATCACCCCTGACCAAGAAGTCACTTTGACTTTAGATGACATTCATGCAAAAAATGATCCCCAATTCTCCGCGGCGCTCAATTTCCTCACGCAGAAGTGAAGGTGAAAAAGAGCGTCATCGCATTGAGGTCTCTGCCGGAGGCTTGGTTTTTAAGCGTACGCGTGAGGGTTTTTTCTTTGCCATGGTTATTGATTCGTATGGAAAGTGGGCCTTTCCCAAAGGCCACGTTCGTGTTGGAGAGCGATATCGACAAACCGCTATTCGTGAAATTCATGAAGAAATGGGGCTTAGTCATTTGCGCTATGTAGCTAAGCTCGATCATATCGATATTTGGTTCCGTGATCGTTTTGTACACAAGGGCCAACTTATTCATAAATACATCCATTACTTCCTCTTCGAAGCTCCGCCCGAGGCCACGCTTCGTCCACCGCAGCCACAAGAACAAGGGGAGACTATTCACGGCGTTGCCTGGATATCCGCAGACGAATTGCTCAAACGATCGAGTTATCGGGATATGGTTGGTATAATTAAAAAAGCTTTGCGCTTATGCGGGTTACCCTTACACAAGACATTAAATCCCTTGGCTCGGCGGGCTCGACGGTGGAAGTCCCCGAAGGCTACGCGGTAAATTTTTTATTTCCCCAACACCTTGCTTTTGTGGCCTTGCCTGAACAGCAAGAAAAGGAAGCACCCCAAAAAAATAAAAAACAGGAAAGCGAAGAACAGAAGCTTGCCGCAGACCTCGATGGATTAGAAGTTATCGTTGCTGGTAAAACGGAAAAAGGGAAATTTACCAAATCATTAAATCCAAAAGATGTCCGTTCATCTTTAAAAGAGATGGGATATAAAGTGGACGAAGATCTTATTGTCATGTCGCCTATTACTGAACCGGGTAATCACGAGATCATTATTGAATTTTCTACTGGTTACGAAGCAACACTTACGGTTATTGCTGAGGCTCTGTAGATAAAACAAAAACTCCTCGACGCGTCGAGGAGTTTTTGTATCTGTTAAACAATCGATACGTAAGTGCGCAACTTGAGTGCGCCGACAAAGTTTGGCGCTTTGCGTTTGTTGAATTTGACTACGCCATCTTTCAGGGCGAACAGGGTGTAGTCAGAGCCGATACCAACATTTTTACCGGCATGAATACGCGTGCCGCGTTGACGGACGATAATTTGGCCGATTTGAATAGTTTGACCATCGGCGCGTTTGGTGCCGAGGTACTTGGCCTTGGAATCGCGACCATTACGTGTAGAGCCTTGGGCTAGCTTGTGTGCCATACATTACTTATTTATCTTCTCAATAACACTTCGAAAGCTCTTCTTTTTTCTTGAAAAACGAATTCACATTTCCGCGGCTCACGTTTTTCTGCGAAAGTAAAGAAGAGCTTTCTCGTGTTTAGACGGCGATAAGAGTACGTGGAATCCTTCCAAAAGTCAAATAGATTCGGCTATACTGTCCACCGTATGGAAAATGAGGTGAGAGAGGCATTAAAAGAGATCGAAAAAGCCTTGCAATTTCATGCGGGTGGGGTTGAGCTGGTAGCTTGCGATGAACAGACGGGCGAAGTGCAGGTGCATCTTACGGGAACCTGCCAAGGATGCTCCATGGCCTCTGTTACTTTAAAAGAAGGGATCGAAACGGCCTTGGTACGAGCGGTGCCGGGGGTACGAGTGGTTCGTGCAGTATAATAGGAAAAACGCATGTCTAAAAAACGCCTTCCTTTTCTGCCGTTTAAAGATACCGATTTACTTTCCCGGGTTGCTTCGATTTCGACTGGTATCTTTCTCTTCTTTTGGTTGTTGGGTATTGGTTTACTGGTTTGGCGAGTAGTGCCGTTGGTGTATGGTCAGGAATCGGTCCCGTTGCATTACAATGTGCATGTGGGTATTGATATGACTGGCCCTTGGTGGCAGGTTTTTCTTATTCCTGCATGTGGTCTAGTCTGGGCTATTCTCAATGGGCTGGTTGCACAAGGTATTCGCCGACGTGCTCCGGCACTGGCGATAACGTTGTGGGTAACAACCGCGGCTATTGCGCCGCTCCTTTTCCTGGCCTGTGCCAGCGTCGTGCTCGTAAATATCGCCTATGGTTGATGTCTTTTCTCTTTCTAAATTGTTAATTTTATCAACACTAGGATTTGTTGTTGCCATGGCTTGGACACCACTCCTTACCCATCTTTTGTATAAATATAAAATGGGGAAGAGTATTCGCAGTGCAGTAACGGCGCCGCTTTTTGCTGAACTTCATAAGAAGAAAGCGGGTGTGCCAACGATGGGTGGATTGCTCATGTGGGTAACGACCGGCGTGCTCGCACTCTTTTTTGCTGGATATGCCTGGGTGTTTCCTGATCATGTGCTGTCGTATTTGAATTTCTTTTCGCGTTCGCAAACATGGTTGCCGCTTGGTGCTTTGGTGGCCGCAGGGCTCATTGGTGTTGCTGATGATATTTTTAATGTATTGAAGATTGGACCTAAAGGTGGCGGTATTCGTATCTCGCACCGGTTGATTCTTTACACCATCGTGGCCTTGATCGGTGCCTGGTGGTTTTACTTTAAGCTGGGTTGGAATTCGCTGCATGTTCCTTTTTATGGTGATGTGGGTATTGGCTGGCTGTACATTCCTTTTTTTGTGGCCATCATCGTGGCGACATCATTTTCCGTTAATCAAACCGATGGACTTGATGGTTTGGCAGGAGGAACCATGGCCTCGGCATTTGCGGCGTATGCAGTCATTGCGTTGTTGCAGGGCAAAGTTGATTTGGCAACGTTTTGTGCAGTGATCGTGGGAACACTGCTCGCCTTTTTGTGGTTTAACATTTATCCAGCTCGTTTCATTATGGGCGATACCGGAGCCATGAGTTTGGGTGTGACGTTGGGAATCGTTGCTATGCTCACCAATGCGGCGCTCTTGTTGCCGATTATTGGCATCGTCTTTGTTGCTGAAGCCGTGACCACGACGATACAATTAGCATCGAAAAGATTGTTTGGTAAAAAAGTTTTTCTCATTGCGCCTATTCATCATCACTTTGAAGCCAAGGGTTGGCCCGAACCAAAAGTAGTCATGCGTTTTTGGGTGATATCGTGGATGGGCGCAGGTATTGGTATTGTGGTCGCACTTCTTGACAAAGGACTTCTTTCTTAACATATGGATGTCCGCCAAAGGAAGTTTGCGGCAGATCCTATTTTTGCACTTTTGCTGGGCATGCTCGTTATTTTTGGTTTACTCATGTTAACCTCGGCATCATGGCCCGTGGGTTTTGATAAATTTCATGACGGGTATTACTTTTTTAAACATCAACTTCTCTTCGGATTACTGCCTGGCATCGTAGGTTTTGTCGTTGCCTATCAGCTGCCGTATACCGCCTATCGTCGCTTCGCCATACCGATGCTTCTTCTCACTATTTTATTATTGATTCTCGTTTTCGTTCCGGGGATTGGTCTCAAAATTAAAGGTTCGCACAGTTGGATTTCGCTGGGCGCCTTCTCTTTACAGCCGTCAGAAATTGTAAAGCTTACGTTCTTAATGTATGTCGCGGCGTGGATGGAGGGAACCTTGGCGAAAAATGTGAAAGATATTGCCAAGGGTTTGTTGCCGTTTTTGGTGGTGCTAGGAGCAGTGATGGGATTGTTGTTGTTGCAACCTGATACGGGAACTATGGGTATTATCGTGCTGATGGCACTGGCCGTGTATTTTGTGGCTGGTGCACCGCTGAAGTATTTTGTCATGCTGGGTTTTGGAGGTATTGCCTTGTTGTGGTTGCTCACGCTTTCTACCGGCACAACTGCGGAAAATGAGGAAAAGAATTATCGTGCCGATCGTTTAGAGGCATTTTTGCATCCCGAGCATGATCCGCAGGGTTCGGGCTATCAAATTACGCAAGCACTTCTGGCTATTGGTTCGGGAGGATTTTTTGGACGCGGCTATGGGCATAGTTTGCAGAAATTTCAGTATCTTCCCGAAGTTGCAGGGGATAGTATTTTTGCGGTGATTGGTGAAGAATTAGGATTTTTGTTGACCTCGGCATTTCTTATGCTATATATCGCTTTTCTTTTTCGAGGATTGCATATTGCTGAGCAATCGCCCGATACATTTGGGAAATATTTAGTGGTGGGGATTATGGCCTGGCTGGGAATTCAGGCAGTTGTTAACATGGGCGCCATGGTGCGACTCTTGCCGATTACCGGTGTGCCGTTGCCGTTTGTGAGTTATGGCGGAACGGCACTTGCGGTTGCACTCACAGCGGTGGGAATTGTGTTGAATGTGTCGAAGTACAATAAAGTCGGCCAGAAGAGCCAATAGGCCAGCATTCAGAGAAAAAGATTTTACATCCGGCCTTCTGGCCCAACTGGCCTTCTCTGAAAACTATGAAATCTCATTATATTTTCGTTATCGGTGGCGTCATGAGTGGCGTGGGAAAGGGTACAACCACGGCGGCGCTTGGACTGACACTGAAATCACGTGGCTATAAAGTGACCGCCATTAAAATTGATCCGTACGTGAACGTTGATGCGGGGACGATGAATCCCATTGAACATGGTGAAGTGTTTGTAACGGTTGATGGTGATGAAACCGATCAAGACATTGGCAATTACGAACGTTTTCTTGATGAAGATATTACGCGTAGCAATTACATGACTACAGGCCGCGTGTATCAATCGGTTATTGAACGTGAACGACGAGGTGGATATGAAGGAAAGTGTGTCGAGGTAGTGCCGCGTGTTCCCGAAGAAGTGATTGAGCGCATTGAACGTGTAGCGAAGCAATCAAAGGCTGACATTGTTTTGATCGAGATTGGTGGAACGGTGGGAGAGTACGAGAATATTCTTTTTTTGGAAGCGGTGCGCATGATGAAATTGCGCGATCCTGATTCCGTGCGTACGGTGCTGGTGAGTTATCTTCCCGTTCCGCCCTCACTAGGGGAAATGAAGACAAAACCTACGCAACATGCGGTGCGTGAAGTAAATCGTATCGGCATCAATCCCGATTTTCTTGTGTGTCGATCGGAATATGCACTCGATGCACCGCGTCGAGAAAAACTCAGTCGTTTTTGTGGGGTTCCGGAAAAGCATGTCATCACCGCTTCAAATGCCAAATCCATTTACGAAGTTCCGCTGTTGTTTGAAGAACAAGGTTTTGCAGAATCGATGTTGAAAACATTTCGTTTGCGCACAAAGAAACGTAATTTAGAGAATTGGAGAAAACTCGTTGATCGCATCGCTACGGTAAAAGATGAGGTACGTATTGGTGTTATTGGAAAATATTTTTCAACAGGAGATTTTATTTTATCGGATGTCTATCTCTCTGTTCTTGAAGCGATTAAACATGCAGCTTGGGCCACGGGGCAAAAGCCGGTTATTGAATGGTTGAATGCCGAAGAATTTGAAAAAGATCCAAAGAAGCTTACGGAACTCTCGCGGTATCATGGTGTGTTGATTCCCGGTGGATTTGGTTCTCGCGGCATTGAAGGCAAGATTGCGGCCATCAATTATGTGCGCAAAAATAAGATTCCGTATTTCGGTCTTTGCTACGGCATGCAATGTGCGGTGATTGAATTTGCTCGCACTGAGCTCAAGTGGAAAGACGCCAATACAACTGAAATCAATGCAAAAACTACCCATCCCGTCATTCATCTCATGAACGATCAGGACGAAAAATTAAAAGGGAAGGGAATCGGCGGCACATTACGACTCGGATCATATCCCTGTGTGCTTGCAAAGGGTACGATTTCGCGCAAGGCTTATGTTCAAGACGAGATCACTGAGCGTCATCGTCATCGGTATGAAGTGAATAATGATTTTCGTGAGCAATTAATCGAATCTGGACTTGTTATCGCCGGTACCTCTCCTGATAGTCGACTTGTTGAAATGATTGAAGTGAAGGATCATCCGTTTTTTATTGGTGTACAATTCCATCCTGAGTTTCAATCTCGCCCCCTTTCTCCACATCCACTGTTTGTCGCCTTTCTTAAGGCAGCGAAAATACAGAAAGGGAAGAAGAAAAGAGCATAGGCTGTACAATAGTTAAAGAAGATGATAGGCTTCTTGGTCTCGCAGAGGAATGTAAATAGTTTTCCGAAGAGACCGGCGCCTGTGGGTGGTGCTGTAAGGCGCCACGCGTGCCGATGGGCATATGCCTCTTCACCTGCCTGGTGGTGCAGGCGGGAAAACAGGGGAGACCTTGGAACACGGAGTTCTCCTGGATGTTTCAAAGCCCATTGAAACATGACGTGGCTCCGTGTGTGGCGCTTTATGCGGACGAGAGCGGCAACAACGCCACTTGTTGCAATACCGCATCCCATCCCTGGGGATAACGGGAGAGTAATCTTGATCTTGCGAAAACTGCCTCACGAAGGGTTGTGGGGATGAACCAGTTATGCGCAAGATGCAAGAGACACTCAACGTGAGGGAAGGCGTGTGTCATACCGCCTTCCCTCCATCATCGTTTTTCTGATGTATATCGGAAGAAAGATTGTGGAAGAAAAGAGTGTTAAAATATGATGCGTATCTATGGCGCATCATATTTTATTTACCGGAGGAGGAACGCTTGGCCCCGTGACGCCGCTTTTGGCGGTCGCAGCCGAGTGGCGTAAGCATGAAGGAGATGTTCGATTCTCATGGATAGGTACGCCGCATGGACCTGAACGCTCTCTGATCGAGGGCGCGAAAATCCCCTTTTTTTCTTTGTCAGCTCCCAAATTTGATCGCAGCAGAAAATGGACATTGCCGTTTGTACCGTTTTTCTTTTTAATCAGTTTTATTAAATCATGGAATCGTCTTAAAGAATTACAGCCAAGTTTGGTAATGTCTGCCGGTGCTTATGTATCTTTGCCGATTGTGATCGCTGCCTGGATGCGACGTATTCCGGTGTGGATTCATCAACTTGATGTTGCGCCTGGTCTTGCAAATAAACTCATGGCGCCGTTTGCGACGCATATTAGCGTAGCGTGGAGCCAGAGCGCAGACGCATTTCCTAAAAAGAAAACGACGGTTGTTGGTGGTATGGCGCGATTGGCGTTAACATTTGGTAATCGTTCAACTGCGTATCAGCGCTACAGCTTGCGATCGCATTTGCCAACGGTGCTTGTTATTGGTGGCGGCACGGGTGCGACTTCGATTAATCATGCCATGACGATAATCGCCGAAGAGTTATTACAAAAGGTGAATGTTATCCACTTAACCGGTCAAGGAAAAATGCTTCCGGATTTGCAAAAATTACATGAGGCTGAGCGAGGGTATGTAGCGCTTGAATTTTTGCAAGAAGGTATGGCTGATGCTTTTGCCGCTGCCGACATTGTCGTTTGCCGCGCCGGTATGGGTACAATCGCCGAACTTGCTCTGCTGGGTAAACCTGCCATTCTTGTTCCTCGAGTCGCCACTGATCAAGAAGCGAACGCAACCGCGTTGCAAAATCTTGGTGCCGCCAATGTTATTCGTGAGATCACCCCACAAATTCTGCTGCAAGAAATACAAAAATTACTTCATCATCCGGAGGATCGACAAGCATTGGCGCGAAATATTTGTGCTATTTTCCCCTTGAATGCCGAAGAGCGCATTGTTGAGGGCGCGATGGGGATTTTGAAAGAATGAAAAAAGATATTCCGCTCTGCTCTCAGCGGCACAAGGAAGCTCTCGGAGATCTAGGGGGCTACCTGGTAAAGTGAAAACGTTTAGTATAGAGTTTGTACCTTCATCAACTGTATGGCTAGATTAAATCGCGCTCAAGAATTTGCTCGCAATGCCCATTCGCACATCATTGGAGCTTGTGTTTCCGGGATTAAAAAACCACAGATGCATCACATACAAGAAGTTGCAGATTTAGTGTGGATCTCTGGCGGGACTGACGATGAAATCATCGCGGCATGGCTTCACGATAGTGTGGAAGATACCGAAGTGAGTTTAGATGATATAGAAAAGGAGTTTGGCAAAGAAGTGCGGGATATTGTGGAAGGTTTGACCGATTATGATTTTTTTAAAGATTTGCCGGTCCAAGAGCGAAAACTCCTTCAAGCTCAAAGACTTCGAAAAGAAAGTTCAAGTGTGCGAAGAATAAAAATCGCTGATCAGGTTTCGAATGTGCGCGGGCTTGCTATTGATCCGATTGATAGCATGACCTCGGAAGAATGTTACTACTACATACGAGGTGCAAAATTGTTGGCCGATGAATGTAGAGGAGTGAGTGCGCTCCTTGATGATCTTTTTGCCCAAGCGTATGCTCAGGGCATTGAGCGTTTTCCGAACGTATCATAAAGATTCCAACTTCGTACCCGACATTCTGTCATGAAAAAAATCTCAGCTCGCGCTGAGATTTTTTATTTAGTACGGCGTACTACTTTTTTAACCATTCAAGATAGCTACGCTTTACGTCAGCTATTTCCCTGGGGGCGAAGATCTGCCGAAGAACATTTTCAAGCCGTTCGTCCCCATCTTGTGTGTCAGAATTATTTTGTTTCACCGAATCATCTCTCTCTGCAAGAGCTAGCGTAGCTCGTAGTGCATTGAGCATGATCTCGTTATTAAATGTTTCTCGAATCCATAATAAAATAGTTGCTCCAACAATATATTCTACGCCGTTGAGATTTTCTTCTGGAAGAATAACTTTTCGGAAATCAAGGCATCGTTCAAAAATTTCGGGTTCGGAAGAAAATCCTTCTCTAGCTCGTTGCTTTAGGGTTGCTTCAAAATCCTCTTGCGATCCGGCCTCTTCAAGTAATGTCGCCCAACCTTCATCTAATAGCCGTGTCGCTGGACGTTTTCCGTTTCCGAGTACAGACCATAATGCAATATGGCCAGCTTCGTGCGTAAGTACCTGTATCATTCCGGGATACTCCAAACCACCTTCTCTCAGTTTATTCACGAGCACATCCTCCTGAGCTTGAGCAGCGAATCGTGAATCAAAGAGCACCTGAGCGGAGCGCATATCAACATATGTCCTTCCGAGCTCAGGTTGATCTGGGGAATCAACAAACTTCACCTCAATTTCAGGAAGGTCCGGATAAGAAATGTTCAATCGTTCGAAGGCTATCCTTAAGCGATTCTCGGCCTCTCTGGCAACATCTTTTCTTTCACAAAAAATACGCTCCCGAGAATTTTTTAATTCTTTTTCAATACTTGAGGTGGAATTAATACCCATAATTGCCTACCATATCGAATAATCTTTCCCATTCTATCTTAATAGCCTCCAAAAATACATCATTTCGCACAGTGGGCATGAGAAACGCACATCGAATATATCCTCACCCGTTCCACTACGTCCCGCTAGGAGAATTCCGATCTTCTGGATATCTTGCTTCAACTTTTCCTCTTTCCCCAGTAAGGTACACGCACTGTGAAGACGGAGGAATTAACAAATAAAATTTGGCATATTGCGCCGCGTGTGCACGATGATCTCGTGGCACAGCTTTTGCATAATCGAGGATTGTCGATTGATAAACAACAAGATTTTCTTTTTCCCAATTGGCAAGAGGGCATGCATAGCCCTTATCTATTCACAAAAATGGAACAGGCAGTGAACCGTATGTTCCAAGCCCTCGAACAGGGAGAGCACATTGTCATTCATGGTGATTACGATGCTGATGGCGTGAGTGGCTCGACACTTTTGCATGGAGCGCTTCACGATATCGCCAAAGCATTGTCCTTTCCCATACAGCTTGAGGTTTTTTTGCCCGATCGCGAGCATGATGGGTACGGTGTATCGATGCACACTATCGAACGCTTTGGCCAAGAAGGGATAAAGCTCCTGGTAACCATTGATTGCGGTATTGCCAATGGTCTTGAACTTGGTCGCGCGCACGAGTTGGGTATGGACGTGATTGTGTGCGATCATCATCAACTTGGCCAACATTTTCCCGAACAGGCAATTATTCTGCATCCCCTGGCTCCTGGTGAAACGTATCCTAACAAAACGTTATGCGGAACCGGAGTCTCTTTTAAGTTTGCGTCAGCACTTATTCACGAAGCACAAAAGCGTGGTGCACATTTTCCTGAAGGCTACGAAAAATGGTTTCTTGATCTGGTTGCCATTGCAACCGTTACTGATGTCATGCCATTGATCGGGGAGAATCGGGTGCTGGAGTATTACGGTTTGCGTGTGCTGCAAAAAACCCGCCGACCGGGATTGCGAGCAATCATTGAAGCGACTGGAACAAATTTTGCCGATATCGATACCCAAACTATTGGTTTTCGTATTGGTCCGCGTTTGAATGCGGCTGGGCGCATGACTTCTGCGCAAGCGGCATTTCGTGCGTTGTCGGCGACAACCGTTATCGAAGCACAAGAAGCAGCATTAACGCTCGAACAATTGAATCGTCAGCGGCAATCGGTGTTTACGGCTGCGTATGAAGAAGCGGTCGTACAAGTGAAAGAAATGCTTGCACTTGGACCCGTGCTTTCGGTATATGCATCGCATTGGTTGCCGGGTATTGTGGGATTAATTGCGGGTAGATTGGTGAGCGATTTTGGCCGTCCAGCATTTGCGTTTACGAAAGTTGGCGAGCATGTGGTTGGTTCGGGGCGAAGTCTGGGCGGACTCCATTTAGTTGAACTGATGAATGCATGTGGTGATGAATTGTATGTAAAGCGTGGCGGACATCCGCAGGCATGTGGATTAACTTTGCACACAGAAGCTGAAGTATCGCATTTTCGCGAACGCGCGAATATATTTGCAGAAAAGTTTTATGGCGACGAAGGCGTTCGCGATCTTTTACACATTGATACCGAGCTGCATCCTGCCGAAGCATCATTTGCATTGTGCGCGGAAATTCAACGATGCGCACCATTTGGCGAAGGGAACCGACCGCCTATTTTTGCGGCCACACAGATGACCGTTGTTGAAACCTCAGCTATGGGATCAACAGGTTCTCACTTGCGTTTGCGTGTTGAGGATGGCGAGGGAAAGAGTTATCGTTTTGTCGGTTTTGGTTTTGGGAATAAACTTGGCGTACTGCGCATAGGGGAAAAACTGGACATTGCCTATGAAATTTCTCTTAATGAATGGAATGGTAAAAGAGAGGTACAATGTCGTATTGTTGATATACGATCTGCACATATATGAAAACTTGCATCATCTATACAGACGGTGGATCGCGGGGTAATCCCGGACCTGCAGCTGGCGCGGCGGTATTATTCGAGAAACGCAAAGACGGATCGCGCGGCGAGCAAATTGCCGAAGCTGCACGTTATCTTGGTGCAACCACCAATAATCAAGCGGAATACACCGGTATTATCGAGGGCTTAAAAAAAGCACATGAACTCGGATACGACGTCGTTGACATGCGCATGGATTCGGAACTCGCCGTGCGTCAATTGAATGGACAGTATAAGGTGAAGAATCCAGAAATCGCCAAGAGATTTATTGAGGTACACGATCTGCGGCAACACTTTCGCCAAGTAACATTCACCCATGTTCGTCGCGAGGCAAATAAAGAAGCAGATGCTTTGGTAAATGTGACGATTGATGCGCATATCTCGCCAACATAAAACAAATTTTCTCTCTTCATCCCCTGATTCCTCTTTACCCGTCTTTCTTTCCTCTGCTACTATCCCTCCAACTATGAATAAGTATGTGCAGCAGGCTGCGGCTGGTCGCCGCCGGGCCAAGTGGACAGCGGTGGGGTTACTTGTCATCTTTCTTTTTGCGGGCGTAGGAAGTGTTCCTGGGCCATATAATGCAGCCATGCAATGGCTTGATGAGCGTGTTGGTTTTCATTTCCCGTATATTCCTGATGAAGGTCTGCGACTCGGTCTTGATCTGCAAGGCGGAGCCCATTTGGTGTATGAGGCCGACATGGGCAATATTACCGAAACTGATCGATCGCAGGCACTCGAAGGCGTACGCGACGTCATTGAGCGCCGTGTGAATGCTTTTGGTGTTTCTGAGGCATACGTGCAAGCAACGAATTCGACGAACGGATATCGCGTGATCGTCGATCTTCCTGGACTGACCAATGTAACCGATGCGGTGGCGCAAATTGGTGAAACTCCTGTTCTTGAATTCAAAATTCCCAAAGAGAATGTTACGGCTGAGCCAACTATTGATGATCAAGCAAAAGTTGACGAAGCGCAAAAGAATGAACGCGAAGCTGCTTTGAAAGTTCTTGACGAGGCCTTGCAAAAGAATGCCGATTTTAGTGCTCTCGCCAAACAGTATTCCATTGATACACTGACCAAAGACGCCAATGGCTACGTCGGTTTCGTGACCTCGGAAGATGAAGAGTATGGAGGTTTAGCAGATCGTATTGCTGCAGATCGTTTGCGTACCGGCGTGATTGATGGATTGTACGAAGGTACCTCACGCATGCACATTGTGAATTATGTGAGCTCAGAAAATCGTACACAGGTGCAGTCTTCTCATATTCTTATTTGTTACATGGGAGCCAAGGGCTGTACGCAAGACCGTAGTCGTGATGAGGCGCGTGCGCTCATTGACTCATTAAAGATCGAAGCCACAACAGCAAATTTTGTTGATCTTGCCAAAGAGCATTCTGATGATCCGGGCAGTAAAGATGTGGGTGGGGATTTGGGATGGGTAAATGAAGGCGATATGGTGCAGTCATTCAATGATGCGCTTTTTGCACTACGTGACGGTCGTATTTCTGAAGTCGTTGAAACGGATTTTGGTTATCACCTCATCTATCGCCAAGATAGTAAAACGATCAAGGCCTACGAAATTTCCCACATCGAAATGCCCTGGACAACGGTATCTGATGTCGTATCGATCGACCCGTGGGAAAATACGGAGCTTTCCGGAAAACATATTAAGACCGCAGCAGTTGCATTTGATCCGACCACTGGCCAGCCGTATGTTGCTCTAACGTTTAACGATGAAGGTGCCCAGCTTTTTGCCGACCTCACTGCGGCAAATGTGGGCAATGTGATTGGAATCTTCCTAGACAGTGAGCCGATCACTACTCCTGTGGTACAGCAGGCAATTTATGGTGGTCAGGCAAGTATTACCGGTGATTTTACTCCACAAGATGCAAAGCTTTTGGCGCAGCGTTTGAATGCCGGTGCATTGCCAGTTCCTATCAATCTGCTTTCTCAGCAAACGATTGGACCAACACTCGGTCAGGAATCACTTGATCAAAGTGTGATGGCTGGACTTGTAGGTTTTGCGCTGATTGCCGTTTTCATGATCGCCTATTATCGCCTGGCCGGTTTGGTAGCGGTGATTGCGTTGGCGATGTATGCAGGACTCAACATTGTGCTCTATAAGATTTTTGGTGTCACCATGACCTTGTCGGGTATTGCGGGCTTTATCTTGTCGCTTGGCATTGCCGTTGATGCAAATGTGTTGGTGTTTGAGCGGTTGAAAGAAGAGCTTCGTGCTGGACGAGATTTGCCCACGGCACTCGATGAAGCCTTCCGTCGTGCCTGGCCGTCTATTCGTGATGGAAATTTCACCACGCTGATTGCGACGGCGGTGTTGTATAGCATGAGCACGGGCTTTATTCGTGGCTTTGCGTTAACACTCAGTATTGGTGTGCTGCTTTCTATCTTCACCACCTTTAAAATCACCCGCAGCATTTTGTTCTTACTCGCGCCGGTGAAACGCATTCGTTCACGCCTCTTCTTTCTTGGCCTCTAATCTCTATGAAAACTTTACCTATCCTTCGTTATAGTGGTTGGTGGCTGGGACTTTCTCTCACGTTGATTGCCGCATCGTTGATTGCGCTCGGGACCCTTGGATTGCAGTGGAGTATTGATTTTAGTGGTGGAAGTTTGGTTGAAGTACGTACGAGTTCCGCACAGAGTACCGAAGAGTTGCGTGCGCATGTTGCCGAAAGCGGATTCGAAGCGACTGTGCAAAAAGGTGAAGGCGACGCCTATCTTATTCGTTTGCCAGTTGTTTCTGAAGAAGAGCATCAGCGGATCATTGGCACTTTGCAGACGGCGTATCCTGATGTAACTGAGACGCAATTTACGGCGGTTGGACCAACCGTGGGTGCTGAACTCAAGCGCGCAACTGTCTTTGCTATCATCATCTTATTGGCCTTGATCGGTTTGTACGTTGCCTGGGCTTTCCGCAAGGTTTCCGAACCCGTGCCTTCTTGGAAGTACGGTATCGCGACTCTTATTGCTTCATTTCATGACGTTATTATTCCGCTTGGCATTTTTGCCATTCTGGGACATGTGTGGGGTTATCAAGTTGATACGTCATTTGTGGCTGCAATTCTGACCATTCTCGGGTACTCCATTAACGATACGATCGTCGTTTTTGATCGTACGCGTGAAAACCTCTTGCGTCATCGGGACTCTCAAGATTTTCGTGCCATCGTCAATGCAAGTGTAAATGAAACGTTAAATCGTTCATTTAATACCACGATCGCGACACTGCTTCCGTTGTTGGCGATCTTTATCGTGGGTGGTGAGACGACACGACCGTTTGTGTTGGCGCTTATCATTGGTATTTTAGCCGGAGCTTTTTCTTCCATTTTCTTGGCAAGTCCATTGTTGGTGTTGTGGCATGAGTGGAGTGCGAAAAAGAAGTAAAATGCAAAATCCGAAGCATGAAAATCGATCCTTAATAACCTCGGATCGATTTTTCTGTTTTATGCTATGCTATGAAGCGATATGCTTGCCATCGTGCTCAACATTCCTCCGGAAGTAACACGGTTTTTAGATACCATTCCTCCCGATACATTGCTGGCCTATGTGCTCCTGATTATTGGACCGCTGCCTATTTTGGCTATTATCGTTTGGGGATTCTCCCACTTGTGGCTCGACTACAAAATGGAGCAATACGAGCATCATTTGCATTGGATTAATCTCGAAGTCCGCGTGCCGCAAACAAGCATTCAAACGCCAAAAGGTATGGAAAACTTTTTTTCCAACATGGCTGGCGCTAAAAGTGGTTTAACCTGGAAAGAAATTTGGTTGTTGGGGAAAGATCAGGCACGTTTTTCGTTTGAAATTATCAGTAATGGTGGGGATATTTCTTTTGTTATTCGTACGCAGGATAAATATCGTGATTTGATCGAGGCTGATTTGTACGCACAGTATCCGGAAGCGCAAATTACCGAAGTCCCTGATTATACAGGCTTGGTAGCCAAGCGATATCCGAATGACGATCAGGAATTATTTGGTGGCGAGATTGTGCTTGGCAAACCTGATTATTTGCCTATTCGCACATTCGAAGATTTTGAACACATGGGCGAAAAAGAAAATCGGTTCAAAGACCCGCTCCTGCCGATTTTAGAGCTGATGGGTAAAATGCAACCGGGCGAGCATTTGTGGATACAGCTGATCATCAAACCACCTTCTGATGATGGCTGGATTAAAGATGGACTCGCCTTTTTGGCGGCCATTATGGGCAAGGAAACCAAAGCTCCTAAAAAAAGCGGCCTTGATGCCATGATGGAGGGCATTATGTGGTTTCCGGTAGGTGTCGCGCAGCAGTTGATGGGTAGTGGTGGTGGGGCCGAAAAAGCCGATACCAAAAAGAGCGATGATTTTCGCATGTTCAAGCTCACACCAGCTGATAAAAAACAGATTGATGCCGTTGCTGAAAAGGTTTCAAAAGTGGGATGGAAAGCGAAGATTCGTTGGATTGGGGTTGGGCCAAAAGGAAAGTTCCGCAAGGGTATTTTTGCTGCTGGCATGAAGGGTGCATTCCAGCCTTTTACTAATCCGCTACTAAACCAACTTTCCACGCATGGTCCATCGGTGCCAAAGAATGATTATTTTTATCAGGAATGGACATACGCTAAAAAACAATCGATTCTTGCACAGCG
This sequence comes from uncultured Gammaproteobacteria bacterium, assembly GCA_964599455.1. Taxonomy (GTDB): domain Bacteria; phylum Patescibacteriota; class Patescibacteriia; order UBA9934; family UBA9934; genus JAGORL01. The sequence goes on along the minus strand of CAZREA010000001.1, from coordinate 298,849 downwards.
CTATGCATCGCGTTCGTTTGGCGCGGGTGCGAATCCCTGTATTTTGAATGCAGAAGAATTGGCAACGATTTTTCACTTCCCCTCGGCTGACGCGCGAACGCCGGTGCTCACGGCTATGGGCGCACGACGTGCTGAAGCGCCTTTTCAATTACCTTCGGCACCTTTGGCTCCTATGGGCGAAGAAAGTCGCGAACCATCGACTGATGATTGGAAGCGAGTGTATTTAGATCGTCGTGGTACCGCCGTCAATACCTATGAAAATCCGGCCATGGGAGGTCATCACGCAGGATCGATGGTGCAACAGCCGACTGCGGATGGTCTTTGGCCGCGATCTGCGGCAGTCGAGCATGCAGCGGTCTCGCCGACGACCCCGACTCCTACGCATCCATCTACCGATCCCGCTGAACCTCCCGAGAATCTCCCTTTTTAGTTTTCTGCTATGCACGATGTCCATGACGATGCAGTAAAGCCCACAAAACCATCAGGAGATGGTTCGTTTCAGTATGATCATGAGCAGCATGTTACGCATTTTGCCCAAACAAATTTTCGCAATGCCATGCGCAAGTTTGGCATCAAAACCGATGATCGCCGTCGCCACATGTACATTATCGGTAAGACGGGTATGGGCAAAACCACGCTCATGGAGAACATGTTTTTGTCGGACGTCTATGCGGGGCACGGCTGCTGTTATATTGATCCGCACGGTGACACGGCCGAAAAATTGATTGACTTCATTCCTTCGTGGCGCATTAATGATGTTGTCTATTTCAATCCTGCTGATTTTGATAATCCGATCGCCTTCAACGTTCTTGAGGTAAATCATGATTTGCCGGTTGATTTACTTACGGAAGAAAAAGAACGTATTGCATCATCATTGTTGTCGGTCTTTAAAAAGATTTGGGAAAATGTGTGGAGCGCGCGCATGGAATATATTCTCAATAACACCGTGAAGGCATTACTCGATACGCCTGGCTCCACACTTCTTGGTATCAATCGCATGTTGTCGGACAAGGATTATCGTCTCGAGATCATTAAAAACATCAAAGATCCGATCGTGAAGCAATTTTGGGTGCAAGAGTTTGCAGCCTACGATTCAAAGTTCGCCTCAGAAGCTGTAGCGCCAATTCAAAATAAAGTCGGACAATTTATTTCATCGGCGGTTATACGCAATATTGTTGCGCAGGCAAAAAGTTCTTTGAATTTGCGCGACATCATGGACAATGAAAAGATTTTTATTGTGAACTTATCAAAGGGACGAAATGGTGACGAAGCGATGCGCTTGTTGGGCGGCATGCTCATTACCAAGGTGCAGATTTCTGCCATGGAACGGGTCGACATGCCCGAAAAAGATCGCAAAGATTTTTACTTGTACGTTGATGAATTTCAAAACTTTGCCGTTGAATCATTTGCGACGATTTTGTCTGAGGCGCGTAAATATCGATTGAATCTTATTTTGGCGCATCAATACATTGCCCAGCTGTCCGAAGAAGTGCGCGATGCGGTGTTCGGTAACGTGGGTACCATGATCACTTTTCGTGTGGGTTCGCCGGATAGTCTTTTCCTTGAACCTGAATTCATGCCCCGCTTTACGGCTCAGGATCTTATTGAGCTGCCAAAAATTGGTATCTACGTCAAACTCATGATTGATGGCGTGACGAGTCAACCATTTTCCGCTACTACTTTACCTCCCATTGCACAGCGAACTTTCAGTGCGCAAAAAGTTATTGAACAATCACGTGAGCGTTACGGCGGCAATCGCAAGATGATTGAAGACCATGTGGTAACGTGGAGTGGTTTTGGTGATGATGTGAATGTTGAAGAAAAACTTGCCGAAGTGCGTGATGCGAAAAAAGAAGCCAAGAAGTTGCGTTACAGTCACGAATACGACTGTACGCGATGTGGCAAAAAATTCTTATTGCCGGTTGAACTCGATCGTTCGCGTCCGATTTATTGTGAAGAATGCAAGCCTATCGTTGATGCCGAACGCCAAAAGGCAAAAGAAAAAGCGGACATGCGTAAAGTACAAAAAGGACCGGTTATTTTTGCTCCGGCAAAAGTGTCCGATGGGGCAATAATTGAAAGACCAGTTGCAGCCTCGGCGCCGTTATCGGCATTGCAATCCGAACCTCGGTCGACACAAATACCATCCACGTCATCAACTGTTGAATACAATCATCAGCAAGAGCGTGACGATCTTTCTTTTAGTTCTGAGCGTACAGAAAACAATCATGTTGATGATGGAGCGAAGAAAAAACGTAAACGTCGCCGCAAAAAGAAGCCAGGAAGTGCAATGAGTGGATCGTCTTCACCATTGATGGTGAATCCTTTAGCTTCGCTTCCGCATCCCACCATCCCAAATGCAACACCGTTGCAAAACGATCATTCACTAAAAGATATATGACGCTCTTCCAAGCCGCGATTCTTGGAATAGTACAAGGTCTCACGGAATTTTTACCTATCTCCAGTTCTGGTCATCTTATTTTATTTCCTGACTTGTTAGGATGGGATATTCATAGTTTAACGTTTGATGTAGCGGTGCATTTGGCAACGCTCGGAGCAATATTCGTTGCTCTTTGGCCGCGCATCAGTGCGTGGTGGTACGAGATTAAAAAAGGTGACAAAGGAGCGCAGCGGTTTTTGCTCAAAATCATCCTTGCTACCATTCCTGCGGCCGTCTTTGGTGTTCTTGCCGGCGATTGGCTTGAAGCGCAGCGGACATTATCGGTTGTGGCGACGATGTTGATTGTGTGGGGAATGGTGTTGTGGATTGCGGATTATGTAGCTGCGCACTATCCGCGATCGGTGATGCGTGATGATAAAACGTCGTGGCCGTTAGCAATTGGGATTGGTGTTGCGCAAGCAGTCGCCCTTATTCCTGGCGTTTCACGTTCGGGCATAACCATGAGCGTTGGACTGTTGGCGGGACTTGATCGAAAAACGGCAGCGACGTTTTCTTTTCTCCTTGCCATTCCGGCGATTGCCGGAGCAGGATTGCTGACTGCGGTTGATGTTGCACAAACGGGACTTGATGTTTCGGTGGGTGCTTTGCTTGTTGGCTGTGTCACTGCTTTTTTGTCGGGTGTTTTTGCGATCAGATTTTTGTTGTCGGTCATTGAAAAAGGTGGTTTCCGTTGGTTTGCCCTGTATCGCATTGCGCTTGGTGTGTTCTTGCTTTGGGTTACGATCTACGGGTAAGATCTTTTGGTATGCTCGAACGTGAAATCGCACAGTGGAAATCCTATCAGCTTTTAGATTCGGGTGATGGAGAAAAGGCGGAGTGTTTTGGCGATATCGTCATGATACGACCCGATCCGCAGGCAATTTGGAAGAAGGAAAATCCCCATGCCGATTGTTGGACTGATGCGCATCTGGTGTACACTCGCGAAGGTCGAGATGGAGAATGGACGGCGCATAAAACAACCCCAGATGCTTGGACGATTGCGTGGGAGGATTTATCGTTTCATATTCGCCCTACATCGTTTAAACACACGGGTCTTTTTCCGGAACAAGCAAGCAATTGGGCCTATCTGAAAAAAGAACTCCGTGCAGGCATGTCGGTGCTCAATCTTTTTGGCTATACGGGCGGAGCTTCTGTAGCTGCAGCGTCTGTGGGATGCGAAGTGACGCATGTGGACGCGAGTAAGCCGGTGGTAACGTGGGGAAGAGAGAATCTTGAACTTTCGGGACTTGCAGATAAGAGAGTACGTTGGATTGTGGATGACGTACAAAAATTTATTGCTCGCGAACTGCGACGCGGAAATACCTACGATGCGATCTTGATGGATCCACCTGCCTTTGGTCGTGGACCAGAAGGGGAATTGTGGAAATTTGAAGAACATTTGCCGATACTTTTGGATGATTGTGCGAAGCTTTTAAAAGAAGAATCAGGTTTGTTGCTCGTGAACGCCTATTCGCTTGGTTATCCCGCGCTTGCAATTGAGAATATGGTGCAGAGCGCATTGTCCTGGTCGACCATTATTACGAGTGCTGAGTTGACGCTCCAAGAACACAACAAGCGAAAACTTTTGTTGCCGACGGGAGTGGTTGTACGAGCGCGATGGTAATAAAAACATGGACGCCGCCTTGTACGAAAGGCGGCGTCTGCGGGATTAGAAGTTGTCCTAGCTGCGCTCCACGCTGCACCACACGTCTACCGCTTCCTGATCTTCAGACAGAGCAAGGATCCCTCGCATCCACACTTCCTCGCGCGGCAGTATCAGTCGCTCGGGAATCTCGGCGCTGACCTGGAAGGGTTGGGGGTGCGCGATTACCGTTCCACCGAAGTATGTGGTCAGGACTCCCGCGGTGTTTGCCTTCTCGTAGAAGTGGTCATTGAGGAAGATCCCCGGATTGACCTGGCCCTGCTGCGTGAGCGCGAGCTCTGCCGCTCTCTGCGTGGTCTCCCAAACGCGCACGCGACCGCGCGGCAGATAGAGCTTGCCATCCGCTTTGCGGATGATGATCAGCCTGGGCGAGCGAGGTCCTGCAAGCCACAGCGCTGCAGCCGCCTCCAACCTCGCCTGTATGATCAGCCTGTGCCCCTCGGGGCACTCGAACGTATCGTGATTGGGTGCTGGTAGTTCGGTTGGCGTCTTGCCGCAGAGGGGGCAAAAACGCGGTGTTCGATGAACGGGGATGTGTTGCATCAGATCCTCCTGATAAAGATGCGCAAAGACTTTAACAAAATTGTCTAGTATTTGCAAAAATATGCCTCAAGTCTTTCAATTTCTCCAAGGATTCTTCTGGGGGGCTTCAACCTCGAGTCATCAAGTCGAGGGTGGCTTGAGCAACGATTGGACCGATTGGGAATCTTCCTCGGAACGAGCAGAATATTTACGTACAACAGGGGAATTAGAAAAATATGGCTTAGAAAATTTTATCTCTGGTAAAGGAGTTGAGCATCAAAAATTTTTCAAAGAAGATTTACAATTAGCCAAAAAACTCGGGCATACGGCGACGCGATTCTCAATTGAATGGTCGCGGATTGAACCAGAAGAAGGGAAGTTTGATGAAGAAGCATTGCAGTATTATCGCAAAGTGATTCAAGAATGTCGTCGTCTTGGGATTGAGCCCTTTGTAACACTTTGGCACTGGACCTTGCCGTTATGGATTCGTGATAGGGGAGGATGGGAAAAGAAAAAGACGGTTGAGTATTTTGTACGTTATGTCGAACGCGTGATGTCTGTTTTAGGATCTGAAGTGCGCTTTTGGATCACGCTGAATGAACCGGACTTGTATGCAAAGCACGCCTATCAACTCGGTGTTTGGCCACCGCAACAAAAAAGTATTTCTCGCTATCTTGTCGTGATGAAAAATCTCATCGTCGCTCATTGTCGCGCTTATGATGTCATTCACCACATCAAGCCAGATGCTCAAGTCGGCATTGCCAAGAATAATAGTTTTGTTGATCCGCAACCTGCAACCATGCTCAATCGTGTATTGGCATCAACATATGACTGGTGGCACAACCGTTTGTTTTTGAATCGTATTGCTGATAAACAAGATTTTATCGGACTCAATCATTATTTTCACGAACGGTTTATTTACGGAAAAGTACGCAATGAAAATGCCATCGTATCGGATCTTGGCTGGGAGCTTTATCCGGAAGCCATCTATCACGCATTAAAGAATCTCAAAAAATATCAACAACCAATCATCATCACGGAAAACGGACTTGCTGATGCGACTGATGAAAAGCGTTCTTGGTTTATCCTTGAGTCTTTGAAGTATGTGCATTGCGCTATTCAAGAGGGTGTTGATGTGCGTGGATATTTGCATTGGTCGTTGTTGGATAATTTTGAATGGGACAAAGGCTTTTGGCCGAAGTTTGGATTGATTGCAGTTGATAAAGACATGAAGCGTACACCGCGTCCGTCAAGTTTTGTGTATCGCGATATTTGTTTGCACAATGGATTTGATGAAGATGTACTTGAGAGATATCAATTAAAAAGATAAGCCCGCCGACAAACGTATCGGCGGACCACGCAATGATTAACGGAACAAGTTGATCTCCTATGACTGATGCCGTTGATAGGCACGTGCGATCATATTGAGCGTGGTGGCGTCACCGTGATGTTGTTCGAAGGTACGCTCTACGATCCCTCGCTCGCTTGTATGAACGAGAGCGGGAATGGTGAGTGTGCAGTTCGCGGAAAGATCGGTGGCGTCAGATGCCTGCCAACCGTGCGTTACCATGTAGATCTCGATGCCCTCCTTACTTCTGTGATTTGCTGCATACGTAAAGCAAGGAGATGGAATTCGTACGCAACTCAACTCGTGAAGAATGCGAGAGGCAGCCTCTTCCAGCGTTTCGGTGTTCTGGATGCTTCCTCTGGGTAATCCTTTTTCCTCACCGTTTTTTGTGATCACTCTTTCCCGAGTAATTATTTGTGTACCCATTTTTTCTTCTTTTGCGAAGAAGGCGATGACGATGATATGAACGTTCATGGTGAACTCCCGAGGCATGAGGAAGATGATGTTCATGTCTCGCAAACATACAGTAAGAGAAAAAGGGAAATGATGTGGAAAAAGCTTTTTAAAATGTAATATTTTATTTCACTTTTATTCTTCCAGGAAAAGATGAAGCCCGCCGACAAGTGCCAGCGGGCTATGAGGGTGACACGTGTCACTTAGTTTTTACGAAGTACTTCAGATAGGCTTGTATCACGGCGTCGCGGTACTTCTCTACGTGGACAAGACCTTTATTGACGAGACCTATGTCTCCTCTCTGTCTATGAATATCGTGGACCTCGCGAATAAAGGCTGGCCACTCCTTTCTCGGTGATGGAGGAAGGGCTGAGTCCCATCCGACTGTAGTCATGAAGATTGTGATGATGCCATCTGGTTCCACTTCATGAGCGAAGTAGTCGAACTTGTAGTTTGGCAGCCATGTTTGCGTTTCATCGAGCAGGATGCGCGCTGCTGCATCGTCGAATCTTTCTTTTTCAAGGAGATCTGCTTCGGGAAGACACCAGTGATGCTCTTTGGTTTTGGCAATCACGTACTGAGTGTGAACGGATTTATGCAGATGTCCATTGACGCCGATGAAGGCGATGACCGCGATACGGATTTTCATGAGAAACTTTGGTGACATGCGGAGGAGAAGTTGTCCGCTGTGCCGATGAGTACACTAAAGGTAAAGAGAAAAAGACGCTGAAAAAGGAGTAAAAAAGTGTAAGGATAGAGTACACATTGATTTATTACAAAGACAGAGGCCCGCCGACAAGTGCCAGCGGGCCACGTTTTATTCACGAGATTTCCTCGATGACGAACGGAAGTGTGTATTCGTACGTATCTTCCATATTCGGCGGCTGAGCAGGGTCGAAGAAATCGTAGCCCACTGCTCCCACGGGAAGGGAGATCGTCGGGAGAGGGCCATCGTGATCTTCATTCCACCTCACCATAAATCCATGATATGTATCTTCGACAGCAGACGTTCCCAGGATCCATGCTACGGACCTGAAACGATAGCCCGGCAGTTCCAGGCCTGTATCTTCCTTGAGCGTACGTCGCGCAATGGCTCGCCCCTCTTCCACAAAGGTAGACTCGCCGGTGGTGTAGCGCTGCTTGTTGCTAGCAACAAGCAGTGAAGGCGGGCACCAGGTACCTGCTGCCTTTCCCCAACGCTCATCAAGCTGGAACAGCAGAACCTTTCCTCGCCAAATAAGAAAGACGGCGCACAGAAAACCTCCGGTTTCGAAGGATTTGTGGAAAGTGGGAGGAGGGAAGCTGGCGATCGAGAGGTCTTCTCCCCGGGGTCCAAGGATGACAGGTGAGGCTCGTCGACCGGTGGAGTGCGTCGGAGAGTCCAGATCGTTCTCGGGATCAGCGGCACGAAGCAGAAATGAAAGAGACAGGCGGAGTTTTCTTCTCCTCATGAGATTCTCCTGAGGTATGGTGGTTGAACCCACAACTATCCTAGAGGAAAAAGGAAAAATGTACAGAAAAATGGGAGAAAAGTGTAATAGGTATGTACACATAAAAAGAAAGCTCGCCGACGCGCGGGTCGACGAGCACGATTTTTGAGTCATTACCCTTTGCAATCGAACGCTCGCATGATTGCCTCGGCGTGACTGCTGAACCCAAGAGCCGGCAGTTCGCTGAGGGAAACGATCGCCCGTTCGCTTGATTCGTCGGTCGGCACGAATGTAGGGATTTCGCCGTCGCGTTCGAAGTCCCAGTTGCCGATGTAGAACTTCACGATGATGGGTGCTTCCTTGACCCGGAATTCCCACAAGTACGTGAGGTTCTTCGGGTCAAAGAACATGCCCGCCTCTTCGAACAGCTCCCGTGCCGCGGCTTCGGGTTCGGATTCACCGAGTTCCTTGAATCCCCCCGGCAGGACGAGGGTACCGATCTGCGGCCAGACCGTGCGCCGCACGAGAACGACGCGACCGCTCACGCGGATGAGGGCCACGGCGGCGATGCGCGGCTCCACCTGATTTGCCATCACCTCGATGGGCGGCAGTGGCGGAGCCTTGTTCTCTCCGAGCAAGAGGATGGGGCTAATCTGACAATCGAACGAAGTAGCAGTACACATGTGAGCTCCTTGTGTGCAGACACACAATAAAAAGAAAAGCGATTGTTGTGTTTTTAAGCAAGATAAAATGTACGATGATATTGCACTTCGGTAGAAAGTATGCTAGTCTAGGCCAAATTTCGTATGACAAAAAAGAATCCTTTTGCCTGTTTTGGTTTCACTTTACAGGAGGCCACTATCTATCAAAGCCTGTTTATTGATGGACCGACGACATTGGCAACGCTCGCAAACCGTATCAATTTGCATCGTCCTACCGTTGCCCGTGCGCTCGACGATCTTGCTGCGCGTCATGCGGTTGAGATGCAGCAGCAAGGGAAGCGAATGTTTTATATTGCGGCGTCACCAGCGGTTTTTCGTCGAGAACTTGATAACATCGTGCAAGAAGGGACAAGCGTCATTCGTGAACTGGAAGAAAAGTTTTCTCAAAAGAAAGATGCCTTTGCTTTGCGTCAATTAGAAGGGAAGCAGGCAATCAAAAATCTTTTTACTGAACTTGTAGAAACATTGGGGCGTGATGAAATCTTTTATCGTTATATTGCCTGTGATGCCTCAATCGACATCGAGCAGTTTGTGCCAGAAACGTATCGACCGATGCGTGACAAGAAAGGTGTGCAGCAATGTGCGATCACGAGTGCGGAGATGAAGGGGAAGCCGTACAAAAAAGGCATGGGGTGTTTGTGGAAAACCTTGCCGGTTAAAGAAGATCGTTTTGCATATGGTGTTGCTGAATTGATCTTTCGCGACAAAGTTGCATTTATTGATTACGTTGCCGAAAAGGCGATTGTTATCCAGAATCCTCGTCTTGCTGATTTTCAACGTTCGATTCATAAGGCGTTGTATGCACGTCTTGAAGAACGGGTAACATAATCAGATTTATGAACGTTCTCTACGAAGATAATCATCTCATCGCCGTGCAAAAATCGCATGGCATGCTTACGCAAGGCGATGATACAAACGATCCCAATCTTCTTGATGAAGTAAAAATATTCATCAAAGATCGTGATCAAAAACCGGGAAATGTATTTCTCGGATTATTGCATCGTCTCGATCGTCCGGTTGGTGGTGTGGTGTTGTTTGCGAAAACGAGCAAGGGCGCATCGCGGTTGTCGGAGCAATTTCGGAATCATACGATTGAGAAAACGTATTGGGCGGTGGTGGGAACAGATAATGACAGATCGAAAACGGATAGGACAGATGCGCGAAATGGCGCCGTAGAGACGGGGCGCCCTTCGCCGTCGCTCAGGGCAAGCCGACCCGTCTCCGCAAATCGCCTTGCGAATGCATCATCCGGAACCGTGATTCAATGGTTACGCAAAGACGAGCAAAAGAATTTTGTCGAGGCATTTGATCACGAAGTTCCCGGATCATTGCGTGCCGAGCTCGCGTACAAGATTTTGAAACAGGATCACGATCATGCTCTGGTCGAAATCAAACCCAAAACCGGTCGGCCGCATCAGATTCGTGTGGCGATGAGCTCACTCGGTATGCCGATTGCTGGTGATGTCAAGTATGGATCAAAAGAATCTTTGGAAAGTGGAAAGGCCTTAGCGCTTTTTGCCCGATCGCTCAGTTTTGACCATCCGATCACAAAGGAAAGAGTCACGGTGATCGCAGAGTCGGAGTTAAGTATTTTTAATGTGGAGAGACCCTGACGTGAGGAAGGGTCTAGAAAATTTCTTCGTTATACAGGGGTTTGATAGGCCCCTCCTATCGTCGGGGTCTTTTTTCTTCAATATTCTTTATGCCCAAAACAAGAGTTCTACTCGGAATGAGCGGTGGTGTCGACAGCAGTGTGTCGGCGGTATTGTTGTTGGAGCAGGGGTATGAAGTGATTGGGGGATTTATGAAAAATTGGGGAGGAAATGATGAATCAGAGGATTGCGGCTGGCGCGCCGAACGCCGTGACGCCATGCGCGTGGCGGCACAATTAGGAATCCCATTTCACACTTTCGATTTTGAAGACGAATATCGTGCTCGCGTGTACGAATACATGATCGCCGAATACAAGGCCGGGCGAACGCCAAATCCTGATGTGCTGTGCAATAAGTACATGAAATTTGATCTGTTCATGCGCATGGCCGATGAGCTCGGATGTGCCTTTGTTGCTACCGGACATTATGCTCGAGTCCAGCGTGACGATGATGGTGTAACACATCTTCTTGCCGGGCGAGATCCGAACAAGGATCAGAGTTATTTTCTTTGTCAGCTCACGCAAGCACAGATCGCTCGTGCACTTTTTCCTATCGGTGATCTTTTGAAAAGTGAAGTTCGTGATATTGCGCGGAAACACGGTCTTTCTGTTGCGGAAAAAAAGGATAGCCAGGGTATCTGTTTTGTTGGCAAGGTAAACATGCGTGATTTTCTCAAGGAACGCATTGAGGAGCATGAAGGAGATGTAGTAACGACAGAGGGAAAGATTCTCGGTACGCATCGTGGTTTTGAATTTTATACCGTTGGTCAACGTGAAGGTTTGGGAATCGGAGGAGGCACGCCCTATTTTGTCGTTGGGCGTCGGTCGGAAACGAATGAGATCGTGGTTGCGGTGGGTGAGGATGACCCATCCTTATATAAGAAAGAACTTCTCGCGACAAATATCACCGAAACGATCCCGGGCAAGCTTTTTAAAAAAGAAGGAAAGCAGATTCGAGCTCGCATCCGCTATCGCCAGCCTTTGGCTGATTGCTCTATCACTGTAGCCTCTGACGACGTACAGACGGCCCGGTGGGCCGTCTCCTTCTCGACACCCCAACGCGCCATCGCTCCCGGCCAATTCATTGCCTTTTATGACGGTGATGAGCTTTTAGGCTCAGGAATTATCGATGGATAAATATTTTCTTTCCACAGCTTTTCATGCTTTTTGTATAAAGAAGAGAAAAAGTGTTCTATACTCTTTTGCAAAGACTTAACTTTTCTTTATTTCATTATGCAACTGAGAAACGGATTTCTCTTGTCGGAGAGTAAAAGAACCATGACATTGGCACTGAGTGTTGCCGCTGCATGTCTTCTTGCCGGCATGGTGCAACTTTTTTGGGTACAGCCTGCGCACGCCGCAGCGCCAACGATGACTGCGGTTACTGCGGACACTGATGGCAACGGAACAGTTGATCGAATTACGATCACCTTTAGTGAAGCAGCAGATCTTGACGACGGCAACGCAGGTGACGGTTTTCCGAGTCTTGCATTAAGCGCGGGTTGCACGATTGCTGCCGGTGATTACAACAACGACAGCACGACGACACTCACGCTTAGCGGTCTGACGGGTTGTACGTCGGGTGATACTAGTATTACTCCAACGGTTACCTATACCGCAGTTGCAAACTGTACAACCGCTGCTTCCATTTGTGATGCAGCTGGTTCAAACCAAATGGCAAATGGTGCCAACACGACCGCAACCGATGGTGCTGCTCCGCAAATTAAAACGATGACCTATCAAGATGCAGACGCTGATGGAAAGATTGATACGTTCCTTATCACGTATACTGAATCAACTGCTGCTGGTAGTGTATTGAAAGCTTCACATCTTTCTCTTACGACCGTCGGAGATTTTACTGCTGCGGCATTTGGCTCTGCTACCACTGATATTGCCGATGGGGGAACGACTGATAGCGTGACATTAGGTACGGAATCGACAGCGAAAGATACAGCTGAAGGACTTGGTACCATTGCTTTTAGTACCATTACGGGTGATGGAACTTTGTCCATCACTGATGGAACGACAGCGAACACCAGTGTTAAAGCTCAGACGCAAGCCACGTTTGCTGACGGAGCGGCTCCGCAAATTATTACTGCCACATATCAAGATAATGATATTGATGGAAAGATTGATCGTTTTGTTCTCGCCTATTCGGAAACCGTTACTGCGGCAAGCACATTGCGCGCGGCAGACCTTCTTTTTACCAACGATGGCGATTTTGATGGAATGTTATTTGGAGGTGCGACAACCGATCTTATTACAGGATCAGTATCCTCAACAACTATTGATTTAGGAACAGAATCAACTGCTCAAGATACTGCAAGTGCGGTAACGGTAGCGTTTTCATCTCAAAGTAGTTTCTCACTCACTGAAGGCACGAATACAAACTCTACCCTTGGAGCGCAAGCTCAAATTACCGTTTCGGATGGCGCCGGTCCGGTTCTTATCTCCAGCAGTCCAACCGAAGATCAGGCGGCTATTTTGAAGACCGCAAGCATCGTGCTCACATTCTCTGAGGAACCTGCTTCCATCACTGCCTCTGTTAGTCCAAGCGTTACCCTTTCAACGAGTATTTCTACGGTAACGGTCACCATCACGCATACGGGTGTGCTGGCAAGCGGTTTGAATACCTTGACAATTTCAACCGCACCCGACTCTGCAAGTAATGCCTTTGCTGGAGCGGAAGCGGGCGATACAACCGTTGAAAGTCCATTGCACTTTACGGTGAAGAGTTCTGATAGTTCTTCAGATGGTGGTTCATCCGCATCGGAAACGGTTTCTTCGGATGAAGACTTTTCTCTCGAAATTAGTTCTCCGGCTGAAGATGACGCCTACGAAGTTGGTGATGTGATTGATGTCGCTTGGACCTATGAAGGTACGCTCATGGCCTATGTGAATCTTTATTATTCCGATGATGATGGTGAGAGCTGGATATTGATTGCCGAGAATCAACAAAACGACGGTGTCTATACCTGGACGCCTGAAGAAGCGCTGGGAGATGTTTGGTTGAAGATCGTGGGAACTGATTTGGTTGACGAACTTGCTACCGATACTTCCGGTGAATTCTCGGTTGGTACCGTTGATGAGGACAGTGAAGATGAAGATAGTGAAGAAGAGGAAGCTGAGACCACTGGTGAAACGGGCGTTTCCCCGTACTCTGGTGAAGAAGAAGATATTAATGTGGTAGAAGCTGGCGACTATATCCGTGGTGAAAATTACGCTACTGTGTATTTCATCGAAGATGTTGACGGCGATCTTGTTCGTCGCCCATTCTACGATGCGCAAACGTATTTTACTTACGAGGATGATTTTGATGGAGTTGTTGAGGTGACTGATGCGACGCTTCCAACGCTTACGCTGGGTAGTCCAATGTTGCCAAATCCAGGTGTAGTGCTCGTAAAGATTCAATCCGATGCACGCGTCTTTGCTCTTGTTGCTGGTGATGGTGGTGCGGTGGAACTTCGCTGGATCGCTTCTGAAGAAGTTGCCGTTGATAATTATGGTGGATACTGGGCTGACTATGTCATCGATATTGCTCCTACGCTCTTTACTCGATTCGAAATGGGTGATGATATTGATGAAGAAGATATCAGTATCGATACTTCGATCATGAAGACACGTGTAGAGTTAGGTCAATAAAAGTAAAGAAAGAAAAAAAGACGAGGTCTCTTGGCCTCGTCTTTTTAGTTGCGGAAAATGGACAATATCCGCTACACTACCTGCATTCTATGGTTCCTCAGGATCGCATTCGTAACTTCTGCATTATCGCGCATATTGATCACGGTAAGTCTACCTTGTCCGATCGTTTGCTTGAGATTACGGGTACCGTTGAGCGTCGCAACATGAAAGATCAACTGCTCGACTCCATGGATCTTGAACGTGAGCGCGGTATTACTATCAAGCTTGCTCCTGCACGCATGAATTGGAAAAAAGATGACGTCGAATATACGCTCAATCTCATCGATACTCCTGGCCACATCGATTTTACTTACGAAGTGTCGCGGTCGCTGGCTGCGGTTGACGGAGCTGTGCTATTGGTTGATGCAACACAAGGTATTCAGGCACAGACTGTCGCGAACTTATTTTTAGCGATGGAAGAAAATTTGGAAATCATTCCGGTCCTTAATAAAATTGATCTTCCGGCTGCGGATATTCCGCGACGTACTGCTGAATTAGTAAAATTACTCGGATGCAAACCAGAAGAAATTTTTGCTGTATCGGGAAAGACGGGTGAAGGAGTGCCGGCACTGCTTGATGCGGTTGTTGAACGCATCTCATCACCAAAAGGTGAAGTAGCATCAGCGCCGCGAGCACTTATTTTTGATTCCGCATACGATGACTACAAAGGTGTTATTGCCTATGTGCGCGTGATTGATGGCGCATTCCGCAAACACGATAAGTTGCACATGTTAGCAACCAACGGTGAAGGCGAAATTTTAGAAATTGGCGCACTCAAGCCAAAGCTTTCTCCGCTTCAAGAATTAGAGACCGGACAAATCGGCTATATTGTGACCGGATTGAAAGATATCCGTGCTTGTCGTGTTGGTGATACGATGACGACGAATGTAGGAGTCGGGTATGCCCAACCCCTCTCAGGATATCGTGAAGTCAAACCAATGGTTTTCGCCGGTGTTTTTCCTGCACAAGGTGATGAATACAGTGCGCTGCGCGATGCCATGGATCGATTAAAGCTCAACGATGCCGCATTGGTATTCGAGCCCGAACATTCGCCTGCATTGGGATATGGTTTTCGTTGCGGATTTTTGGGCATGCTCCATTTAGAGATTTTGAAGGAGCGTCTTTCACGTGAATATACTATCGATTTGGTCGTGACATTGCCATCGGTGGCTTATCGTGTCTTTCGTAATGGAGAATCTGTATATCATGTGGTGAAAGGTGCGCTTGATTTGCCCGATCCCGCACACATCGAACATATCGAAGAGCCGTGGGCAAAAGTGGCGATTGTCACACCGTCGGACTATATCGGGAACGTTATGCAATTGTGTCAGGAGCGACATGGAACGTATTTAACAACCGAATATCTTTCTGAAGGTCGTGCCATGTTGCATTATGAGTTGCCATTATCTGCCATCATTGTTGATTTTAATGATAAGCTCAAAAGTGCAACTGCAGGGTATGCGTCATTGAGTTACGAAATCTTTGCCTATCGACAAGCTGATATTGTGCGTCTGGATATTATGGTTGCCGACGCGCCGGTGGATGCGTTTTCCTCTTTGGTGTATCGCGATGAGTCTGAGCGTGTCGGTCGTCGCATCTTGAAAATTTTGCAAGAGACTATTCCTCGCACCCAATTTGTGATCAAGTTGCAAGCCTCGGTCGGTGGCAAGGTTGTTGCCGGTGAGCGAATTTCGGCGTTGCGCAAAGATGTGACGGCGGGATTGTATGGTGGAGATGCCACGCGAAAATTAAAATTATTACAAAAACAAAAGAAAGGAAAGAAAAAGATGATGTCTTTAGGTGTGGGGAATGTTGATATTCCTGGAGATGCCTATTTAAAGGTGTTAAAAAGATAGATCTTGCCGCGACTAATGGGGCTTGTTGTTTTGACGCTGTTTGGCTAGTCTTTTTGGCGGAGGATAGCCATTCATGCAACGATATCGATTGATTCCGACGGAGGAGGGAATCGCGACCGAGATTCCCAAGACGTTCGAGGGTTTGGTGAAGCGTGTCACCGCAGAGGCTCCCATCGTTCGCCATCTGCGCCAAGGAGAAGAGCCGTTTTTCGTAGGGCCTCGGCGCTGGGGCTTTCGTGGTGTTTTGCGTCAAGAAGCACGCGAAGGAGTACTGGTCTTCACCGCCACCTTTGCTGCAAAGTCTGCGAGTGCGACGAGCCGGTCATTGGATGTTCTTCGCCTTGCGCTGATGCTTGAGGAGTGGAGCGAAGAGGACGCGCCACTCGTGGCGTTCACGGGTCTTCTGGCGCAGGGCGGCAACAGCGGATATGACGTGGGGGTAACCCTGTCGGGTCGTATGGTCGGCCTCGTGAAGCGGTTCACCGCAGAGGATCATGGCGCGATCGCCTTGATGATGAAACAGACCATGGATCGAGTCCGTGGCGATGGTAGGCTGAAGTATCCCTTCCAAAGCGAGGCGACCACGGACGGCAGGCTCTCGCTCACCATTCCTGGGAATGCCACTGCTCTCTATTGCGGGCAATTTCTTCATATCGATGGCAGCGCACACATGAGCGGTCACAACATCGACCGCGCCGACCAGCAGTTCGCCTTGCTGGCGGGTCTGGCCCAAGCTCAAACGATCGCCGAACGGATCGCCTTGTCAACGTGAACACGTCATCGAAGCCCCGCGCCTTGAGTGGTTGCGGGGCTGCCTGTTTCTTTCCTCTTGATGAATACCTTTCATCGGCTATACTACTCTGTGTATTTATAACAATATCTCTATGCTTTGTAAGTATTGCTCGCAAGAAAGTATTTATGAAATGTGTAACGTGTGTGATCATCTGATTCGCGAGACAATCGATATATACCATATTCAACATCCCAATCTTTCTCCTGAATACATTCCTACCGCAAATGAGCATACGTTTAAAACGCAGCTGGTCCTTGAGCGCAACGCTGTCGTGCGCACCATTAAAATCAATTGGTGGCATGAAGATGATGATCGCGGTGAGCCGCATAATCATCCTTGGGATTTTTCATCTGAGATTCTTTCCGGTGGGTATACCGAAGAACGGTATTGGATTGGTGATGATGGTGATGTTTGCCATGAAGTTCTGGTGTTTGGGGCGGGGGATGTAAATACCATTACGCGCGATATGTTTCATCGAGTCATCAATGTGCAGCCGGGCACAGTTACTCGTATGACTTGTGGTCCCGCGGTGTTACATAATGGGTGGGGATATTTGGATAGCAAAACAGGTGTCTATACGTCGGCTGATGAAAAAGATGTGACGTTTATGGAACGATTGAAAAAAAGTAACTCTGTACAGCAAGTCTAGCCCGTTCTTTTTATTGCCATTACTTTCATGCTTACTTGGTAAATCTTTGCAGAGAGAATGAAGAAATATCGAGAGAACTTTTTTCTGTAGTCGCTAATTCTGCAAGTACTTCACCGATTGCAGCTGAATGTTTAAAACCGTGCCCCGAACAGGGTGAGGCGATAATTATGCGTTTGTCTTGCGGATGGGTATCAATGACGAATTTTGTATCGGGCGTCACGGTGTAGAGACACGAAATTGCTTTTATGCATTCGTTTTTGAGATTGGGAAGATATTCCTTTGCCTGCATAAACATGCGATCGATTTCTTCTGCCGACACTTTTCGATCGACTTGTTCGGGGGAAGTATCGATAAGATATTCTTCTTTGGCAATTTTCAATCCGCCCGTTTCTGTATCGACAATCGGAAATCCGTAAAATTCTGCTTCATGCCCGAAATCAAAAATAAAAATAGGGAAACGATCAGGTGAATAGTGTTCGTGACGGTCATGTACTTTAAACCAATACAGTACCTGGCGATAAACGGAAAAATAGTGTGCAAGCTCGGGTAATGATTCCCGAATCCATGGACCAAGAGTGAGAATAATCTTTTGCGCTATATATTCATCTTTATTGGTTTTAACGATAATACCTTTATCGGACGACGCATAGGAGATCATTTTTTCATTGACATGTATTTCAGCGCCATGGTGTTTTGCGAGTGCAAGTTGAGTTTCGATACATTGTTCTGGACGAAGAAAACCAGCGCCCTTCTCATAGTACCCTGTTTCGTTTCCATGAAAATGAAATTGCGGGAAGCGCTGTTGCAAAGCAGGGGCATCAAGAATCTCATGAGGAATGGCGTAGTGTTTTGCAGCGTTGATAGTTTCAAGAAGAAAATTGTATGTTTGGTGACTGCCTTTTGTGACGTGAGCATCGCCTACAATTCATCCCCCATTGGCAACAAAAAGAGATGCGCCGGTTTGCTGTTCGGTCTCTCGCCAGATTGCATTTGCCCGGAGGACAAGCGGAACATATTCTTTACCTTCGGCAATCGCTTGGCGCGTAATACGCGTTTCCCCATGCGTTGAACCGATTGTATGCGGAGGAGCGTATTGATCAATGCCAAGTACATGTGCGCCGCGTTTTGCGAGTTGATAGACTGCCGCACTTCCCATTGCACCCAAGCCAATAACGAGAGTTTCAAAGCGTTGCATAAAACAAAGGGTAACACGTGCATACTTTTTTGCGAAGAACCGGTCGCGCTTGATGAGAATGTAGAAGTTTTCAAAAAGCCAGTCGTGTCATCGGACAACACGACCGGCTTCGAAGACGATCTGGCTACTCCGCGACCTCATCAGCACCGCAGATGACCACGTGGTTTTTTGCCCCGTGGAAGCTGTAGCACGACTCCACCTCCGCGTCCCAGTAGAGGTACGCGACCCGGGTCCGGTTGGTGGGGTCGGGTTTACCCTCCCTATCGGCATAGTCGACCCAGAGGTTCACCACGCCACCTTCCGCAGTCCAATTCGAATAGGCGAGCTCCGCCCATCCGTAGTGGCCCTTGTCGTTGCCATACGCGGTGACCATGGCCAGGTCGGCCTCGGTGATAACCGAGGAACCGGTGTCGACGGTGTTGTCGTCGAGACTCATCAGGTCGTCGTAGGTCAGATCCTCGCCTTCCCACTTCCTCATCTGTCCGTCGATCTCGAGGAAGATCGTCGCCGTTGGCCATTGCGGTGTGGTTTCGACGAGCACTACCGCCTGTGGTTTGGGAAGGGTGAAGCATCCAGTAAGAAGGACGAGAAGAGATACACGTGACACGGTTACTCCTGATATGCGAGGTAATTGCGCTACGCTATGCAGCTGCATGCCTCTCTACTCTTTTATATCAAATTTCATCTTTTGTAAAAGGTAGACAAGAATAGCATTTCTTGGTAACGTATGCCGTTTCGCGCTCAGGGTTCTTGAAGAAATCGAGAATCTTAAGGGCCACAGCAGCTGTCGCTGGTGTGTCGAAACCTTTGGAGGTGCCCATGTCTCTGCTGCGCATTCGTAACGGTGAGCTTGTGTTCCCGGAAGGTTCCAAGGACTTCTACGAAGCGATCGAGCTGATCGGCGAAGGGGAAACGCGAGTCCCTGACGACGATAAGCTGACGATCGTCGTTATCGGTCACAACGAGCTGTTTCACAACGTCCCCACGGGCAATGTCCTTCACGCGGAGGACCACGAGGGTTCGGTCTACTTCTTCCTGGCAATCAACGAAGACGACGATGGCCGTGAGGTCCTCGTCGTCTGGGACGATGCCGGCAAGGACGACGATGCTCCACGCTGGGTCATCCTGTCCACTGAAGAGTGGGTGCAGACCCGCGGCACCGGGCGGGTGATCCGCATTTTCTTGACCAAGAAGGAGGCCGAGGCCGCCCTGGGCGACGACGACATCGTCATGCTCCCGATTACCGGACCGGAGGGATATCGGGGCGTACTCGCTCATTGCCGGGCCATCAATCCCGACGACGAGTTCTTCTACAGTAACCACGAGCAGTTTTTCCGTAACTGCACCGACGAGCGTCTCATTCAGCTCCTCGGCATCCCCGACGGGATCGAGTTCAATACGTCACTTGACCGTGTGGAGCTCACCCTTGACGAGGTTTTCTCGGCGCATCCGTTCATCAATCTCACCACTTACGTGCGTCGAATCATCGTCACCTCGGACGGCGGGATTTTCCTCGTCGTCTCGATCATAGAGGGCGCTTACACTCGCCGTATCGTCGGCCGTCAGTTCACGCACATGGAGGCGCGCGAGCTGCTGAAGCTGTAGGTCGACAACGAGCAATTTCTATCTCTCAGCCCCGCATCAAACGACAAGCCCCAACTCGGGAGTGCTCGTCGTTTCCGACGCGGGGTTTGTTGTTTTATAGCGGTTCCGTCCGCATCGGGGGCTTTTTCTTTTTGATGTGTTTAATTTTTTTTGTGTTATGATTAGGTATATGAATACTTTTTCTCAAAAAGCTGTCGAGAAAAAAACCATTGATTGGGATCAGTATTTTGTCGTTGCAAAAGATTTGCAACGGCTCTACAAAGAAAATGAGAAAATTCGTCGAGAGGTTTATGCTCAATATCGCTCAGGAAAATACACTGAAGAATTTGTTGAAGCATAAAGCGGTTCTTCTTGACACGAATGTTCTTATCGAATCATTTCAGACGCCTGAACCCTTTAAAGAACTTTTCCAATTTCTTGATGATTCTTCTTGTTCGCTCCACTATAATCCTTTTATTGAATTTGAATTTTTAAGAACTGCTTATCAAGAAGAATATAAGAAGAGAATTCTTGATTATCTTGCTATTCTTGGATGTACATGTTTACCAATCGCCGGAGAGAAGAAATTATTTCAAGATGCTATAGATATCGCTCATTTTTATACTGCTAGAAAATTGCCAGAACCAGAATTAGCTGACTGCTGTATCGCTGCACAGCTTAAAAGATACGGAAAAAATCTTTTTCTTTTGACTCGTAATCACAAACATTTTTCTACTGGAATTTTTGATCGTATAGGTATCTGGCCGATAGGTTTAAAACACGATGTAGTGACCTTGGCTTTTTACTGTTTTCGTCAAGATTTTGGATGATTTTTAAGTCTACCAAGGAAATTTTTCTCCCTTATACCAAAACTGCCCGGTTTCTTTGTTGTTCATGATGAGTTGATAGATATCATTTGCTGATTCTTTTGCAGATATTTCTCCGTCGGGATTCATGTCGGTTTGAACCGATCCCGGATGCACACATGACACCGTTACTTTTTCTTTTAATCGCATGGCTAATTTTTTGGTGTACATATTGAGTGCGGCTTTGGCGATGCTGTAGCAGGGATAGAGGGTATCTGTTGTTTGTTCGCACGATCCTCGGCGAGAGCTGATGTTGATGATTTGGGACCCGTCCTTCATCAGAGCGGAGATTTGTTCGCTTAAAGCAATCACGCCAAAAACATTGGTTTCAAGCGTCTCTCGCAATACAGGGATAGCAATGGTCGCTTCATTATCTTGTTCATGCCAAGTCCATGCATTGTTGATAAGAATATCAATTGGCTTGTTAAGAGCGATCAGAGTATTGATGCATTGGTCGATACTCTTTGCGTCCCTCAGCTCAAGAGGCAACATCAGAAAATTGGCATCTTCACTGCTCGACGTTCCGGTGCGAGATGTACCGATCACGAAGTCACCTTGGGCAAGAAATTTCTCGGCTAACGCTTTGCCAATCCCGCGACTTGCTCCGGTAATAACAACGGTTTTCATATGATGATTATTTTCTCACAAAAAAATGGGGAAATAAAGAAAATCCCTGGGGTTTTCCCAGAGATATTCTTGGTGCGCCGAGTGGGGATCGAACCCACGACCACAGGCTTAAAAGGCCTTTGCTCTACCACTGAGCTACCAGCGCGCGGTCGATAGGATAACAAAAACTGTTTTCTTCTGCAACCTCGGCCAATAAAGAAACCCGCTCCTTGGGAGAGCGAGTTCACGTAACGCGTAAACGCGAGGGAACGACTTTTGGTTCTGCATCCGCACTGCAGTTTCTTTCATCATTCCCCTGACGACATCCTCAAGATGCCGCCTCCCCGAACTTTCATCGGGCGAATCTTGGTTGGGTCACGCACCGTTGTCGCGTGTTCTCTGTCCCATTTCGGGACCTCCAACCGCTGGATCCTTGCAGCTTGCCTTTCCCCGAGCATTCCTATCAGCCGTCATCGTACGCTGGTAATCTTTACGTTGGCGATAGGTTTACAAAAGGATAAGGGCTTAACCTCCGAGAGATTTTTCACTGGTTTTTCCGAGATGTTGTTGCGGCAACATCTCGACCCGACGTCTATTCCCGTGGCCATCAGGAACTTCTGTCATGAAAATCTCTCAGAGATAGCCTAGATGAATGGGAAAAAAAGTAAAGATCAGCAGAGCTCGTCGATGTAGTCATTGCAGTTGTCGTCGATGCCGTTGCATAGCTCCTCGGCGCCGGGGTTTACGTTGACGTGTGAGTCGTCGCAATCCCCAGTCTGCTTTTCGATGGCTTCATTGTCCCAGGTGTCGCAGTAGCCGTCACCGTCGACAATTTCGTCGGTGCCGTAGCCGTCACCGTCGTTGTCGCGATAGCAGGTGACCACGCCGTCGCAGTTCTCGTCGACATCGTTGATGTCCGATGGCACCTCTTCGGCGTCTGGATAGGCATCATCGTTGTCGTCGTCGCAGTCATCGCAGGCGTTGGCGCCATCCTCATCGGCGTCCTGTTCTTCGTCCACAGCACCATCGCAGTCGTCGTCGATGCTGCTCGCGTCGCACTGCTCCTTTTCCCCGGGGTTGACCTCGGGATCGGTGTCATCGCAGTCGCCGCCTCGATTGGCCATTTCCGCCGGGCGATAGCAGGTGACCACGTAGTCCTCGTAGATGCCGTAGCCGTCGCCGTCCAGGTCTGGCATCCAGGTATCGGCGTCTTTGGCACTGTCTTCATCCACCTCGTCATCACAGTCGTTGTCGATACTGTCGCAATACTCGTCAGCGTCGGGATTGACGTTCGGATCCGCGTCATCACAGTCGTCATTGTTGCTGACGATAGCCTCGGACTCGGTCATGGTGCTGCACGGGCGAACCGTGTACTCCTCGCCACCAAAGCCATCACCATCGTCGTCTTGATAACAGGGTTTCTCCTCGGCCTCTTCGGTGATGGGCTTGGACCCGTTGTTACAGGTCGACATCGTCGTGCCGGTGGCGGCAAAGGCCACGCTCACAAAAAACAGAATAAAGAACCTCATGACTCGTTACTCCTTATCAGTTGTTGTTGAGAATAAAAGTCAATGCGACTATCGCAATTGCCCTCCTCTGCCTTTCTTTATCATCCGATCAATAAAAGAAAGAGAAGCGTAATCAATGAAAGTTTATAGTCTTGAGAACGGTTTTTGTCAACGCGCTTCCTTGCTATACTTTGCCTATATGGAGGAACGTCATGCGTGGCATGTGCTCGAGAGTGCTGATGTTATTCGATTGCAACAGGGCGCAGTGTTGGGGCTTTCTGATCAAGAAGCAGTAAATCGATTGCGGACATCGGGGAGGAATATTTTGAAAATTTCTCGACCGACCTCGGTGGTGAAAATCTTTTGGCATCAATTACAAAGTCCGTTTACGCTCTTGCTCGCTATCGCGGTTATCATCTCGTTATTGTTGCATGAATGGTGGGATGCGATAGCAACGGGGTGCATTGTGCTTCTTAATGCAGGCCTGGGATTTTTTCAGGAATATCGTGCTGATCGAGCGCTGTTTGCGTTGCAACATTTAATTTCAGAAAAGGCGTTGGTTCGTCGTGATGGAGAGGTGCGGTCGATTGAGGCGGCGGACATCGTTCCTGGTGACATTATTTTATTATCGGCAGGTGCAAAGATTCCGGCTGATGCCCGATTGCTGTCGGTGCATAGTTTTGCAACCTATGAAGCGGCGTTGACGGGTGAGAGTGCGGAAGTGGAAAAAAGCATTGAACCTGTTGCCGCCTCTGCCGCCTACGCAGAGCACAAAAATATGATTTTTGCTGGCACCACCGTTGCACGAGGTAAGGCTGAGGCGATTGTCGTAGCTACGGGAATAAAAACCGTTTTCGGATCACTTGCCGTGTTGACGGCAACTGCTAGTGAACAGGCGACACCGCTCACGAAAGATCTTCATCACCTTTCACGACAAATCACGCTTATTGCGTTGGCGATTGCGGCCATTATTTTTCTTTTTGGTGTACTGAAAGAGATTCATCCTTCGCAAATGTTAAGTACGAGTATCGCGCTTGCCGTTGCGGCGGTGCCCGAAGGCCTGTTGATCGGTTTTACCATGACGCTCGCAGTAGGCATGCGTCGCATGTTGGGAAAACAAGCGCTTGTTCGTCGTCTGCTTTCAGCGGAAACACTGGGTTCGGTGACGATTATGTGTATCGATAAAACGGGCACACTCACTACTGGCAACATGACGCTTCAGATGCTTGATACTGCTCAATCAACACGGTCGCTCACGTATTTACATGCCTTGTCGCGCGGTGCAGCTACGCATGCACAGTTTGCATCGTCATTAACCGAGCAGGCGATTGCACAATATGTTGCGCTGCATGCAGGATTTGTTGAAGGAGAAGTTTTTCGAGAAATAGCGTTTGATAGTCATAAAAAATATTCTGGCGTGATTCTTGGGCGTGCACAGAAAAAGGAGACGGTGCTCATGGGGGCACCGGAGATACTTTTTCCTGCGCTCGATGTTTCTGATGCACGATTGCAAGAATTACATGATCGCCATAAAGATCTTACCGCCAAAGGATTTCGTGTTTTGTTGTTGATTGCGAAAGATGGAGAAGTATCCGAAGATGCATTGCATGATTTTTCTTTTATTGGTTTTTTGGGTTTTATCGATCCCTTGCGTGTTGATGCCAAGGAGATGATTGCCAACGTTCGTGCATTGGGAATTCGCTTCATGATGCTGACTGGTGATCATCCTGATACTGCCTGGCGCATTGCTAAAGATTTAGGTTTTTCTGAAAGCGGTACGGCCTTGACCGGAGAAATGATCCGCAACATGGCTGATCGAGAACTCACACAGGCCTTGCGGTATGCCAATATTATTGCCCGCATCAATCCCGAAGATAAAATGCGTATTGTGCAATTATTGCAGCAGGCAGGAGAAGTGGTGGCCATGACGGGTGATGGAGTGAATGATGCGCCAGCACTGAAGCGTGCTGATATTGGGGTGAGTTTGGGTAGCGCGACTGATGTTGCCAAAGAAACGGCCGATATCGTGCTTCTTGATAATCGGCTGCAAACATTGGTAGATGCCGTTGGTGAAGGGCGTTTGCTTTTTAGCAATATCCGTAACATGACGGCGTATTTATTAACCTTTAGTTTGAGTGAAATTCTCCTTATCACGGGCGCATTATTAACGGGATTGCCGTTGCCGCTTACAGCCCTGCAAATTTTATGGCTCAATGTGGTGTGCGATGGACTTCCGGCGCTTGGATTTGCTTTTGAACGGGTGACGGAAAATACTGCTCGTTCGTTGCCGCGTTCTTCTCATGAACATATTTTACAACCATCTTTACGTCGTTTTACGATTATTGCTTGCATCTTTGTTTCTGGGATAATGCTATCGCTCATGTACGCATTGTCCCTGCGACAACTCCCTCTGTCTATGATGCAGACTATACTCTTTTTTGCTATCGGTCTTGATGCTCTGTTGCTCATTTTTGTTTTTCGACGTCTTGATCAGGGATTGGGACAGATGTCTCAACCCTATAACAAAGAATTATGGATGTTTGTCATGATGAGCGGCGTATTGTTGGTTGGTTTGCTGGTTTGGCCTGCGGTTGCGAGTTTCTTTGGTTTTGTTTGGCCAACCTGGTCGTGGATTATGGTTGTTGGCCTATTGAGTGTGTTAAAAATGGTCGGTTTGGAACTGGCACGCCGATTTATCCTCGCACCACATCGCCTTCCCGAACGCTCCTTGCTATCATAAGTGCATATGCAGCTTGATCGTATAGAACATTTCCGCGATGCGGTGGTTACGGTTATGGGTCTTGGCCGTTATAAACAGGGAAGCGGACTCGGTACTGCTAAATGGCTCATGCGTCACGGTGCGCAAACGGTTATTACCGACCTCAAGGACGCTCAAGAGCTTCAGGAATCGGTCGATTTGGTGATGGAGTGGTATCACAAGTATCACGATATGTATCCTGATCGAACGATTTATCAACCGCTCTTTGTGCTTGGTCAGCATCGTAAAGAGGATTTTGAAGGTGTGAATTGTGTGGTGCAGAATCCGGGTGTGCCGAGTGAATCTGAATATATTCAACTCGCCAAAAAGAATGGAGTTAGCATCGAATCCGATGTGAGTCTCTTTTTCCGCTATTTCCATCATCCTATTATTGCGGTCACCGGAACAAAGGGGAAGACTACTACGACGCTCTTGCTCGGAGAAATGTTGAAAGCGCTCGATCCGAAAGCGATCACTGCTGGTAATATTCGTGTGTCCCCACTTGAGTTTCTCGATGAACTTCTGGAAAACAACGCCGCTACACCCATCGTGCTTGAACTTTCATCATGGTTACTTGAAAGTCTTCCCGGTGCCCTTACCGATCTCAAAAAAGGTCCAGACATTGCAGTGCTCACGAATGTCTATCCCGATCACCTTAATCGCTACAATTCGTTTGAAGAGTACGTCAAATCCAAAGAGATTATTTTTGCTTATCAAAATCCCGATCAATTCACTTTGCTCAATAAAGATCACGATCTCGTTCGTTCGATGGCGCCACGTGTGAAAGGAAAACTCTTCTGGTTCTCGCGAACGGATGACGGTAGCGATGGCTGTTTTGTAAAAGATGGCGTCATTCTCTTTAGAAGAGAAGGAAAAGAGACGAGCATCTTGCCGTTAAAAGATGTGGCGTTGCAGGGTGATCATAATTTGGAAAATATTTTGTCAGCGGCCTGTGCGGCAATGCTTCGTGGTGTTGCACCTGAGCAAATTGCAACCGTGTTGCGAAACTTTAAGGGTGTACCTGATCGACAGGAGCTTGTCCGCGAGGTTGATGAAATCGCATACATTAATGATACAGCCGCCACTGCTCCTGAGGCCGTTGTTGCCGCTCTTAAACGATTTGGTGATAAACAACGTCTTATCCTGATTGCTGGCGGGCAAGATAAGAATTTGCCTTACGAAACTTTGGCGGAGGCGGTTGTAAATTTCTGCAAGGCCGTCATTCTTTTTCCGGGAACTGCATCTGATATCTTGCAAAAGCAATTAATAGGAAAAGTTCAGCTGTACGATGCAAACTCCATGAAAGAAGCGGTGCAAAAGGCGCGCAAGATTGCCGAAGGGGGTGATATTGTTTTGTTGTCGCCAGGTGCAGCCAGCTTTAACATGTTTAAAAATGAATTTGATCGTGGGGAACAGTTCCGTGAAGAAGTTCGCAATCTGTAAGTATGGCGTCGATGCTGAAAAAGCTCGTCCCACCGCCATTGCTGTTGGCGTATCACTTTCTCCTCGCGCGACTTGCTGAGGTTCTTTATGGTTCGCCGTCGCAGAAGATGATCGTGATTGGCGTGACGGGTACGAATGGGAAGTCGTCAACCGTAAATTTTATTGCACAACTCCTCACGTCCCTTGGTGAAACGGTAGGCTATACGTCGACCGCGGGATTTAACATCGCCGGTAAAGAGATTGAAAACAAGATGAAGATGACCATGCCGGGTCGATTCGTGCTACAGAAAATGCTGCGCGACATGGTTGATGCGGGCTGTACCTATGCAATTGTCGAAACCTCGTCACAAGGACTCGCGCAATATCGTCATGTGGGTATCAACTACGACGTCGCGGTTTTTACCAATCTCACACCTGAACATATCGAATCACATGGAAGTTTCGAGGCTTATAAGCAAGCGAAGGGTCTTTTATTTACTCATCTCACCAAACGTTCGCACAAAATATTCAACGGCAAACGGATTGATAAAGTATCAGTGATCAATGTTGATGATGAACATTCGCCCTATTACTCGCAGTTTCCTGCTGACAGGCACATGACTTTTGGCTGGAGTGTGTATCGCAAGCCAATCTTTTTTGCGCATGAAGAAACGGTCGATAAACAAGGCGCGACCGTCTATGTGAATGACGAGATGGCCTATTGGCCCTTGTTGGCAGCATTTCAGCGGTATAATGCGTTGGCAGCAGTAGCAACGGTAGCAAGTTTGGGTTTTGATCTTGCCGAGGTCATGAAGGCTGCAGAGCGTCTGCAGGCAGTAGCCGGACGATTTGAGCGGATTGACGCAGGACAGCCGTTTACGGTGATTGTGGACTATGCCTATGAACCCTATGCCTTGCGGGCATTATTTGCGGCGAGTGAGGCTCTAAAACCGAATCACATCATTGGTATTCATGGTTCTGCTGGTGGTGGGCGTGACAAGGCTCGTCGACCACTTATTGGACAAGTTGCTGCACGACATGAAGATGTGGTTATTGTCACCAATGAAGATTCATATGACGAAGATCCACGCAGTATTATCGATGCGGTTGCTGACGGCGCACGCAAAGAAGGGAAGTGTGATAATCTCGATCTTTTTTTGATTGAAGATCGTGCACAGGCAATTGCGTATGCCTTGTCACTTGCTCGTCCTGGTGATGTGGTGCTTGTTACGGGCAAAGGTTCTGAGCCAGTGATGGCGGTTGCTGATGGCAAAACCATTCCTTGGGATGATCGGGCGCAGGTAAGAAAATCTTTGGCACAATTGGGCTATGGATCGACCACAGTTTAATTTTTCTCTTATCACCTGGATTACCATCGCCGTTGTCGGTGGTGTGCTTTTTGTGACGGTGTCATTTGGTCGGGAATATGTGCGCAATATGGATATTGCTGCTGAACTTACGCGATTGCAAAAAGAAAATGCAGCGCTTGAGGGCAAGCGTTTACAGTCGGTTGAATTGATTGATCAGTTAGCGACGGAAACGTATGTCGAAGAAAACAGCCGCCTCAAGTTGAACCTTGCTCGCCCAGGTGAAACGGTTTACGTTGTTGAGGATGGAGAAGCGGCGGAGAATGGAAAAATGCAACAAGGACAGGTTGACTCCTCGGCGAATGTGATGAGTAATCCAAAAAAGTGGTTTCACTATTTCTTTTATCCATCCTCGCAAGATGCTCTATGATGCAAAAAAAGGTGCTGGTGAAAATAGGAGTAGTCATTGGTTTTCTTTTTTTGTTTTTTCAAATTTTTTCCTGGTTCCTTCATTTGGGTGACGGTTGGACGCGGCCATTGACGCGTTTGGTATTACCCGCGGCCGTAGCAGAAGGTGATGTGATGGGTTATCGTCGGGTTAGTGAAGGAGCGCATGCATTTGTCGCACTTGGCATCACATCATCATATGACGAGGCCTTTCCGTTATCGTTGCGTTTTGCAGTGCGCGATGCACGTATTCAGGCTATTTTGGGAACCAAGGAGCAAGAAATTGTCTGGCAAGATTATTCGGTTCTCTCTGATGTGCAACATCAGGCGCTTCTCGCCGCCGATCTCTCCGAAAAAGAGATTGATCAGTGGATCGTAAAGCCTCTTGTCAGAGCCCGCGTCGCGCAAGAACAGGTTCGCATACAGACTGAGCTCAACGGCTCGCCAACCGCCATGCGTCTTGATGCTATTCAACAAAAGCTCGAGCTAGGTATGCCCTTTGCCGATGTTGCCCGCTATTTTTCTGAAGACAGTTCAGCGGTGGATGGGGGAGATCTCGGCGTCTTTTTAGTGAAGGATCTGCCGGTGTGGTTAGTGTCGGCAAAAGATCTAGCTATTGGCGAGTCGGTTTTTTATCTGGAAGGCAGTGATGCCTTTTGGATTATCCGTCTCACCGATAAAGGCGGAGCTGACGATGAAGCCTGGGTACAATTACGCGGCATTGCGGTGAACAAGCCTACACTTGGTGAAATCATCAGTGCTCGAGCGCAAGAGTATCCGGCGTGGGTTTTTGTGTGGTAACACGGTGGTTAAAGCGGTTAACCGGTTAAACGTCTTCAACGCTTTAACCGACTGAATTATTTGCACCCGTTCTTTACTCCTTTTCTTTCCCATGCTATAAAATCCCCGCTTTTACGCAGGAGTAGTTCAGTGGTAGAACATCTGCTTCCCAAGCAGAGGGTCGCGGGTTCGAGCCCCGTCTCCTGCTCCAAGAAAATGAAAATTCGAAAAGAGTGAAAGAAAAAGACTGTTTTATTTGGAGATAGTTTCTGTCCTGAAGAGCGAGGACCGACGAGCCGTACCTAGATGTACGGTGAGTCGGCCACAGCGATGAAGGCAGAAAATAGCCCAAATAAAACAGTCTTTGCAAGCCGATGTAGCTCAGTTGGTAGAGCAATGCTTTCGTAAAGCAGAGGTCGCGGGTTCAAATCCCACCATCGGCTCCAGAAAAATCATCTAGATTCTAGGTGATTTTTCTTTTACTCATATTTTTTAATCCATCGATACGTCTCTTGAAAAAGTTTTTCTTCAGTCCCGTCTTCATCAAAACAATGTGTTGCGCCCTTTATTGTCGAAAAACCATGATCTTTATTCGCATGTGTTTTGAAAACGTTTGTCCAAATGGGTGTCAGAGGACTTTTCTCTGCACAAAGAATTTTTGTGGGAACGGTATATTTTTCGAGTAATGACGGAGTATTGAGTTTTTCATTTTCTAAAAACATTTTTTCACTAACGAGTACTTCGTAGGCTCCTGGAAGAATATAGCTGTTATCAAATCTATTTTGTTCTGCACCGTATGGCTTAAATGTTGGGAGAGCGGTCGGATCCCAGAGCGTGACGTTTTGGATATCACGATTTTTCGTAGTCAGAATTGACGGTCCGCCATAACTATGCCCAATGAGATGAATTTTTTTGACTCCTTTGTTCTTGAAATAGTCTAAAACGGTATCGATATCAGTCGCATGCGTCTTGATAGTGCATTCTTTGAGTTTGCGCGTTCCTGGTTGCCAATCGTATAAATTAAAACGAAAGGTTGTATATCCTTTCTTTTCAAACCAGCGTGCACTATTAAAAAAGAGATGATGTTCCATGTCACACACAAGTCCATGGATGAAGATGATGAGTGTTGAGCTAAGCGGTCCCCGAAGTTTTCCATTGATGTGCTTTTTGGTTTTTGGAATGGGGATTGTTAAAAAGCGTTCCATATAAGGATATTCAATCAGATTTTCCAATGTTTGTCATTGGCGATGGTATACTATCGTCATGATTACGTTGCGTAATGTTTCGAAAGTCTATAAGCCTGATGTTCATGCCTTAAAAGACGTGAGTTTTCATATTGAGGCAGGGGAATTTGTGTCAATTGTAGGAAGTAGTGGAAGTGGCAAGACTACGATCGTGAAATTATTATTTGCCGAAGAAAAACCGACCGATGGCCAGGTTGTTATTGGCGAATGGGATATTTCCCGTATTCGTCCGTCGCAAATTCCCTTGTTGCGCCGCCAGATTGGCATGATTTTTCAAGATTACAAACTCCTTCCTAAGAAAACTGTTACTGAGAATGTTGCTTTTGCGCTCGAAGTCGCTGGGGAGTCTGGTAAACGTATTAAAGAGGTTGTGCCGCAAGTACTCAAGATTGTCGGCTTATCCGATAAAGCTACTCGATATCCGCGACAACTTTCTGGCGGTGAACAGCAACGCGTCTCGATTGCACGCGCGCTTGTGCATCGGCCAAAAATCATTCTTGCCGATGAGCCGACGGGCAATCTTGACGTCGTCACTTCACGCGAAATCATCGAACTTCTGAAACGCATTAACGATTTCGGTACGACCGTTGTACTCGTGACGCATGATCGAGATATTGTGAATGCATTACATCGTCGGGTTATTGCTGTGCAGAATGGTCAGGTTGTCTCTGATGTAGCAAAAGGAAAGTATCATTTGTAAAGTATGCGCTCCATCTTCCGCATGATCACGTTTGCTCTGCAGAGCATCTTCCGTAACTTTTGGTTGTCGTTTGTAACAACGTCGATTTTATTGTTGACATTAGTGACGGTGAACGCGGTGTTGGTTTTGAATGTGCTTGCCAGCGCTTCCATTGATGCTATTGAAGATCGCGTGCAAGTTGACGTGTATTTTATTCCCGGAACTAATGAAGAGATTGTAAGGTCAGTTCGCGGCTATCTGCTTGGTTTGCCGCAGGTCAAAAACGTCACCACTATTACCGCCGACGAGGCGCTTGCCATTTTTAAAGAACAACACGCAACTGATCCTGAAGTTTTATCTGCACTCGAAGAAGTCGAAGGCAATCCTTTTGGTGATGCCTTGCGCGTGCAAGCGCGTGACACAAAGGATTTTTCGTTTATTTTAGAGGCGGTGAATAGTCCAGAGTTTGCTCCCTATATTAAAGAAAAAGCCTATACCGATTACGAAACAGTGATTAATCGCTTATCGACATTCACGGCGAAGGTTCGTTGGGGAGGTCTGGCATTGGCGGCTTTCTTTGGCATCATTTCACTCTTGATTGTTTTCAATACTATTCGTGTTGCTATTTACGTGCACAAAGACGAAATCGCAGTCATGAAGCTTGTCGGAGCCAAAGATTGGTTTGTACGCGGACCATTTTTGGTAGAGGCGATGTTCTATAGTTTGGCAGCAACGATACTCATGAGCGGGATTGTCGCAGCTGCCGTGTGGGGGCTTGAGCCGTATATTCGACAATTCTTTTCGGGTGTGCCGGTGAGTTTGGCAGATTTTTATCGCGCCTATGGCATCCCACTCTTTTTTGCGCAATGGATAGGATTGTCACTTCTGGGCATTGGTACGACGGTTATAGCCATACGAAAATATCTCAAAACCTAATGCTATGGCATCACGGAGGAAGCAGGCAAGCAGCGCTTTGGCACATGTTGTGGCGGTGAGCATGGGGTATGGCCATGAGCGTGCCGCTTTTGGTTTGCGGCATTTAAGCGGTGGGGAAGTGCTGTTGGCAAATTCGTATCAAGGTATTCCCAAAAAAGATCATTTTATTTGGCATCATGGTCGACGTTGGTATGAGCGTATTTCTCGTTTAAAAAAGATCCCGCTCGTTGGGGCAGCAGTTTTTGAGATCATGGATCATTTGCAAGAGATTGAACCCTTTTATCCGCGACGAGATTTATCCGCTTCAACATTGCAATTGCGCAAGACCTATCGCTTGATTCAACATCAGCAGTGGTGTCGTCATTTAGTTGAAACGCTCGCAAAAGATCCCAAACCAATGGTTTCTACCTTCATGACCCCGGCATTTGCGGCAGAAGCATGGGATTATCCCGAAGATATTTATTTGGTTGCCTGTGATGCAGATATTAGTCGCGGTTGGGTACCGCTCGAACCCAAGAAATCGCGCATTAAATATTTCGCACCCACTGGTCGCGTTGCTGAACGATTACAGTTGTATGGAGTTCCGCAGAAAAATATTTTTCTTACGGGATTTCCTTTGCCACCCGAACATATTGGTGGATTAAAGCCAACCGTTGCCCTTGCAGATTTGAATCGTCGGCTTTGTGCGCTTGATCCAGCTGGCATTTTCGCTACTTGGGCAGCACCCATGATTACCGCTACGCTTGGCGAAGGTTTTTGCGAAGGCCCACGCGGCAGAAAGGGGAAACCCTTGCAGGTAGCTTTTGCCGTTGGTGGTGCTGGTGCACAGGTGGATATCGGCATTGCGCTTTTGGAGAGTTTTGCAGAAGATTTGAAAAAAGGTCGTATCGCCCTCACGCTTATTGCCGGAACATTGCCTCATATTGGTGATGAGTTTCGTCGTGCTCTTGAGCGCGTGCATCGGGAAAAGAAAATTCCCAAATCGTCCGTTACCATTTTATGCGAACAAGATCGACAAAAATATTTTGCCGGTTTTTCCACTGCCATGCGCTCGACTGACGTGCTCATCACCAAACCTTCCGAACTTTCTTTTTATGCCGGACTTGGCATTCCGATTTTAATGACGCCGCCGGTTGGCAGCCAAGAAGAATACAATCGGCTGTGGCTCTACCAAGTTGGCGCCGGAGCTGATATGCTCGATCCCCATTTTGCTCATGAGTGGCTATGGGATTGGGTACATTCGGGTGCTTTGGCTCGTATGGCCTGGAGCGGATATATCAATGCTCCTACCCACGGGTCGTATCGTATCGAAGATATTCTGCGTGGCCGTACATCCGAAATGCCGGAATTGCCGATGATTGTGTAAAATATTTTTATGAAACTCACCCCTGCCCAGCAACGTCTTCTTCTTCACTTACAAAAACGCAAAGAACGTGAGCGTCTTGGTTTGTGTATCGTTGAAGGAGAGAAGTTTGTCAGTGATGTAAAGAAATTTGTGGAGTTTTCTTTTACCGAACGTGATACGCCGATTTTTCGGGAGATTATTTCCACTGAAACGCCGCAACGACTCGCAGCTGTTGCTCGCGTACCAAAATGGACGATTGAAGATATTGCTTCGCGTCCTACCATTCTCGTACTTGATGGCGTGCAAGATCCGGGTAATGTTGGCACGTTATTGCGTCTTGGTCTTGGTTTTGATGCGAGTGTGTTGTTGATTGAATCTGCTGAAGTCACGAACCCCAAGACTGTTCGTTCTTCTGCCGGTGCACTTTTTTCTGTTCCATGGTTGTCGGTAAGTCGTGACGAAGCCGAAGATTTGTTGCCGACATTTGATCGCAATGTGTATCGTCTTGAACTACGGAAAGAAGCGATCGAGCCAGCTGAAATTCCCGATGAACCGATTGTGCTTGTCGTTGGTAGCGAAGGGAAGGGAATTCGTTTATCAACGCAGGGAGTCTCAGTTGCTATTCGTCATAATCCTGCACTTGAATCGTTGAATGTATCGGTAGCGGTGGGGATGGTGCTGTATGATTTATCGACGCGGTAAGAGATGGTATGTTCACTCTTTTATCCCAAAATGGCGAAGCACGATTCGGAGTTCTACTTACGGCAAGTGGCGCTATTGAGACGCCGGTGTTTATGCCGATTGCCACGGCGGGGGCGGTAAAGACCTTGATGGCCGATGAAGTAAAAACACTTGGTGCCTCGATTATTTTAGGGAACACCTATCATTTGCTCTTGCGCCCAGGTCCTGAAGTTTTACGGCAAGTGGGCGGGATCAAAGCACTCATGAATTGGCATGGACCGATGCTGACCGATAGTGGTGGTTATCAAGTATTTAGTTTGGCGCACATGAATAAAACTGATGAAGAGGGAGTCGTATTCCAATCGCATATCGATGGCGCGACGATCAAATTGACACCAGAGATCTCGATGGATGTGCAAACAGCAATCGGATCGGACATTCGCATGCAATTCGATGATGTTGCCGCGGGCATCTCGACGCGTGTTCGCTATCAGGAAGCGATGGAGCGTTCATTGCGCTGGGCCGAGCGCTCAAAGGCGGCTTTTGTAACGAACTCTCCCTCCTACCAGGAGGGAGAACAAACGAGGGAGGCTACGCGCAGGAGTTCATCCGAAGCAATCTGGCCTCTCCTTTTCGGTATCGTCCAAGGCGGCATCCATGAAGATCTCCGAATGAAATCAGCCGAAGGCTTAAAAAAGATCGGTTTTGATGGCTATGCTATCGGTGGCCTTTCTGTTGGCGAGGCGCGTGAAGATGCGTTCCGTATCACCAAACACGTTGCGTCGATTCTGCCGACACAATCACCACGCTATTTCATGGGTGGCGGCATGCCGGAAGAGATTGTGTATTACGTTTCGGTCGGTGTGGATATGTTTGATTGTGTATTACCAACACGCAACGCTCGTCACGGACAGATTTTTGTGTGGAATGGCGAGCCTGAGAAATGTGTCCGTGAAGCTTTTACACGAGCACAAGAAGGCGCTGCTGATTTCCGCATTGCCGAAGCACTCTATAGCAAAATCCACATTACCAACGAACGTTTTACTGCTGATCTCGATCCCATCGATCCTTTCTGCGATACGCCGACATCGCGACAATTTACCAAAGCGTATCTGCGTCATCTTTTTAAAACCGATGAAGTCCTTGGGCTTCGATTGGCAACGATGCAAAATTTGCGTTTTTATTTGCAGATGATGGAGGAGTTGAGGAAGATCATTAAAGTCGGCAAATAGGGAAATATGGATGACCTTTTACTTTTTCCCTTGAACTATCTCTTCGTTTTTCTCTGGCTCCTCATTACGACTTTCATAAATATCATCGCTCCTCTGTCCGGTTCGGCGATTGTCACGCCGGTGACGGCATTTTTTATTGATCCACAGCGGGCAATTGGGATTGGTGCGTATCTCTTTTTTATCAATGGTATTCATCGAGTGTATTTGTTTCGTAAGGAGATTTTTCATGAACAACAAAACATTACTCTTCTCAAAAGACTTCTCCCTTATACGATTATCGGTGCTCTTGCGGGTGGATATCTCATTGTCTATATCAATACCCAGATATTAATTGCCATTGTCATTTTCACATCACTGCATTTCATCTATAAAGCCCTGAAGGGAATTTTTTCTCAAAAGAAATCTTTGCAGAAAAAAGACATGCTCCCTGAGTCGTTTGTTTTTCTTCTTACGGGATTTTTACAAAGTTCGGGAATGCCCGGATCTGATATACGAAATAATTATTTACGAACAAAGATCAGTGAGCTATCCGTGCGCGGAGTTTCGTCATGTGCGGGTTTGATAAATTTCTTTATTTCAGGATCGATTTTACTTCTCCATAATCGGCTTACCCATCTGGATTTGATTTTTATCCTTATCACCGCTCCTTGTCTTATTCCTATTCAAGCATACGGCAAGCGATTTCTGGAAAAGATGTCTGATACGCATGCCAAGCTCCTTTCGATTGCTTTGTCGATTGTAGGGATTGTGTTATTGACGTGGAAATACTTTTTGTAAAAGAACAGCCACCCAGAACGGAGTCGAGGTGACTATTTCTGCTATACTTCCTGTATATGTCCATGGGGGAAGTGGTCAGTAGCACATCGCAGAAACTCGTCAGAGATATCATCGCCTTTCCGGTGTGGTGGTATCGGTTTGGCGTTGCGCATGTTGCAGGGATGTTGTGGCGATCGTTTACGTATCGTGTGCACTCGTTGGCTATTGGGGTGTGGATCAAAAATCTGTTTGTGCCGATGTATGGACAGTACGATATTGCCAGCCGTCTTATTAGTTTTGCCATGCGCGTGTTGCAGATTATTGCCCGAGGATTCTTTTTGGTGATGTGGGCGTTGTGTTTAGTAGGAGCGTTCGTGATGTACATCATTGCATTGCCGTTTTTGTTGTTCTATCTCCTTCTTCATCTGGGTGTTTTTGGTATATGAATCCAAACGAGCAACAATCTCAACCAGTGCCAGGCGTACGCATGGGCTCCGATGTTTGGAGCGGGTATTTAGATATCACCGAACAATCAATGAGTAAGCGTCGTGCCGATAAAAAAGCCGACCATATCCTTGCAGTTTTTTCATTTGGATTGGGACTTTTTGGTCTGACGGGTTCGGTTGCAGCGCTTTTTTTAACCAACAAGGTTGAAAAAGTCTTTTCCTTAAAATACTTTTTCACTCCGCAGCCGGTCATGATGTTGTTTTGTTTGAGTGGTTTTATTGTGTGTTATGCCTGGTATCGACATGTGGTTGCACAACGAATCGTCAAGCAGCTGCCGATGAGTAAAGAAGTGCATGAAGGTTTCGTTCCCGATCCTCACGTTGCCCAAGTCTTAATTGATGTTTGCACTGATGATGCGATTATGCTTCTTGAGGATGCGTACATGTTGGCGCAAAAATTTCATCATGGTACCGTTTTGCCTTTACATATTTTTGCCTCTTCTTTTGCTTCATCGCGCGTACAAACACTGTTTGCACGCTTAGGATTGTCATTTGTGGACATGAAAGATTCGTTACGTAAAAAGCTGCAATCTTTACCTACGGGACAGAGTCTTATTCTTGATGAAGCAGAAAAGACTCTCGCGAAAGCTGCAAGTGAAGCGGTTCGGCGAAGACGAAAAACAATCGGTGCACTTGATTTGTGCACGGCTGCATACGGTTTTGATCCTTTTCTCCAAGATCTGTTAATTGAAAAAGGAATCAATCCCGAGGCTTTTGGTCATGCCGTTTCTTGGATTGCTATGCAGGAAGAACTGGTTGCCCGGTATCGGGCCTTTCGTTCGGCAGCAGCTTTTAAGCCTACCAGTAACATGGATCGCGGCATGACCGCGCAGGCAACGCCCTTTCTTGATTCAGTGAGTACCGATATTACTCGCCAGGCTCTCTATGGTCGAACTGGTCTCACCGTCGCACGCGAAACTGAAACTGCTGCGGTTTTCCGTGCGTTTGAAGGAGGCGGGAAGAGTGTTGTGCTTGTTGGTGAACCGGGTGTTGGCAAGATGACGATTATCGAAGGTATTGCTCAGGCCATGGTCGAAGAACAGGTGCCTGTCATGTTGCAAGATAAGCGTTTGCTCAAAATTGATATTTCGCAACTCGTGAGTGCTGATGGCGGTCGTGGAGCGGGTGAGCGTTTGTTGTATGCTTTTCATGAAGCAGCGAATGCCGGCAATATCGTGCTGGTGCTCGATCAAATTCATCAACTTATCGGCGTAAGCGGCGGAAATATTGATCTTGCCTCCATTATTGCCGACGAACTTTCCAAAGGCTATCTGTTTGCTCTTTGCACCACTACGCCCTCGGCCTACACGTCACTTCTTGAACGTTCGGTGCTTGGTCCTAAACTCGAGCGCGTCAATGTGCAAGAACCCGAGCAAGATGCCGCTATTCTCATGACCGAAGCAAATACCAGTTATATCGAAGCTGAACACGGTGTGGTGTATACCTATGCAGCGCTCGAAACGGCGGTCACGTTATCGCGTAAATTTCTCAGTGACAGTGCGTTGCCGGAGAAAGCACTGACGTTACTCAAGGAAGCGGCAGTTATCGCTAAACGTCGCGGCGGCATCCCGTGTTGGGTAAAAAAAGAAGATATCAATGCGCTTGTTGAAGAAAAAACGCATGTGCCCGTATCGCAAGTTACCGATAATGAAACAGAAAAATTATTACATTTAGAAGAAAAGATTCGCGAACGAGTGGTTGGACAGGAAGATGCGGTGAAGGCCGTCGCATCAGCTATTCGTCGTGCACGAACGGCCATGCGTTCACAAAATCGCCCAATCGCCAACTTTTTATTCCTTGGTCCTACCGGTGTCGGGAAAACCGAGCTCGCAAAAGCAACGGCCGCCGTCTTTTTTGGCGACGAATCACGCATGATTCGTTTTGACATGAGTGAATATCAAACGAAAGAACCCATCACCCGTCTTATTGGGGGTAATAATGAGGCCGGTCTTCTTACTGAAGCGGTTCGTCGCTCGCCCTTTGCCTTGGTACTTCTTGATGAGCTCGAAAAAGCACATGTCGATATTCTCAATCTCTTCCTCCAGGTCATGGATGATGGACGGTTGACCGATGGACTCGGTCGCACCGTCGATTTTACCAATACCATTGTTATTGCCACCTCGAATGCCGGCACGCAATACATTCAAGATGCAATCGCTAAAGGATCATCATTAGCGGTTATTAAGGAGGCGCTCATGGAAACAGAGCTTCGCGGCACCTATCGTCCCGAATTTCTCAATCGCTTCGACGATATCATTGTCTTCCATCCCCTCACACCGGAAGATGTGACGGCCATTGCCTATCTGATGATCAGTAGCATTGCGAAGCGTCTTGATGAGAAAAATATTACACTCGAAGTCACTGATGCGGCTATTCACGAGCTGGCTACGCAAGGGTACGATCCAAAATTTGGCGCTCGCCCTTTACGTCGTGTCATGCAAGATAAAGTTGAGAATGCACTTGCTGATTTCTTGCTTCGTGGACAAGTTGGGCGTCGTGATACGGTCATTCTTGATGCTGGCGGAAAGATGACGGTAAAGAAAGCTGAAGCCATTTAGTTTTTAGCTGAACGTTTTCTTTTACACTTCTCGCATCTACACCCATACGGCTTGATGTGATAGTCAAAATACTCTTTCCCGTAGTCGTACGTGAGTTCTTCTTTGGCGCGAATGCGACGAAGGGTGTAGATATAAATACGATTGCCGACAATGCGAACCTCGCAATTTGGTTTGCAAGAGTGATTGATATAGCGTGCGATGTTTTTTCGACTACTGCCATCAACGGTTTTGTTTTTACCGACTTCAAAAAGATATTTTCCACCCTTTTCGTACGTTTCCTTATCGGACAAGATTGGGCCGTAATATTCAATCACAAAGCGTTTGCTGGGAATTTCTTCGTCGGCAAAAAGACCGAGTCCAGCGATACTTTTCTTTACTTGGAGTTTATATGGCGATGGCCGTTGAGCGGGTGATTTGCTGTTTGCGTTCATAGTTTGAAGGCAAACATTGAAACAGATTACGGAGTTTTTTGAAAGACCACAAAGTCGTGATCGGGTAGAGTGAGGCGTTCCAGAGGAATGGATTCTTCTTTCATGATGCCAAACCAGAGTACAGATTTTTTTAAAAGAGCAATTTCAAAAGAGGATTCGCTGCGACTCAAATCAAGATAGACCGCATGGCCATCATTGTCGCTATAAAACCAATAACGTTCATCGGTCCCATGTCTTTCCAGATCCATGGCATCTCCAACCGTAATGGTGAAATCATTCACCTGGACCGTTGTTTTGGGAGTAAGGATGCTGAGGATTTTTTCGGCCATTTCCTCGGAAACCATGATTTTTCCATCAATATTGCGTGCCCACATATGAAAGTAGTTTGACGCGATTCACTGGTCTTGTCTACTGTGGAGATAGTATGGAGCTTTGGTGGGGTATTGCGTTGTGTGGAGCATTTGCGCTTTCTATATTTTGCGTTCCCTTGATAGTACACGCTGCTGCTCGGTTTGGGGTGATTGATATTCCTGGCGGCATTAAAAAACTTCACACACAGCCTACGCCTTTATTGGGTGGTATTGCACCATTTATCGGTTTCGCAGTGACGGTTTTGCTGGTGCTTTTTTTTACCCATCACTTTACTTCTGGAACGCTTCGTCTTGAAATGCTTCTGGGTTTTTTACTTTCATGCACCATTCTTATTATTGGCGGTATCCTTGATGATCGCTATAATCTCTCTCCTGTTCAGGCGATCATCTCTCCATTGCTTGCCGCACTTGTTGCGGTATTGGTCGGTATGGGTGTTACTAAGGTGACGAATCCTTTTGGTGCACCACTGGTTATCGGGCCACTCATTTCGGGAATTTTTACCTTTGCGTGGCTCATGGGCGTAACCTACACGACAAAATTTCTTGATGGCGTCGATGGATTGGTTACCACACTCGGCATTATTGGCGCAGGCATGGTTGCCGGGTTGGCACTCACGGAAAAGTTTTATCAGCCCGATGTTGCTTTGCTTGCATTGATTTTCGCTGCAGCCTTACTCGGATTTTTATTATGGAATGCGCCGCCCGCGCAAATCTTTTTGGGAGAAGGAGGGAGTACGTTTATTGGTTTTACGTTGGGAACGCTGGCGGTTATTGGAGGGAGTAAATTTGCGACATTATTGTTTATTGTCGGCTTGCCCGCACTTGATGCCGCTTTCGTCATCATCCGACGACTGATGCTGGGCCGTTCACCGTTTCATGGTGGCGATGGATTACATTTTCACTATGAATTGCGGCAAGTAGGATGGACGTCACGACAGATTGTGCTGTTGTACGGAAGCGTTGCCTTGTTGTTTGGTGTAACCTCACTCGTGTTCTCTTCGTGGCAGAAAATCTTTGCACTGGTTATCTTGGCAATATTGTCACTTTTTGCCATGCTGTGGGTAGCAAAAAAGCAACATCATTTATGAAAAAACAACATCTTTTCGCGGGGATCATCGGGGGAATCTTTTTATTGGCAGGATGGGCACTATGGTCATCGCAAACAACGACGGGAATAGTGACGGTTAATGAGGAGCGAGATATTGCCGTTGCGGTTGCTTCGCGAACACTTGCTCAGCATCGCGGATTATCTGGTATTGCACAGGGGGATTTTCGTTATGATGGTATGCTGTTTGTTTTTTCTGATGCCAAGGTTCGACATTTTTGGATGAAAGGTATGCAATTCCCGCTTGATATCGTTTGGCTTCAGAATGGAAAAATCGTCGCCATTGATAAAAATGTACCCCCACCTTTATCACGATCTGACGAGCCTGCACGAGTATCTTCCAATCCCATTTCTGTGGATGCGGTATTAGAGCTTCCAGGGGGTAAAGCCGAAGAGTATGATCT
The DNA here is from genome assembly GCA_964599455.1 of uncultured Gammaproteobacteria bacterium. Classification (GTDB taxonomy): domain Bacteria; phylum Patescibacteriota; class Patescibacteriia; order UBA9934; family UBA9934; genus JAGORL01. The sequence goes on along the minus strand of CAZREA010000001.1, from coordinate 256,920 downwards.
TTTTGTGGGTTCTATCCTGAAGTTTTCTTACTAACTTTGCATATTCCTCTTGGTTGACGCCCGGACGATATTTTGCTAGGATAGTGGCGGTTTAGTACTTATTGGCTTGTCCAAGGCTCATAAAGTCCCCGTTTCACGGGGCGCCTGCGCAGCCTGTCTTTCTATGATGCATGCGGTTATTACCACCGGCGGCAAACAATACTTTGTTGCCGAAGGTGAAAAACTTCAGGTCGAAAAAATCGATCTCGAAGCCGGTGACACCTTGGCCCTCGAGGCTATGTTGGTCACTGATGCCGAAGGAACAAATGTTCGTGTCGGTACGCCGATTGTGCCTGGCGTAAAGGTAACAGCGAAAGTTCTTGAACATGGTCGCGGCGACAAAATCTCCGTTATCAAATACAAGCGCAAAGTTCGCTATCGCCGTAACGTGGGTCACCGTCAGCCTTTCTCGATTATCCAAATCGAATCCATTGCATAAAAAATTCCCCCATAGCCCCGACATCAGAAAGGGCGACGGGGGATTTTGTATTTCGTACATCTGCAGCATGCGTTGTGATCTGTGTGAATCTGTTCTTTTTTCCACCCGTTCCATCTTACTTTCCAAAAACCCGGCGGCAGATGCACGCGAGTAATACCAAAATGTGTTTTGAAATTTGAAAGCCCCCACCACGGATCCCAGCGACTGGTGTACGGACCGCACATTAAACCAAAATTACAGGCTTGATAACCGCGTTCCACGGAACGCATAAACCACCAGTGCACGAGCCCGACCATCGGATGCAGTTTGGCGGCCTCAGGGACAAAATATCCGAGTACGTACATACTTTCGCGAAGTGCATCATCATTCCCGGCGACAAAGCAGCCAATGCGCTTTCCTTCGGCGTTTTCTGCGACTAAGATATCAACACTTTCCGGTGTGATATCCAAGCGATATTTTGTGATTTTTGCCAGTGCCATGCCCATGGCACGAGGAACTTGTGAGTGGAGTATGTCACCTTCGACATCGGCAAATGTACCTAGTCGAAGTTTGCACCCTGCTTTTTGAAATGTTTTTAAATGACGTTTTGCTTGCGTTGACCATTGCGCCAGAAAATTCCCGTCCGTGGGAAGATAGGCAATGCCGTGATGAGAAGAATTTCCCATGCGTTGCCATCCTTGCTTGACTGATGCGAGTGGCCAGATGCCGGGTGCCCATTCATCGATGCTGAGAAATGACCCCCTTATCTCCTTTTCCTCCAGTACAGGCGCCTCTCCATCCCTCGTATAATGTCGTCTCCACAACAACAGGCGATTATTCACCACAACATCCGTATATCCATTCGGAAGATTGGCGGTATCGGGCGGTAGTCCCGCACGGTGCCATGACCCTGATCGCCAAGCATGATGCGGATTGGCGAGAATATGACAAACGTCGTTAACTTGCGACAAGCGGTCGTTCATACATGCCTACAAGAGTCTGATAGTATCTCGCTTGTCGATGCACAGAGCTAAAAGCATTATCATATTTTTCCAACACATCCTGATGTGTGTACACATTAATACAGACAATTGCTTTTGTCTTTTGCACGAGAGCAGATATGAAATGATCGTCTCGTACACAGGACGCAACATCTTTGCCGGTAAAAAGATCAACGATCACCAGATCGAATCTATCTGACGAATCATGTATCCACTTCGCCGCATCTCCACAGTGATATTCAACCCAAGGACGAAGAAATTTGTGGCGCTCTTGTGTCTTTGTGAGTAAATGCTCATCCCATTCGACGGCAGTGATTTGAGCTTGGGGAAAGCGTTTATGTAAAAGCGGAAGATTGCCACCAAGTCCGACCCCTAATACAAGAATGGTTTGAGGAGAAAAAGAAGAAGGAAGCGCACGGAGAACCGTTCTCCACACTCCGTTCATGTACGGACCTGATTGTTCGGTTGCATCGGATGCCAACAGGCGCTCACCGAACGGTGTTGCAATGTGCCGCATGAGCCCGTTTCTTGTTTGCAAATGAGTGACGCGCCACCATGGCATAGATTATACAGATGCAGGAAGATGCTCATCTTGGTTTGTGTCTTGGTCTTGTTGCCTACTTTGATCAAAATCAGCTTTTGCTACCTGGAGAACAAAGGTGGTAATTATTCCGATGAGAATACCAAGAAGAAGTGAAGTAGAAGAAAAAGTAGGTTTCATAGAGAGGGGATGGAAGGGATTGAGCGGAAAACGTGGGGAGAGAGGGGAATTATGACGTCTTATGCTTCACTTCTTCCTTGTAATGCGCTTAACAATGTTACCTCATCGGCGTATTCGATGTCAGCGCCCATGGGAAGACCACGAGCAAGACGAGTAATCTTTTTTTGATATGATCGCAAGAGGCGAGCCAGATACATGATGGTGGTTTCTCCGTAGACGTCTGGAGAAAAAGCGAGAATTACTTCGTGGATGTTTGTATCGGTTTCGATACGTTCTTTGAGTTGTCGAACGTTGAGTGCTTCGGGTGTCCGACCGTCAACTGGGCTGATGGTGCCACCAAGGACAAAATATTTCCCTTTATACGCCGCGGTCGCTTCCATGGTACCAATATCGCGCGATTCACCGACAACGCACAGTTGGCCACTTGTCCGCTCGCGATCACTACAGATTTCACAGATCACCCCTTCGCTATACGAAAAACAGATGCTGCATGTTTGAACGGATTTGAGGGCATCAATGCTTTTGGCAACCGATTCAAGTTCATGCTTGGGTAATCGTAATAACGCAAAGGCATAACGCAATGCCGTTTTTGGCCCTACGCCAGGAAGTTTCCCTAACGCTGCAGCGGCATTGCGGATAGGAGCAGGGAATTTGCGCACATCTATCCCAACATTCCCTTAAACGCATCCAATCCTCCCATGGCCTGCATGTTTTTCATGAGCTCGGTTTGTAATTTTTTGTTGGCATCAGCAAAAGCATCCTTCACTCCCACTTCAACTTTATTCTTATCCATGCCATCAGCGATTTTCACACCGAGCACTTCATGACTTCCATTCAACGTAATCATGACACTGCCACCCGCACCAGAACCTACGACCACAACAGCATCGAGCATGTCTTTCATTTGCTTGGCTTGGTCACGCATGTCTTTGAATTGTTTGAGTTTGTTGAACATAGTGGGAGAAGTATAGAAAGGGGAGAGAAGGGAGTAAAGGGATTAAGGGGAAAAGATAATTTATCCATGTGTAACATTTTTTGGCACAAATCCTTTTGGAGGAATGCCGGGAGGGAGGTTGGCGTTTGTTGAAGAGGTGGATCCGGAGGAAGGCGCAGGCAATCCCGGCGCAGGTGAATGTTGCGGCAATGCATTCGCGGGCATTTGATTATTGTATCGCGTATCAAGATTTTTGAAGCTGGCACGCGCAGCATCCCAAAAGAGTTTCACCATTCCCGTAGGGCCATTACGATGTTTGGCGATATGGACTTCTGCCGTAGCTTTTTCTTCCGGAGTAAGTTCCTCAAGTTGGTAATTACGATCGGCTGCTTTACGGTACAAGAACATCACCACGTCAGCGTCTTGCTCGATAGATCCTGAATCACGCAAGTGCGACAAACGAGGAATGGCAGGTTTATTCAATTCGACTGCACGTGCAAGCTGTGCAAGCGCAAGGACGGGAACATGAAGTTCTTTAGCGATCTGTTTCAAGCCACGACTAATTTCTGCAACTTCTTGCACGCGATTATCCGATTGTTTTCCTCGTCCTTCCATCAGCTGCAAGTAGTCGACTACAATCATTGACAGTCCGTGCTCGCTTTGCAAGCGTCGGGCTTTGGTGCGAATGGTCATGACCGAAGCATTCGAAGAATCATCAATAAAGATGGGTGCTTCCGAAAGTTTTCCCAGTGCTTCGCCGATGCGAGGGAAATCATCTTCATGTTCTGACAATCGTCCGGTACGCAATTTCCACAAATCAACTCCCGCTTCAGCACAAATCAAACGATCGACCAATTGTTCTTTGGACATTTCCAAGCTAAAAAAACCAACTGGCTTCTTTGTTTTTAACGCAATGTTTCGGGTGATGTCGAGGGCGAAAGAAGTTTTACCAACAGAAGGACGGGCAGCGAGAATAACAAGGTCAGAAGGCTGCAGGCCTGCGAGTAAATTGTCGAGCCCGGTAAAACTCGTCGGCAAACCACGTAATTTGCCTTTATCTTTATGAAGCTCATCGATGCGATCAAAGGCTTCGGTTAGGATTGAACTTAATGGAACAAAGTTTTGTTTAAGGAAATTTCCCGAAACATTAAAAAGTCGTTGCTCGGCTTGATCGAGCACGCTATCAACATCTTGTGCTTCATCAAAACCGAGTTGAGAAATGTCGCTGGCTGCTTGGATAAGACGGCGCAACGCCGCTTTTTTAGTGATAATTTCGGCGTAGTGGGCAATGTTGGCAGCGGTTGTCACGGCGTTGGTAAGCTCAACCAGCATGGTGCGTCCGCCAATTTGTTTGAGAACATTTTTTTCTTCGAGACGGTTGCCAACGGTAAGAAGATCGATGGGTTGATGATGTTCGTACAAATCAACCATCGTTTCAAACAAAATACGATGAGAATCCTTATAAAAATCCTCAGCCCGAATAATATCGCCAATTTTTAGCATGGCTTCGGGATCGATCAGTAATCCTCCTAAAAAGGACTGTTCGGCCTGCAGGTTGTGCGGAGGAATTCGGCCTTCCATATCGCCTCAGATGCTACCTTGTTCTGGGGCTATCGGGAAGGGGAAAAACTGGGGATAGAAAAGGGTATACTACTTCCCATGACGCATTCACAAGAATCTCTTTGGCGCGGCATTCGACCGCTTCTTGGCACCGTGGTTGGGGTGGGTATTTTTGGGTTGCCGTTTGTGTTTGCGCAAGCGGGATATCCTTTGGCGTTCGCAGAAATGGTGATTGTTGCTGGCATGAATCTGCTCGCGCTCATCATGTATGCAGAGCTTTCATTGGGACACAAAGGTCATCCACATTTTGCGAACATCATTGGTGATATTCTTGGACCTTTTGGCAAGATCCTTGCGTCACTAAGTTTTTTTGGTGGCATGTGGGGTGCGTTGGTTGCCTATATTGTCGTGGGAGGAAGTTTTCTGCACACGCTTTTAGGAGGTCTTGGTGGCGAAGTGTACATGTATCAAGTTGTTTTTTGGCTTTTTGCTGCCAGCATGATTCTGGGGGGACTCTCATTTATCAATCGATTACAAGCTTTTTTAATTCCCATCTTTTTTCTGTTGCTTGGTGGAGTAGTGGGATATACATTGATGCACGTCAATGGAGAAAATATTCTTACGGTGCAGCCCGAGAATTACATGCTTCCTTTGGGCGCAATCTTGTTTGCGTTTAGTGGCATGGCAGCCGTGCCTGAGATGCGTGATGTGTTAGGAAGAGATCGACGGTATCTTATTCGAGCGATTATTGTTGGTACGCTTTTTGTCGCACTTATTTACACGTGTTTTACTTTAGCGATCGTGGGAGTATTTGGCACAACGACGGCGCCGCAAGCTTTAGAAAGCCTTGCACGTCTATCTCCCGTGTTAGCGTTGATCGGTTCATTGATCGGTTTGTGTACCGTCTTTACGGCATTCTTAAATATTGGAACCGCCATCATGAATACGTTTTTGTATGATTATCGTTTGCGCTATGGTTTGGCATGGCTGTTGACGGTGAGTGTCCCTTTGATTGTGTATTTCATTGGCGCGCATGATTTTATTCCGGTTATAAGTTTTACTGGTGGCGTATTGGGATCATGTATGGGAATCTTGGTTGTTCTTGCATACGAGAAAGCTCGCCATGCTCATCATTTGTCAAAACATACATTGCTCATTCCTCGCTTTGCGGTATTTTTGGTTTTTCTTACCTTTGTTGCGATGTTTGGCTTAACGCTGTCGTCGGTTTTGTAAAAGAAGCACCTCCGCTCAGTTTTGCAACCAAGCGGAGGTGGTGGAGCCGACCAGATTTGAACTGGCATTTCTTGGTACCAACGCAAGTGGAATTACCTATTATTCCGACGGCCCCAAAAACAAAAATCTCCCGAATCCAAAAAGATATTTTGGATGGGGAGTTTTGTGGTACCAAGAGGTTTGACCCACTTGCGTATTTCTAGTTCATCAAAATAAAAAGATTTTGTCAAAATTTTTATGCACAATATTTTCCGATAAATCATTCTCATCGACTTTCTTAAAAACGAAGACGCACCCACAGCTGCAAATCCGGCAGTGGCCAGATTTTCAACATATGAGTGCGTACGTGTACCGATCACCGCCCCGCGGTGAAAATTTTGAACTCGTCGGTGATGCGGATCGAGATCCGTGGCCAGTCCTGGCATGCTTCTTGCTGCACCACTCCGATGACTCGGTTCAGGATAGTCTCGATCAGTTTCGGCTCCGGGAGCTCGTACACACGATGCAGCCACGTGGCAGCATCTCTGTCGACACTCCGTCCATCTCCTATCTCCAGAGCCGTTGCGAGTTCCTGATCCCGATGGTACAGGATTCCACCGCAGTGCCTCGTCTCTCCGTTGGCCTTGATGCTTCCGAATGTACGTCTACCATGGTGAAGTGCGATGCAGCTGAGCGGATCCTCGCGGAACGCATCGTAGCTTGCGTCTTCTTGCAGTGGCATCTCGGAAAGTGAGACGGTTATTTTTTTCCACCGCACCGTTCCTTTACGGTAGAGTCGCAGTCCCGAACCATGTACTTCGAGCCGGAGTACTCCCCGTTGGAAGAGCACCGATATGCCTCCGTTGTAAGGGAGGAGGACGCCATCGAGCAGAGTGGCCGGATTTTCTCCGTTCTCCTTGAAGCCCTTGGCCCACGCACAGTACTTCGCGTAGGCGTCGAGCAGGCGGAGGGTTGCCAGGAAGGCGAGGTACCTTTCCTTGCGTAGCCAGTTGCGATCAATGAGATGAGGCAGTTCTCGCAGATGTGCACCGGCACTCTTTCCGTCTCGTAGCAGATCTTCCCGTTCGTACTGCCCGATCGTCAGTCGGGCGCCTTCGAGGAACATGCGCTCCGCGCGCGACAGTTTCGCATAGCCTCGCGGAGCGTTTGGGTCGACGGACAGCAGACCAAGCACGCCCTCGTCGAGCTCCCACGGTAGCGGGAGCGTGTCCGGGGTGAGAAACGTTCTTCCTTGTTCAGACATTTTTCCCTCATGTCGCTCCTGCGACTTTGGAATGGGTTGTTTTTTCGTGACGCCGAAAGACCTTAACAAACGTTTGATAATAAAACAACTCTCGTTTTCAGAGAATTGTTTTTCGAGCTTTGCTGTTTTTTTGGATTTCATTCCCGTCCCTGCACCTCTTTTGCCTTGATGGCATTCATTAAAAGATAGGCAACCGTAAGTGGTCCGACGCCACCAGGAACTTTGCTCAAAAATCCTGCGTGACCTTCGAGGTCGGGCGAGGCATCGCCAATAACTTTTCCTTCCGTAGTTTTATTTGTTCCGACATCAATCACAATAGCGGAATCTTTGATCATGCTTCTTGTTAAAAATCCTGCCTGTCCAACGGCCACGATAACAATGTCGGCAACACGACAGATATCGTTATAGCCAGGTGTATCTCGTGTAATAAATGATGCGTTACTGACTCCGGCATCACGCAAAAGTTCCATCAGCGGTTCGGCAAAGATTTCACTATTACCTAAGATGACTGCCGTTTTATTTTTGAGTGGTTGTCGCGTTGCTTGAATCAATCGCATGATCGCAAGTGATACGGGTGGAACTAAAAGCGGAGTATTGGCAAGTAAAGCTTTACGATTTTCGGGATGAAAACCATCGATATCTTTTTTGGGATCGATGGTGTTAATGACTTTGTCAGTATCAATCCCCACTGGCAGAGGAAGCTGCACGAGGATTCCGTTGATATCCGGGCGTTTATTTAAAACACGAATTTTCTCTTGCAACGTGCGCGTTTTCGCGTCTTCGCCAAAAACATGCTTTTCTACGTAAATGCCTACTTCACGCGCCGCCTCTTCTTTCAGGCGAACGTACAAATGCGAAGCAGAGTTGTCTCCCGCTAAAAGAACCGCGAGTCCTGGCGGGTGCTCGACGTTCTCGAGTCGCTGTTTGGCTTTTTCACGGATGGCTTTTGCCAGCACGGTTCCATTGAGGATTTCCGTCATAATGGGGAGAGGATAGCAAAAAGAAGGCCAGTAGGCCAGTCGGGACAGTGAGTTAGATGAAGAATCGTTTTAAAACACGAAGCCGCCCACCGAGGTGAGCCAGTGAGCGGCTCGTGGTGGGCGGCAAGTTGTTGAGTAGCTGGACTCTCAGGCGGCCAGCAACTCCTGGAACCTGACCTGCCAGGCGGGGTCGTCCTGCCACTCGTACCCTTTCGAGGGAAGGACTTCGGCGACCTCGCTCATCTGCTCGGCGGCGATCTCCTCTTCCGGGAGGTTGATGAGGTCCACGAACTGCTTCTTGAGGGCGGGAACGACGAGGGTACGCATCACCGCGTCGAAGCCCGTCACGGAGAAGTAGTTGATGCCGGGGAAGAGCCTCTTCACCAGCGGCTCGAGGTTCTTGATGATCTTGTCCTCTTCCTCCAGGAGCTTTGGCTTTTTTCCGTTTATGAGCCACCAGATGACGAGCGTCTTGCATTGCATGGCGATCTCCTTCAGAATTGTTGAAAAAACGGTTTTCCCGAGAAGGGCCCCACCATCACAGTGGGGGTCTAAGACTAGACCAAAAATCATAACAGAAAACTGGCTTTTTGGCCAGTTTCTGCCTCTTTAACAGTAGCATTCTTCTTTTTTAGCTTTCCCACTCCTTGGCAAACAATGGACGATCATTCATGAATTCATGAATTTCATTTTTAATGCGCTCAATCGTTGCCGTGTCATCTTTTTGTAAAAGGGCAGTGTCCATCCATTGCGCAATTTGTTCCATGTCTGCAGGCATCAATCCGCGCGTGGTAATAGCCGGTGTTCCCATGCGCAAACCGCTGGGACGATAGGGGGGAAGTGTGTCGTTAGCAATGCTATTGCAGTTGGCAGTAAGACTGATGGAATCGAGAATCGTTTGGGCTGCACGACCGTCCATGTTGCGACTTTGGACCATGTCGATTTGCAACAAGTGATTGTCGGTGCCGTTGGTAATAAGTTTATATCCGCGTTTCATGAGTGCGTCGGCAAGCGCCTTTGCATTTGCAAGAACACGTTCACCATAAACTTTGAAGCTTGGTTGGGATGCCTCGTGAAAACAGATCGCTTTTGCGGCAATCGAATGCATGTGTGGTCCTCCTTGAAAACCAGGGAAAACTTGTCGGTCGATAAGCGTGGGAATATTCTCGACGGTTTTTTCCGGAGCTTTTAAGGGATTGCTGACAACGCCTTTGCTTAAAATCATGCCTCCACGTGGACCGCGGAGCGTTTTGTGTGTCGTGGTCGTAACGATATGAAATCCGTAGTCAAACGGATTAGGAAGGACTTTCCCTGCGATGAGTCCTGCGATGTGCGCAACATCTGCCATGAGGAGTGCACCAACCTCGTTTGCAATTTCGGCAAACTTTGCATAATCCAAGTTGCGTGGATAACCGCTAAATCCCGCAAGAATGATTTTCGGTTTTTCCTTTTTGGCGACCTCGCGCATTTCATCAAAATCAATTTCACCCGTTTCTACATCTTTCATGCCATAGCGTACGAAGTTGTATATTTTGGCGCTGCTTGTGATGGGGTGTCCGTGGGTAAGATGACCACCATGATCGAGTTTCATGCCAAGTACCGTGTCACCCGGCTCGAGCCAGGCTTGGTAGACGGCGATGTTGGCGGGAGCACCCGAATGTGGCTGCACGTTGGCGTGATCGGCACCAAAAAGTTGCTTAGCACGATCAATAGCTAGTTGCTCAATAACATCCATGTGCTGATTCCCTCCGTAGTATCTTTTTCCGGGATATCCTTCCGAATATTTGTTTGTTGCGACTGATCCAAGAGCCTCAAGTACTGCGGGCGACACAAAGTTTTCCGAAGGAATCATTTCGAGTCCTTCATGTTGGCGCTGCACCTCGGCTAAAAGTGCATTCGCAATAGCCGGATCTTTTTGAGCGATGAGATTGTACATAGATGACGATATGGTAGATCATGCCGATATTTTTCCCAAACCCTTGTCCCCAGATTATAATACTGTTATAATTCAAGTATATGATCATTCATCGAAAAGCAATACGCATTGGAGCATCTGTGGGGAATACCCTTCCGCAACCATTTCTTAAAAAATGCGTCATTGAAGAAGGCACCGCCTTAGAAATGGAGTACGTATCTCTTCGAGGTCGAGGAGGCATTTTTATTTCTCGAGCAAGAACGAAGAAAAAAGAAAAGAAAGAACAGGTCGGAGAAGCTGCTTTGCGTTTTATTAAAAAGTATAAAGCCGATCTGAAAGCCTTAAAGGATAAATAACATGTCTTTTGTTTATCTTACAAAAGAAGACTTAGTCGTGATCCATGGATTCATTATTCAAGAAACGGGTGGTTTGGATGGTATTCGTGATCATCATGCGCTTGCGTCTGCAGCAGAATTGCCAAAGCAACAAGCTTTTGGTCAAGATTTATATCAAACTGCTTTTGTCAAAGCTGCAGCTTATGCGCGGAGTATCATCATGAATCACCCCTTTCTTGATGGAAATAAACGTTCTGGCATTACTGCTGCCGGTACATTTTTAGATATCAATGGACACCTTCTTCATTGTAAAAGAGGAGAGATTGAAAAATTTGCCGTACGCGTTGTGGTTGAAGCGCTGACGGTTGAACAAATCGCTCAATGCTTGCAAAAGCGATCAAAGAAGAAAAGATAGATATGTTCATTCACGATATGCACGAACGATTTGGTGGGCAGTTCACTGAACACGAATCTCTTGCCAAACATGTAAACATCCGCATCGGCGGACCAGTTCGCTATTTTGTTGAAGCGAAAAATGCGCAAGACATCATCGATGCGGTGCAATTGGCAAAGCAGTACGAAGTGCCGTATTTCATTCTTGGTGGTGGATCAAACACGATTGCATCTGATGAAGGTTGGAACGGATTGGTGATTAAAGTGGCGAATCGTGAACTGAAAATTGAAGGTACGAAAGTTATCGCTGAAGCGGGGGTGATCTCCGCGCTCGTTGCACGAAAGACGGCTGAAGCAGGATTGAAAGGATTTACGTGGGCGATATCATTGCCGGGAACCATCGGTGGCGCAGTGCGTGGCAATGCGGGATGTTTTGGAGGAGAGATGAAGGATTCGGTGGTGAGTGTTCGTGTGCTTCGCGATGGGGAGGTGATGGATATTCCTGCAACCGAGCTGCATTTCTCGTACCGTCACTCCATCTTTAAAGATCCTGCTCACACGGGTGATGTGATTTTATCGGCAACATTGAAATTGGAAAACGGTGATGCGGTTGAAGAAAAAGCGCTTCTGGACTCATATCTTTCTTCACGCAAAGCATCGCAACCTCTTGGATCATCCTCGGCGGGGTGTATGTTTAAGAATTTTGAGTTTACGGATGAAACGGATATACGACAGATTGAGGCGGATGCACAAATTCCTGCGCTCATGCTTGCTAACCATCGCATTGCTGCCGGATGGATCATTGAACAACTCGGCTTAAAAGGTTTGCAGGTAGGTGATGCGCAGGTCTCGGAGGTGCATGGGAATTTCCTTCTCAATAAAGGTCATGCCACGGCAAAAGATATCGCCGAACTCATTAGTCGCATTAAATCGCGAGCACGAGATGTCTACGGTGTACAATTGCAAGAAGAGGTACAGTTTCTTGGTTTGTAAGACCGTTGTGAAAATCTTCCTTTCAAAATTTTCTTTATCATCTTATAGTGCAAGTATATGCTTCGTATAACCGAAATCCGAGGAGTGAACATCGAGCTCACTGATGCCATTAAACGGTATGTCGAGGAAAAGATAGGAAGTTTAGCGCGTATGTGCGAACACTATTCTCCGTGTGATGCCGTCGTTGAAGTAGGTAAAACCACGAATGGCCAGCAAAAGGGCAATATCTGGGAAGCGAAGTTTAATCTCACCATTCCTGGTGCGCATTTGCGTGCCGAGCGAGTGACCGATGATTTATACGCGGCCATTGATCTGGCGAAGGATGAGCTCAAGCGTCAGTTAACTGATTATAAGGATCGATAGTTTTCGTGTGCAAGCTTTTTCTTCTTTTCACATCGTGCACTGTTTAGGTGTTGGCGGTATTGGTATCTCCGCGGTTGCAAAATTTTTACAAGCTCAAGGCAAAACGGTTAGCGGATCAGATCTGGTCTCATCACGAGTAACCGATGATCTCGTTGCTCGCGGTATCGAAGTGCATATCGGCCCGTCGGATGCATCTTGGCTGGCGCAGGATTGTGATTTGGTAATTTATTCTGAAGCAGTTTCGGAAACTGCACCCGAACGTGTCGAAGCCACACGTCGCGGTATCAAGCAGCTCGGGCATTTTGATTTTTTGGGCGAGCTATCGAAATCGTATCGGACCATTTGCATTACCGGAACAAATGGGAAATCGACGACAACCGCAATAGTGGGGAAGATTTTTGAAACCGCAGGGCTTGATCCGACGGTGTTTGTGGGTTCGATCGTGCCAGGATGGGAATTGGGAAATATTCGTATCGGCAAAAGCGATATTCTCATCGTTGAAGGCGATGAATATAAACGCAAGATGCTCAAACTGCATCCCGAAACTACACTCATCACCAACATCGAAGAAGATCACCTCGAAATTTATAAAGATCTTGATGACATCAAGAAGGCGTTTCATCAATTGTGCGAGCAAACATCGACATTGATTTTGCAAAATGCGCTCTATCCCGATCAGCTGGTTGCCTGTGGTCACGAGCGGGCAGAGGTTCGTTTATTCGGAGAATATGTAAAGCGTGCAAAGCGGCACACAAGCGCAGGGAAGCAATCGCTTGCATTAAAAACCGGTCGCATTCCTATTGTTTCAAAAACACTCGGAACACTCACGCTCGCAGTTCCTGGCGAATTCAACATGATGAATGCACTTGGTGCAATTGCTGTTGCCGAAGAATATGGCGTTGAGTGGGAAGTAATGCAAAAAACACTTGCCGAGTTCTCGGGTATTTGGCGACGGTTTGAACGCGTGGGTAAGTATCAGATCATGCACAAGGATGAAAAAGGAGATGTAGAGATTATTTCTGACTACGCCCATCATCCGACGGCAATCCGCGGAACCATCGCTGCAGCAAAAGAATTTTTTCCCGGGCGTCGTATTGTTGCCGTTTTTGAGCCGCATCAGCACAATCGCACGAAAGAATTGTTCGATGATTTTGCTGTTTCTTTTCAAGGAGCTGACGTGTTGATTTTGTCCGAAATTTACGGTGTTGCCGGTCGCATGGAAGATGCACACGAGGTAAATAGTAAGATGTTGCTGGATGCGATCATGAATTCATCAAACGCGCCGAAAGAAGGAATGTATGCGGCGAATCTTCATGAAGCCGAACATCTTGTTCGTGAACATGTTCGTGCTGACGATGTGGTTTTAGTTATGGGGGCGGGGGGTATCGACAACGTGGCGCGACGTTTAGTGAGCGCGAGCTGAATGAAGGAGTCACTTCCTTTTTGAATTCGCATTTCCAATGTTAAACGCCACCCCTTGCGAAGGGTGGCGTTCGAGATGATTCGCGTGTGGCGAGTCGTCTAGTTGTCGGCTTCCGAGCCACATTCGTCGCATGTCGTCTCGTAGACGATCGTGGTGGGTGGCCTGCGCCACTCTCCCACCGTCGCACTGTCGCGGCGCGGAGATGGCTGTTTGGCCATCATCCACACTGCTGCGACAAGACTCGCAACGGGAATCACGATGTAGGTGATTTGTTCCAGGTTCACTTCAGATCTCCTCCGAATTGCAGTGTGAAACGGTCTCTATTATTGCACATTTCCTTGAAAAAAGCAACCTCAGCACCCCTTAAACCGTAAACGCCACCCAATGCGAAGGGTGACGTTCGAGACGACTCTAGTCGTGAAGATCAGAGGAAGTCGAGGTTTCCCGTGCCGTCCACAAGGCTCAGGAGCCTGCTGACGTTGGGCAGGTCATACTTCTCGACGTTCTCCACGTTGGGCGCGAGGCCGACGAAGAACTGCTTCCACGTCTGCACCTCTTTCGGCATGCTGGCCAGTGCCTTGCGGAAGAGGTCCTCGAACTCCGCGCCGCCGATGCCAGCGGTTCGCAGGTCCGAGAAGCTGATGTGCCCTTTGGCAATGAGCTTGATCACGATCATGATCAAGTGCTCATCCCTGTGCATCTTGATGTCGTCCAAGAGGACGGCGACAAGCCTCATCTTGATTTCGAAGTTGTCCTTCATGGCCACGACGAGGTCGAAGATGATGCTTTGGAATGCGGCCGCCTTCATCTCCAGAACTTCCACTCGCTCCTGGCGTCGAGCACTCTCCTGAATGCTGCTGAGTACGAACAGCGTGATGGCGATCGCGCCGGCGATGCTGGCGACGATGAAAAACCCGTTCATGTTCATCTCCTGTGTGGTTGTGAGTAACGATGTAAAGTACCACATCTGCCATTAGATACAACCCCCATAGCCCTTAAAACCGTAAACGCCACCCGCCCCGCGAGGGAAGGTGGCGTTCGAGACGACCCCGACGTGGCGCGGGTCGTCTATGGAAGACGAACGAGATCTTGAAGGGTGATTCCTCTGTGCATGAAGCACAGAAGGACTCTCACATTTTCCATGTTGAACTCGGCGTTGGCGGATTTGGGAAAGGCGAAAGTCTTCTCCCAGGACTTTACCTCTGACATGTTGACCAGAGCGCTTCGGAACCCGTCTTCCTGCTGCTCGCCGATTCCGGAGGTGCGCAGGTCCAAGAACTTCATCTTCCCCCTGGCCAGGAGCATGAGCACGATCTGGAACGCGTGCTCGTGCTGGTACATCTTGAGGTTGTCGAGGAGGCCGTTGATCAGCATCCTCTTCGCCTCGCCTTCCTGGGCGGTCATGATGCCGCTGAAGATGATGTTCCGCAGCAGATCCCCCTCCATCTGCAGGAACTCCGCGCGGGAGCGGTTTTCGGACGCTATGTAGCCGAGGAGGAAGAGAAGAGAGACGAACGCGGCAATCACGGCCATTGCTTCGAAATTCATTTGTACCTCACGATGATTAGGCTTTCACACACCAGTAACCATTCAAAATACCACATTTTCGGCTAAATTACAACCCTTTCTTGTTTTTAGGCCTGTTTTCAGGCACAATTCTCTGGAATTTTTCTTTTCTTTCTTATGTCGATTTTTGCCCGTTTGTTTGATCCGAATGCGCGTGTGCTGGGTACGCTCAAAAAGCATGTTGAAAAAATAAATGCTCTGGAACCCTCGATTTCAGCCCTTTCCGACGAGTTACTTAAGGCTAAAACACAGGAGTTTAAAGATCGGCTCGCAAAGGATGAAAAACTCGACGATCTTTTGTCCGAGGCCTTTGCCGTTTGTCGTGAAGCAGCAAAACGAACGCTTGGTCAGCGACATTATGATGTGCAACTTTTGGGTGGTATTGCCTTGCATCAAGGAAATATTGCCGAGATGCGAACCGGTGAAGGAAAAACGCTGACAAGTACAACGGCAATTTATTTGAATGCTTTAGAAGGAAAGGGAACGCATGTTATTACGGTAAACGATTATCTTGCCAAGCGTGATGCAGCGTGGATGGGAAGAGTTTTTCGTTTTCTTGGTTTATCTGTTGGTTGCATTCAGCACGAAAGCGGGTATTTGTTTGATGAGTCATTTCGTCCTTCGCAAGAGCAATCCGAAGAACAAAAACAGGAAGATGCGGCAAAGAGTGGCTTTAAGGTTCACACAGAC
Organism: uncultured Gammaproteobacteria bacterium; assembly: GCA_964599455.1. Classification (GTDB taxonomy): domain Bacteria; phylum Patescibacteriota; class Patescibacteriia; order UBA9934; family UBA9934; genus JAGORL01. The sequence goes on along the minus strand of CAZREA010000001.1, from coordinate 241,113 downwards.
TTTTTACGCCCATCATCTCGCAAAGAAGCGTACGCGGCTGATATTACGTATGGAACAAATAATGAATTTGGTTTTGATTATTTGCGTGACAACATGGCGCAAACGGCTGATCACATGGTGCAGCGCGGTTTGCATTATGCCATCGTTGACGAAGTCGACTCGATTTTGATTGATGAAGCACGTACACCGCTGATCATTTCTGCTCCTGCCGAAGAATCCGCAGATTTGTATTACACCTTTGCGGACATCGCCAAAAATTTAGTTGAGGGTGAAGATTATAATGTTGATGAAAAATTGAAAACGGCAACCTATACTGAACCAGGTTTGCAAAAGGTGGAGAAGTTGCTCGGCGTTGCGAACTTGTATGATTCAGGATTGCAAAACGTGCATCATGCCGAACAGGCATTGCGAGCGCAGGCACTTTTTAAAATCGATCGTGAATATGTGGTGCGTAATGGAGAGGTGATGATTGTTGATGAATTTACCGGACGCTTGATGGAGGGCCGACGCTACTCGGAAGGTTTGCATCAAGCAATCGAAGCCAAGGAAGGTGTGAAGATTCAACGCGAAAGTAAGACGTTGGCAACCATCACCTTTCAAAATTATTTCCGCTTATATAAAAAGCTTGCGGGTATGACGGGTACGGCCGTTACCGAAGCCGAAGAATTTTCAAAAATTTATCATCTTGATGTTCTACAAATCCCTACCCATCGGGATAATCAACGGAAAGATTTACCAGATCGTGTTTTTAAAAACGAAAAAGGGAAGTGGATTGCCGTTGCACGTGAAGTGAAAGAACGACATGAAAAAGGTCAGCCGGTGTTGATTGGTACGGTCTCGATTGAAAAAAACCAATTACTTTCACAGGCACTGATGGCAGCTGGCATTCCGCACAAGATGTTGAACGCGAAGAATCACGAACAAGAAGCAGAAATTATTGCGCAAGCAGGTCGCAAAGGCGCGGTCACCATTGCCACCAACATGGCCGGTCGTGGTGTGGATATTTTGCTTGGTGGTAATCCACCCGACGCGAAGGAAGCCGAAGAAGTTCGTGCGTTGGGCGGTTTGCATGTTATTGGTACCGAGCGTCATGAAAGTCGTCGTATTGATAATCAGTTGCGTGGTCGTGCGGGTCGTCAGGGTGATCCGGGTTCAACGCAATTCTTTGTGTCGCTTGATGATGATTTGATGCGCATCTTCGGTTCCGATCGCGTGAAAAGCATGATGAATACGCTCGGCATCGAAGACGACATGCCGATTGAAAGCAAGATGGTAACTCGATCGCTCGAGAAAGCGCAGCAACGTGTTGAAGGGCATCATTTTGATACCCGTAAACATGTGTTGCAGTACGACGATGTGCTGAATAAACATCGTATGGCGATTTATGCCGAGCGCCATGGGTTGGTGACTGGCGAGCGCGCTGATGCACATGACGAGGTGGTACGCATGATTGAAAGCGAAATTGAACGCATCGTCTTTTTGCACACCTCAAAAGATACAACCGATGTCCCTGCAGCTTTTACTGATGCCGAAAAGAAAAGTGATTGGGATCCAAAAGAAATTTTGGAAAACCTCAACACTATTACGCCATTAACCGAAGAAGAAGGCGCATCATTGCGTGGCCATCTTGTTGAGCTTTCACTTGATAAAGAGAAGCTTCTTATGCAGCGCACTGCGGTTATCGAAGACATGATTAAAATAGTGAATGAGCGTTTTGTGAAGGCGCAGGAAAAGATTGCTGATGCAGATATTGTGAAAAATATTGAACGTACGATGCTTTTGCGCGCAATGGATGCAGCCTGGATGCGCCATCTTGATGACATGACCTATTTGCGCCGTACGATTGGGTTGCAAGGCTATGCGCAACGCGATCCGCTTGTTGAATACAAAAAAGAATCATTCCGCTTGTTTAGCACCATGCGAGAAGATGTTGCACGTGAGGTTGTTTACAATCTTTTTAAGGTCCTCGATCAAGCTGCAACCGCACGTGCATTTTTAGCTGCCGCGCCAAAATTGATGTCGCAAGCGATGAACATGTTTAAGAAGAAGTAGGATGTGGATACATAAATCTCTTCGTCGTGTTATCATCGTGCAGCTATGCAATCTCTCCATGAAATCTATACTCGTTTAAAACTCAAGAAGGCCGAACGAAAAGATCTGAAAACCTCTTTTCAAGATGCGCTACGTACCCATGATCGCTATCAAGAACTTATTGAAGAAATCACAAAGTTAAAGGCCGAGAAAAAATCTATTGAAAACGAAATTCTTTCTCGCGAAATGGATAAAGCTAAGCTCGAAGAACTGAATCTCGACATCAAAACCGATCACGAACTCATTTCTGACATTGCGTTAACCATGTACGTCTCCGGCGAGCCGGTCGAAATCGTGGATGATTTTAATACCAAATGGGTACCAGCGTTTAAAGTGACATTTAAGAAGGGATAAGGAGGTTGTGTCATCCTGAGGAGTCGTGCTTGCAAGTGACTCCGAAGGATCTCGAGATCCATTCATTACATTCAAATTCACCAAAAACAGGCTTTTTCCAAGCTTGTTTTTCGTTTTGCGATCAAAAGAGAATATTGTTTAATATTAGCGAATAAGATTGTTTCTTTTTATAATGCCAAACGATCCACCATTGTATTTGTAAAAAAGCCATTTCTTTGCTATTATTGTTTGTTGAAATGCAGAGATAGCTTCCCCCGTTTTTGTCAGAAATTGATGATAATCGGGGAATCTATCTCACTTCTCACCCGGCCTTTGGCCTTCTTCAGGAGATCGCATGCGTTTCGCTACTGCTTTGACCGCCCTGCTCGTCGCCCTCAGCATCACGGGGAGCTCGGCCTCTGCCTGCCCCTCAGGGACCAAAGCTGTTGGCGAAAAGTGCTTGAGCCTCACTGACCAGGCCGTCGTCTCGCAGCTTGAGGTGGTCATCCAGACCGCAGACGGGCCTCGCGAGGCCGGAACCTTCCGGTCCGGAGACAAGTTCTGGTTCGAGATCGATGGCGGCGAGGCGGGTTACGCCCACGCCGTCAACGTCAATCGGCGGGGGGAGATCGGCATGCTCAAGGAAGGTGGGTGGACGAATGACGGAAAATTCTCCGTCGGAAGTTCCGCCGCCCCCATCATCGTCAAGGCTCCCTACGGGCAGGAGGACCTCTACTTTGTCCTCTCGCCTAAGGCCCTCGACCGAATGAGCTTGGAGTACGTCATCGCCCGCGCTTCACGCGAGGGCGAGGGTCGCACCCTGGTCACCTTGGCCGTAGCCTCGGCTTCCGATCCGCGCAGCAAGAGCCTGGGTGTTGCGGACCCCGAGCCGATCCGCGCTGACCTCGAGGCTGGCGCCGAGGGAACCCGCCTCGCCTACGTGCCCTTCCGCAGCGCGCCCTGAGCGTCACGGAAGGCACGTCTCGGGCGACTCAGTTCTGCTGAGTCGCCTACCGCCCTTTCATGCTCATGTATCATGAGAACGAAAGGGCGGTCATAAAAAATCCGTACGTCATGTACGGATTTTTTTCATCTCTCAAACACTTTTTTGAATTTCGTCTTTTGACCCTTCGCTAAAGTTTTCGAGAGCCATCGAAGCCTTTCGTGCAGGTGGTTGCATTTCATACTTCGGATTTCGCATTTTCTTTGCTATACTTCCTCTATATGTCACTTTTTGGAGGGAAGAAAAAAGAGCAAGAACCCGTGTTCGATGGTTTGCTTGGCATTGATATCGGCACCTTGGGTATGAAAGTTGTTGAGGTCACTTTAGAAAAGGGTAAGCCGCGATTAACAACTTACGGTTATTCCGAGTTTGCCGAAAAGAGCCTGAGTGCTGAATCGGGATTTTTGGCCGATATTCCCAAAGCGGTCGCTATTCTTAAACGCATATTTACTGAAGCAGGGGTGAAAGCAAAAAAGGGTGTAGCGGCACTTCCGGCTTCCGAAGTGTTTCATACGATTGTGAGTATTCCGGTGCCACAAAAACGCAGTGATGATATTCGTCCGGCGATTGAAGCCCAGGCAAAAAAGTTTTTCCCACTTCCCATTGAAGAGATGGTTCTTGATTCCACTATTTTAGATAAAGATTTATTGCCTGCCGAAAACCCTCAAACACCGGCTGCAACCACCGATTCGGCTCCTGCAGAAAAGAAAGCAAAGTTCATGCGCGTGTTGTTAACGGGCGCTCCCAAAACACTTATTCAAAAATATATTGATCTGTTTGCCCAAGCGAATATCGAGCTTGTCTCGTTAGAGACGGAAGTATTTGCGATGTCACGTGCATTAGTTGGCGATGATCCTTCGCGCGTGATGATTGTGGATATTGGTGGCAAGCGAACGAACGTGACGATTGTTGATCATGGCGTGCCGTTTTTGACTCGAGGAATAAAGGCAGGTGGCGAAAGTATTACGCAAGCGTTGGCTGCCGGTATGGGATTGACTGTGGGTGAGGCCGAGAAGGTAAAACGTGATTTGGCGTTTTCGGGTGATGCTATGCCAAAACCGCTTGAGGAAGCGATGAAGCCAATCGTGCATGAAATGCGGTATGCGCTTGAATTGTATAGTCAACAATCAGCGGAGCAGGGAGGCGTTGAGAAGATTTTAGTAACCGGCGGCTCGGCGCATTTGCCAGGACTTGATCCGTATTTAACAAGCGTTTTGGGAGTGAATGTCTATGTGGGTAATCCGTGGTCGTGGATTGCCACGCCGCCCGATGCTCAGGCTGTTCTTGAAGAGGTGGGACCACGTTTAGCGGTGGCTGCGGGATTGGCATTACGCATTGCTAAGAGTGATCGGGTATGACGCGTCGCGAACCGAGTGTTTTACTTGTTTGCCAAGATGCGGTTTTGCGCGCTGCAGCAGTGCGTCGCTTTGAAGCCGAGGGATGGCAAACACAAGAGGCACTCCATCAAGAAGATGCCGAACGACGCGCAGTTCGCTTTCGTCCGCACATCGTTTTGCTCGACGCTCGAGTGGTTGACGATGTGGAAGAAACACTGCGACGCTGGAAGACATTACCAACGCTTCTTAAAAGTCGCATCATCGTTTTAGCTGAACATCCTTCAGCAGCTCAAGTTCATGCTATCCTATCTGCAGGAGCTGAGACTATTATTCTTATTGGTCATCAGTCGTCGCAAGACATAGTGCGGATAGCGGGGAATTTGTTACCGTAAATTATTCTATGCAAAAATCAGAAATGCTTGCCATTGGGCTGGTGATCGGAATTCTGGGAGTAATCTCTGGATTCCTTATTTTGTCCGCACGTTCACAGTTGCGCGACGTGACGCGTATTGCGCACGTACGCGATTTGCAAATTGGACTTGACTTGTTCTTTTTGGAAAACGGTACGTATCCTGTGGGTAACGAAGATGGATCGGCATTAGCGCTTGGTCAAACTACCACAGCCTGTTTGTCGAAGGAGGGCTTTAGCGCTCCTTGTGCAAGTGATGCGACCGATTTGCCGTATCTTGAAGTAGTATTCGCAACTCCTGCTGCGGGTTTAAAGAAATTATCATCTTGTAGCGGAAATGAGAATGCGTATTGCTACACCACCGATGGGGAAAGTTATCGCGTGCAATTTGAACTAGAACAGGAAAATAGTGCGCTGGGATTGGATAAAGGCTTAAATTGTTTAACCGAAAATGGTTTTGTTGCCGGTGCGTGTTCTGTCTACGCAGGAGAGGATGTAACTGACGAAGAAACGACAACCGAGTAAGTATGTTCGTTGAAGTAAGTATCATCATCGTGGCGGCGCTGGTTGGTTTGGCCGCCGCCGCACTCGTGAATGCATTTTTAATGCGTTCACCCGAAGGTTTGGCTTTAACCGTCCGGCGAACGTGTGCGGTGTGTGCACATCCGGTGGCCGTCGCTGATCTCATGCCGATTGTAGGCTACGTGCGCATGAAAGGGCAGTGTCGTCGGTGTCGAGCAGTTATTCCTTGGCACTATGTGCTTGCGGAAATTTTTACTGCCTGTTGGTTTGCTTTGCTCGCTGTGCGCGTCATGTACGGCGTCTACATTCCTTCGTTTGTTACGCCCGACGAATATCTGCTGCTTTTTTGTCGAGATGCCTTTGTTGGTTTAGCACTTGTCTTTATTTTTGTTTTTGATGCCAAAGCCTCGGTCATTCCCGATCAGCTCAGTATTCCTGCACTGATCATCGCTATTCTTTTTAATGTCATGCTGGGCATGGATGCACTCATGATTGCCTTCGGACTTTTTCTTTTAGGGAGTTTCTTCGCCTTTCAAACTATTGCTTCGCGAGGGCGGTGGGTTGGCGGAGGGGATGTACGTGTAGGAATGTTGATGGGTGCACTCCTCGGACCGGCAGTAGGGGTGTTTGCGCTTTTGCTTTCTTACATGCTCGGCGCTCTTGTGGGCTTATATCTCTTATTTTTCCGTCGCGCCAATCTTGCTGATCATGTGCCGTTTGGTACCTTTATGGTGGTGGCAATTTTTACGGCGTTACTTTTTGGTGAGCAGGCAGTAGCATGGTATTTGGGATGGTTTGTGTGATAGTAAGATTCTCTTCTGTGCCTTCTTCTAAAGATAAAGACGTTCAAACTCGTATTGAAAAGCTTCGTGAGCTGATTGATCATTACCGTTATCAATATCACGTCCTTGATCAACTCGACATTTCCGAAGCTGCGCTTGATTCGCTCAAGCACGAATTGTACGAGCTTGAACAGCAATTCCCCCAATTTCATAATCCCAATTCTCCCACGCAACGCGTTGCCGGTGTTGCGTTAGAAAAGTTTGAAAAAGTTCGCCATCAGCATCCCATGCTTTCCATGGAAGACGCCTTTTCTCTTGCAGAATTACAGGAATGGTCTGAGCGGCTTGCTCGTCTGAATGAGGGAGTGTCGCCGACATGGCACGCGATGTTGAAAATTGATGGTTTGGCGGTATCGTTAATCTACAATGAAGGAAAATTGGTGACGGCGGCGACGCGAGGTGATGGAATGATTGGCGAAAATGTCACGCATAATGTGCGAACGATTGATGCGGTGCCACTGATATTGCGCACGCCAAATGTGGATGAGCTTAAAGCATGGTGTAAGAAGTGGCATATTGCCGAGCAACCGAAAGATATTCTGAAACATTTGCAGGAGCGATTAGAAATTCGAGGTGAAATTTTTATACCGAAAGATGCTTTTGAGCGATTGAATCTTGAGCGTAAGGCGCGTGATGAAGAGCCTTTTGCCAATCCGCGTAATCTTGCCGCCGGCAGTATTCGTCAACTCGACCCGGCGATTGCAGCTGCACGGCCACTTTCTTTCTTTGCCTGGCGTATTGAGGATGGAATATCGTTGCCTACGCATGCCGCTGGAGTTGAACTGGTGTCGCTTCTGGGCTTTAAAGTTTCACCGGGATTTTTCGCACAAACACTCGAAGAAGTGAAAAGATTTTATGAAGACATGGGTGTGAAGCGTGGGCAATTGAACTTTTGGATTGATGGCGTTGTCGTTCGGGTAAATGAGACGCGGCTTTTTGAAAGTTTTGGTGTGGTAGGGAAGACCCCGCGGGGTTTAATTGCCTGGAAATTTCCTCCCGAAGAAGCAACCACCCGGATTGTATCCGTTGATTGGTTTGTTGGTCGTACCGGAGCATTGACGCCCGTGGCAAATGTTGAACCAACCTTTGTGGCCGGCACAACCGTCACCCATGCAACATTACATAATGCCGATGAAATTGATCGCTTAGGTATTCGCGTCGGTGATACGGTTATTCTGACCAAGGCAGGGGACATCATTCCAAAAATTATTAAAGTTCTTACCGAATTACGCACAGGAGCAGAACAGCTCATCGCTTTTCCTAAAAAATGTCCGGTGTGTGGTTCTGTGGTTGAGCGTCGTCCTGATGAAGTTGCGTTGATTTGTACCAATCGTTCGTGTTACGCCATGGAGCGCGAGCGTATTTTACATGCAGCACGTGCTTTTGCGATTGATGGACTTGGTGATCGCATTGTAGAAAAATTGCTGAGTGCAGGACTGGTAAAGATCGCTTCTGATATCTTTACGTTGACCAAGGATGATCTGCTCACCGTCGAAGGCTTTGCTGAGATCTCGGCACAAAAACTTGTTGATGAAATTGCTTCTCGTAAGATCATTGATCTTGAGGACTTTATTGTTGCATTAGGTATTCATCATGTAGGTACGGAAACTGCCTTCACTCTATCGCTCGCATTTGGCACGATTGATAAGCTTGCGGCGGCCTCGAAGGAGGAATTGGAGAGCGTTCCTGACATTGGACCGACGGTTGCTGCTTCCATCGCGGAATTCTTTTCTTCTCTCGAAGCGAAAAAGCTTCTTGGTGCCTATCGTGAAGCAGATGTGACAATTAAGCATGCTAAGGCCGTGAAGCGTATTCTAGCTGGTCAAACATTTGTGGTGACTGGAACGCTCTCCTCTCTGGGCAGGGAAGAGGCGAAGGATAAGATCCGGCTTCTTGGTGGATCAGTTTCCGAATCGGTAAGTAAGAAGACGAATTATGTTGTAGTTGGCGATAATCCTGGTTCAAAAGCCGAGAAGGCACGTGAACTTGGGGTGACTATTCTGGATGAGCAGGCCTTTTTGAAAATGTTGAAGTGAAATGGTAGGATAGAGCGGTTAAGGCGATAAAGACGTTTAACCGGTTAACCGTTTTAACCGACTAATCACTATGCACATCGACATCCCCAGACTCGAAAAACTCTCCAAGCTCCAATTAACCGATGCCGAGCGCGCCATGATGGAATTACAACTTCCATCGATTATTGATTACGTGGCAAAACTGCAAGAAGTTGATACGTCAAGTGTTGATCCCAAGGCTTACATCACCGATGTTACGAATGTTTTTCGTGCTGATGACATCGTGGCTGATAATAAGGAACATGATGCAGTACTTGCTGCTTTTCCAGAGCGAATGGGAACTGCACTCCAAGTACCATCGGTAAAAGTCGCGAAAAAAGGAAGGGCATAATGTATATGGATTTTTCTTCTCAAACAATTACCGAGATTCGTGTTGCGGTCGTGTCTAGCAAAGTCACGGCTGTTGATGTTATACGGTCGGTGCTTGCTGATATTCAAGAACGCGATCAAAACATCGGTGCGTTTTTAGAAACGTTTGATGAACATGCGCTTGATGCTGCACGTCGCATCGATGAGCTTTCTCAAAAAGAAAAAGAAGCATTGCCACTTGCGGGTGTTCCTGTTGCCATTAAAGACAACATGCTTATTGCTGGACAAACTGCCAGCTCTGCTTCCAAAATTTTGCAAAACTATCGCGCTTCGTATACGGCAACGGTTGTGTCGCGACTGGAGGCTGCCGGAGCAATCATTATTGGTCGAACAAACATGGATGAATTTGCCATGGGTGGATCAACAGAAAATTCTGGCTTGCAAAAAACAGTGAATCCTCATAATCATGAAAAGATTCCTGGGGGTTCAAGTGGTGGTTCTGCGGCAGCGGTTGCAGCGGGGTTTGTCCCGCTTGCGCTGGCCTCTGATACGGGTGGAAGTATCCGTCAGCCGGCGGCCATGTGCGGTGTGGTGGGTATGAAGCCAACCTATGGTCGTGTGTCGCGCTATGGCCTTATGGCTATGGCATCGAGTTTGGATCAAATTGGACCGTTTGCACGTACGGTCGAGGATGCAGCACTGTGTTTGTCGATTATTGAAGGACGCGATGAGCATGATGGAACGAGCGTGAAATTGGACGAGAAAGTGGAACTCCCCCTTTCCAAGGGGGAGAAAGAAGGGGTCGGTGGAAGCGGAGCGCAGGTGCTTCGTGATTTGCGCATCGGCGTCCCGCGCGAATATTTTATTGATGGCATGGACGCGGGTGTTCGTGCTGCGGTTGAGCAAGCGATCGCGAAATTAAAAGAACACGGTGCGGAAATCGTTCAGCTTTCTTTGCCACTCACGCCTTACGCTTTGCCTGTCTATTACATCATTCAACCTGCAGAAGTTTCTTCCAATCTTGGTCGGTATGATGGTATGCGTTACGGCACGCGTGCGCCGGGCAATCTTGAAGAATCGTATCTTGCGGCGCGCAGTGAGGGTTTTGGTCCCGAGGTAAAGCGTCGCATCATGCTCGGTTCCTTTGTCTTATCGGCAGGGTATTACGATGCCTTTTATAAAAAAGCACTGGCAGTGCGTAACGCGCTTGTAAATGAATTTAATGCGGCTTTTGAAAAAGTAGACGTTATCATCTCTCCGACTGCACCAACGGTGGCGTGGAATATTGGGGAAAAAGTTGCTGATCCTTTAGCGATGTATCTCGCCGATGTCCTTACGGCTCCAGCGAATATTGCTGGCTTACCGGCAATTTCTATTCCGTGCGGTAAAGTGGACGGACTGCCTATCGGCTTACAATTCCAAGGAAAGGCTTTTGATGATGAGAAAGTTTTGGCGGTGGCTGCGGCTTTTGAAAAGCTCATACAGTAACAACGTGTGATCCCCTATTTTACCTGGCAAACGTTTTCTTTTGGACCGCTGACATTGCAGGTGTGGGGATTATTTGCGGTCATCGGATTTTTAGTGGGAGGAACGATGGCTTCGTGGTTTGCCAAACGACGAGGCGATGATGCAAAAGTCGTTTGGGATATTGTGCCTTACATGATGTTGGCCGGTTTGCTGGGTGGCCGACTGGGTCATGTACTGTTTTATGACCTTCATTACTTCATCACGCAACCACTCGAAATAGTGAAAATTTGGGATGGCGGACTTTCGGTTTTTGGCGGACTTATCGCCTGCGTCGGAACGGGACTGTGGTATCTGAAGCGTCATCAGCTTGATGTGTGGCGATATGCGGATGTGCTTGTTTTTGGTTTACCCTTTGGTAAAGTATTTGGACGCATCGGTTGTTTTTTGATTCATGATCATCCAGGTACGCTCACGGATTTTGTGCTCGGTGTTCGCTATCCAGATGGCGAAGTGCATCATGATTTGGGACTCTATTTAGCGATTAATGCATTCTCCCTCTCATTGCTTTTTCTTTGGCTTTCGCGACGTGATCGGCCGGTAGGGATGTATGTGATTATTTTTGCGTTGTGGTATGGAGTTGCACGTTTTGCGTTAGATTTTTTGCGAATTGCCGATGTGCATGTTTGGGGACTGACTCCCGGACAATTTTTCTCGATCCCCCTCTTCTTTATTGGCATTTCAACGGCTCTGTGGATAAGGAACACGGCACAAAAGGAGAAAATCGGCTAGAATGAAAAGCGATATGAATGAACAATCTTCCAATAAGGGTTTTTTTGATGGTAATCCAAAAACCATGTACATGTTCGGGTTCGTTTCAGGCATGGCCTTGCTTCTTCTTCTGAATAGTTTTACGGGCATTGCCTACGGTTCGGTAAATGGCATTGCTGCGGGTACGGGTACAACCAACACCGGCACTCCTACTATAGTGGAGCCGACTACTCCTCCAGTTGCAGGAAAAATGGCCGAAGTAACGTCGGCTGATCATGTTCGTGGTGATCTTACCAAGGCAAAAGTGGTCGTTGTGGAATATTCCGACTTTGAATGTCCATTCTGCAGCCGTCATCATCCCACCATGGAGCAAATTTATGAGAAATATGGGGGCGACATTGCTTGGGTTTATCGTCATTTTCCTCTCTCTTTTCACCCGAACGCCGAACCTGCGGCTTTGGCATCAGAATGTGCGAACGAACAGGGTAAGTTTTGGGAATTTGCTGATGCCATGTTCGAAGGTCAAACGGGCGGTCTTGATGGTGATGCCGACGCTGCTTCAGCATTCTTCACAAAAACAGCAAAGGATTTAGGCCTGGACATCACAAAATTTAATGATTGTGTAAAAACCGCCAAGTATCAAGATAAAGTTGATGCCGATACCGCTTCTGGTCGTACTGCTGGCGTTTCGGGTACCCCCGCAACCTTCATCAACGGTCAAATGGTCGTCAGCTCTAGTGGTCAATCCGTTGGCGCAGCTTCATTGAGCACCTTCACGAAGATTATTGATGCCGCATTAGCGAAGTAAGAAAATAAAAAACACCCTCGAATCCATCGAGGGTGTTTTTTATTTTTGACTTTGTACGATGTGCTGAACCCATCCGTGAATTCTTTCTGCCTCTTTCTCAATTAACGGTCCGTCGTATTCTCCTCCATGCATATGCGTTCCAGCATACGAGGGCTTCTTTTGATCAAGATGTAAAGAGAAAATCCACTGTTCGTTTTTTTCTTTAAGATAGAGGTGAAAACGGGGATAAAAGTCAGGCCCCAGACGTAGGACAAAACTGTGCTCACCTGATTTTGGATCTTGAAAAGGGAAGTAGCCCGCTTTTTGTAAAGCAGTAAGGGGTTGCGGAAGAAGGCGCTGTGGGAAAGAAAAATCCATACTTTCTCGTATCATAGCCTTTTTGACTCTTTTTGAAAAAATCCCTATACTCATTCCGCTTTGGTCGGGTTTTCGGGCTGTAGCGCAGTTGGTAGCGCGCTTGCATGGGGTGCAAGAGGTCGTGGGTTCAAGTCCCGCCAGCCCGACCAGTGGTTTTTAGGAACGTTAGGCACAGGATCATTTTATTTGGAGATAGTTTCTGTCCTGAAGAGCGAGGACCGACGAGGCGTACTACAGATGTACGGCGAGTCGGCCGCAGCGATGAAGGCAGAAAATAGCCCAAATAAAATGATCCTGATCATGGAGAGGTCGCATAGTGGTCTAGTGCACACGCTTGGAAAGCGTGCATACCGCAAGGTATCGAGGGTTCAAATCCCTCTCTCTCCGCCATCCCCCTTCGCTCGATACATGTCCGTAGTCGAGCTATGGGGGATGTCCTCAATAAAAAAATCACCGCAGATGCGGTGATTTTTCTTACTCTCCAAACGATTCGCACACCATAGTTGAGGGAGTGTCATCGGAATAGTTGCCTAACTTTGCTTCACTTAATACATCAATAAGATCAGTATAGTACGTACTGCGACAATGCTGTCCAACGCCGACTGCATCTGTTTGCTCAACGCCGTCAACAAGTTGCTGAAGCGTCGTCCATGTCCAAGGGTAGCGTGCATCATCTCCACGAGTGGTACTGTAGTCCAGCTGACTCCATGTTTGAATTTGCCGACCGAATAAGGAAATATCACTTACGACAACGCCGGTAAAATCCGTAAACGCTTCGATTGAACCGATCATACAGTCAATACTTTCACCGCAATCAAGCACGCCATCATAGATGGGAACATACGAAAGATCGTTATTCGTAATTCCTAAACTCAGCGACTGCATGATTTCATACGCCCATTCGCCATTGGCCATGTAGTAACGCTTGCCGTCGGCAGGATTGACGTACCAAGCCTCGCCACGAGATTCAACCTGTAAAAGAACGTATCCCTTTAAACGCTCAACAAGCGCTTCGCTTGTGGCGAGTTTTTCTGAGCCAAGAGGATTGTAGCCATCGTGTAATTCATCGGTATCTGTATATCCATCGTTGTCGGAATCGGAATAGTCAGCATCTGTGCCGAGCGCCTCTTCGAGTTTATCGGGCAAGCCATCGACATCTGAGTCAAGGGTAGAATCGTCATCGCTTGATGGTAATTGTATGCCGAGCGGAATTTGCGACAAGTCGTCGTTGGAAATGCCAAGCCCGAAGTTACGCAGAGCTGCATACGCAGCATCTCCGTTTTTAATGTAAAAGCGTACCGTTTCAGTGGGAAGGATGTACCATGCTTCGCCATGATCCTCCGTCTGAATCACGATTCGTCCGCGAATCTGATCCATGGATGCGGCTTGAGTTACCGTGGTGCCGATCAGATTTGAAAGAAGCGTGAGTAAGCATGCCGTGAGAAAAAGTGTTGAACGCATAAAAATATTTAATAAAAGTGTAGCATGAAATACAAAGCTTCCTTGCCAACAAAAGAAGCGACCGCACCACGGGGCGCGGTTCTTTTTGGCCATGTGGCCGGGAACCTGCCCGCATGTGCGGTCAGAAGGGAATTTCCTCCGAATTGGGATCTTCTCCTGGCGAGTATCTCGACGCGGACTCTGGGACGATGACGATCGTGGCCAGATCGATGGGATATATCTTGACCAGCTCTGTTTCCTCGATGGTTCCTTCATCCCCTTCCGGGAAGAAGACGGTGATGATCGATTCCTCGGGATAATGCGCGTTGACGGAGAGAACGACGAGACGCCCAAGTGGCGTTTGCGAGATCAGGAGTCGATCAGCGGGTCCTGGAACGAGGAAAGGCTCCTTGCTGCTGAGCGACCTCCAACCGTTCCAGTACTTCTCGTGGAGACGTGTATGATCAACCGCCAGGCGTTCGTGCTTACCGATGGTGATGCTAGTGACGTCACCTACGAGCGCGATCTTTGGTTGCTGATCGAGTGTGTGGATCTGGAACTGCATCCAGCGCTTGCCGGCAAACAGCTCCATCAGTTCAGCGTGTGTCATGAAAAACCTCCGAGGTTGCCTGAAAAATTTATATGATTATGATCATAGAGTCAAAAAAAGATGCGTATCTCACGATCCGCATCCCTTTTGAATATTATTCGTCCTCAAGATCTCTTTTGCCTGCAGTGCTTCCACTGAGCTCCATTGTTGCCCGATAATCTTCCGTGAGATCTTCGTATTTTTCAAGAGATTCTCGAGTATGTTCTCTTGCCTCCTCTCTTGCTCTATCCTCTTTTATTTTAGCAACTTTCATCCAGGCTTTTACTATTTCTTGTTTTTTTTCGTCCGTTTGTGGGCCGTGCGTTGCTTCGTATTTTTGTAGTAGACTTTTAAAAAGAGCCTGATATTTTTCTGGAATCTCGATATCTCCTATTTTTGTGGTGCGAGTTTCTGGATTCATAAAAGAGCATGAAAGAATTTGTACCTAGTTTATCATCGATTTGACATCTGTAATAGGCTGGGGATGATTGCAAATATTCGGGTATTTTCCTATACTCCTGGGCGACAAAATATCGGGCTGTAGCGCAGTTGGTAGCGCGCGTCGTTCGGGACGACGAGGTCGTGGGTTCGAGCCCCGCCAGCCCGACCATTCAAGAAATCCCCACATTCGAAGAAGTCGCTAAAGGGTTGGCAGAGGCCAAAGCTAGCGACTTTTTCGTTATCTACGATAAGGTTCGAGAAACATTTTAAACGTTATTAACACGTCCTTACTTTTGCCAACAGTTCTGCATTTTCTTTTATTGCGAAAATAGCCCATCTCGTACATTCCCTTTACAAAAAGGCGTTCTTTTGCTATATTTCTTCGTTGCGCACACCCTCTGTCTGACTGAGGGCTGTGGCGCCGCACCTACTATCAGCACTACCAGGAGGGATATCATGTCTCGTTTTTCTTCTGATCCCCAGTTCATTTCCGACCTTCGCGCCATGTGTCAGGGACCCGACCGTTGGGTTCGTTGGCTCTCCGATGTCGATGGCGGAAGGCCTGGGCATTACGAAGCCGTTCCGTGGAAGGACGACATCTGGGTCCACGACCCGCTAGCGGAGCTCGGCTTCGTTGAAGCGCGTATCTGCAAGGATGAAGCTCAAGGGGAAAATGGGAAGACTCACATTTTCCTTACCCAGCGAGGCAAGCGGGCCTTGTCCGGCATCATGACCGTCTGCGACTTCGACAATCAGGTCGGGGGTGGGTTGAACAACATTCTCTCCGCGATTGAGCGAAGGGACCTTGAAAACGATCGCGTAGCGATGGCGCTCTTCGAAGCCGGGAGGTGCCTGACGCACCCGCAGAGGATCGACATTATCCTTCAGATCATGCGGCTGCCAAAACCGCGAATCACCTAGCGCATCGGTGCGGCCATGCCCTCAACGTTCAATCGTTGCAGAGAGCGTAGTCCCATCGGTGCGCTCTTTGTTTTCTTTGTTCGGGTTTATTCTTGATGCATAATTTTGTTGCGACTCGCGGTATGGGTTATACTTTCTCCATATCGAGTTTTGTGATTTCTTATGGCAAAAGCAAAGATGGGGCGAGGAGAGATGAGTTTGCAGAAAGAGGTATTCCAAACGCAACGTGAAAAAAATCCTGAGGATGCTTCTCTTGATGCTGCTTCTGCCCACATTGCTCCACTCGACGCAGAATCTGCTCGTATTGCAAAAATGGAGCGATACGAAAAAGGTGAGGCGGATGAAGATGTTGAGAAGGCGAAATGGGAAAGAGCTATTGAAAATGCGGTTGAAAATGAAAAAATCACGCATGGTATTTTGCGTCGTGCCTCGGCGCTTCTGGGAAAAGAGCCGTGGCAAGTGGTACGTGACTATAAGCGGATATTTTCCGACGAATTATCACGCAGAGTGAAGGACTTGGAGCGCATTGAGCGGCGAGCCGCTAAAACACCTCGTGACGTAGCTGTACGTGAAATTTTGTATGCGCTTACCGAGCAAGATGCGGCTGAATTTGCTGCAAACATTTTCTTGAAACAACCTCCAAGTATCGGCCGACAAGAAGAGGTCTCGATGTTTGATGAGGCGGATGAAAAACGAAAGGCCATTGAAAAGGCTTTTATGGCAGTAGGAACCGGAGATGGGTATATGTTGCCAGAGCCGAATCAAAGAAGTGTTCCTAGCCCCCATGGAGCAAGTTTTCCCGATGGTATAAAGACGGTCTATACCTATTCTTCCGTTCTTCTTCGGAAAGATTTTTATACCATGTTGCATAGTCTTGCTGCTGAGTGTCCGGAAATTTTTACAGATGGGGAAGGGGAAGAAGTTTCATCGGTCATATTGCAAAAAAAGATACTGTCTTTAGCGAAAAATATATCTCAGCGTTTTGGCCCCGCGTTCGAGCGTGAGCAGGGAATATATTACTCGGGCACCATCACCGACAAAGAACGAAAAGTTCGAGCTATCGACATCGCATATGCGAATGATCTTTCCGCGCGTCTCACTACGGCCATAGAACGTCATCATCGCGAAAAGGAAAGAGGAGAGAGGAAAGAGGCGGAGGAGATTCATAATCTACTCATGGAATTTAACAAGGCATATCTTGCATATAAAGAAATGCCAAGTGATTTACCTCCGGCAAAAGCTTTTTTTTATGATAATTTTAATTGGTATCGTGAAGAGTTTAGAAGATTACGTGATAGACGTTTAACAGGAGAGAAGACGGTTAGAGAGCTTGCCGAGGAACTTTTCAAATATAAGAATTTTTGCAGAGCTCATGGTATTAACGAGAAGGATCCGGCGTATATGTTTAAAATTGGTAGTATCGCCGCAGCTGAAGCTGTAAAAATGGTTGATCGGACATTGCTTGAGGAAAAACTTGAAGAAGTTCGATCGTCGCTTCCTGTAAAAGTTTCTTCTCAAGCGGAGCCTCGGCAAAGAAAGGGAGCACGAACGGCGATTGAACAGAAGTAATAGACTCTCGATAGAGATATTTTTAAGAGAACACTGGCACCACGACCGGTGTTTTCTTTTTGTTTTTCTCATGCTTTTTACCAAAAAGATATATGATCAGGTTTTTAACTTCTGAGCTAATATTAGATAAGAAATAGTTCTTTCTTTTTGACAAAAGCTCCATTTTTTGCTATACTTTATTCGAAGTGATTCAAAGCGGCGAGACGTTCTTGCCTGTCGCTTCAACCGAACTGGGCGGTTCCCAGTCCAAGCTGGAGAGATCCATGTGTGACATCACGCGATTTCCTGAAGTTCTCGGACCCACCCTTCTTCGTGGCGCGCCCCTGGGCGCAGTCTACGGAGCGACTATTCACAGCGGCTACGTCTACTGGGACGCCGAGGGCAAGTCCCTCGGCGGCACAGTCATGGTGACCGGGTCCGCCCCGCGGACCAGTTATCGTGATCTGACACGGCGGGAATTTCCGCCCGATCTCAGTCCGCACACGCTCGCCCTCCTGCGCCTGGCGCAGGAGCTCGGCCTGACCGGGCGGCTGAATCCGTTCCGGATCGCCGCCCATCAGATTGCGCAGGGGAGGCTGAAGAGCATCCCCATGGCCGGACCGGGAATCCCCCTGGACTGGCCAGCGGTCAAGCGCCTGCTGGACAGATCGGACTGGTTTGTTAAGGGTGAGAGTGCCCAATTCGTCCCCGGTTGGGTCGAGTGGAGTCAGGCTACAGGAACGGTCACGATCTCCCTCAAGGAGTATCGTGGCACGTTCCGCCTGCGCCAGCCCGCGGGCGATCTGGATGAGCGCGTTGCCAAGCGCCACGAGCTCGAGGCCGAGCTCGACCGCCTGGCGACGGAGCGCCGTGAAGCCGACGCGCGAGACGACCGTCTCGCATATCAGGACGCCGATACCGACATGGAGCGGATCGAGCGGGCGCTGTTCGAGGATCCCAGCTGTCAGCTGTGATTCCTCCGTGCGCACCTAGGTGCGATGTGTTTAAAGGACAGTAATGTCCGCAAGAGCACATCGCCTACCGGGTGCGCTTTTGTTTTGCCTCTTTCTCGTTTTTTCATTACACTTTTTACCAGTATGCAAGAAAAAAAGATCACCGCTCGTGCCGAGGATTATAACCAGTGGTACCTCGATATTATTGCCGCTGCTGACATGGCCGAGCATTCGCCGGTCAAAGGTTGCATGATTATCAAGCCATACGGGTATGCCATTTGGGAGCGTATGCAGCGCCTGCTTGACGATCGTTTTAAACAGAGTGGTGTAGAAAATGCGTACTTCCCGCTTTTTATTCCCCAATCATTGTTAACGCGCGAGGAGGATCACGTTGAAGGTTTTGCTCCCGAAGTCGCGACGGTGACGCATGCGGGTGGTGCCAAGCTCGAAGAACCGCTTGTTGTTCGCCCAACATCCGAAACGATCATGTACGAAGTGTTTAAAGACTGGGTACATTCATATCGCGATTTGCCGCTTCTTATTAATCAATGGGCAAACGTTGTGCGTTGGGAAAAACGCACGCGTCTGTTTTTGCGTACCACCGAATTCTTGTGGCAAGAAGGGCACACGGTGCATGCCACCCACGATGAGGCTGACGAACGCGCGCGCATGATGCTCGATGTGTATCGTGACTTTGCCGAAAACGTCATGGCTATCCCGGTTATTCCTGGTCAAAAATCTGAGTCGGAAAAGTTTGCGGGAGCATTGCGTACGTATTGTATCGAAGCCATGATGCAAGATGGCAAGGCATTGCAATTCGGAACGTCACATAACCTTGGACAAAATTTCGCCAAAGCATTTGGCGTGAAATATACCGATGAGAATAATATCGAGCAATATTGTTGGCAAACGAGTTGGGGCGTGTCTACTCGCATGATCGGCGGCCTCATCATGACGCATAGTGATGACAAGGGTCTCGTGGTGCCTCCTCGTCTTGCGGCTGTCCAAGTAGTGATTATTCCTTTGTGGTTTAAAGACGAACAAAAAGATGACGTGCTTGCTAAGGCAAGAGAAATCGGGGGTCAATTAAAAGAAAAAGGAATCCGGATAAAGATTGATGAAAAAGAAGGTCGTCCGGGTGAAAAGATTTTTGTTTGGGAGAAAAAAGGTGTGCCCGTGCGTTTGGAAATCGGACCGAAAGATATTGCTGCCGGAAAAGTTGTTGCTGCACGGCGTGACACAGGAGACAAGTCTGATATCGCTTTTGATGCAATTGCAACTGAGTTGCAATCATTGCTCGAAGATATTCAGAATACGCTCTTCTCTCGAGCAAAATCCTATCTTGAACAAAAAACCGTTTCCGTTGATACATGGGAGGAATTCAAGATTGCTATCGAGAATGGTAATTTTGTTCGTGCTCATTGGTGCGGTGATGCTGATGTTGAAGCGAAGATTAAGGAAGAAACCAATGCAACCATTCGCTGCATTCCTTTTGATGCGGTTGAAGAAGAGGGGAAGTGTATTTTTTCAGGTAAGCCGTCGTCGAAGCGCGTCATCTTCGCGAGAGCGTATTGAGGTGTCATTCATAATTATGCCCTCCATCGAAAAAATAAAATCCGAAGCCCAAGAGTTTCATCAAGCGACTCGTGAACAACTCATGGGCTATATTACCGCGGCATTATCCGTTGTTGCGGGTTTGGCGTGGAATGATGCGATCTCATCAGCGATTAAAGAATTCTTTCCTGCGGGTGCATCAAATGTGATCGCGAAATTCTTTTATGCATTCTTGATGACGCTGGTAATTGTATTGTTAACCGTTGCTATTCGTCGTGTGCTTGGTGGCGAAAAGAAATAATATGCGCGCAGTGATTTTAGCGGCGGGGAAGGGAACGCGATTAAAGCCGTTTACCGATACGATGCCTAAGCCGCTCGTTTCCGTCGGATCCAAACGGCTGCTTGAACATGTACTTGATGCGCTGCCGCCAACAATTGATGAGATTATTATCGTCGTTGGCTATCTTGGTGAAATGATTCAGGAATATATCGGAGCATCGTATCAAAGTATTCCTGTGCGCTATGTAACGCAGCGTATTCTCGATGGTACAGGCGGCGCTCTTGAATTATTGCAGCAAGATATTCACGAGCCAACCTTAGTGGCGAATGCAGATGATATCTACGCCAAAGAAGATCTTTTTCGTTTGACGCAATTTCCGCTTGCGGTGCTTGCACGTTTAACGCGTGATGCCGTTGCATATCCTTTTTTGGTAAGTAATGAAAATCTTCTGCGCGGTTTTATGCCAAAAGGCGATGTGATTGTCGGGGTTGAACATTGGCAAAATTGTGGAGCATACATGCTTGATCGTCGCTATTTTTCTCTTCCTGTTGTTGAGATTCCGGTACGTGATAGCGGTGTTGAAGCAAGCGTTCCGCATACCCTTGCTGAACTTGCGCGAACAGAAAAAGTACATGTGGTCGAGGCGACTTTTTGGATGCCCGTTGGTACACCTGAAGAATTCGCACGAGCTTATGCGGTAATGCAAGATCAATCCGATACAGTAGCCTAAAGACGAAGAGCTTTACAAAAAAAGAGAGATCCTGTAATATAGATTCGTTCATGTTCTTGCGGTGGTTAAAGGGTGTGTCTGCTGGCTGCACATCTCAAGGCGCTTTCACCTCCTTGCGCCTGACGCTGCCTGAACGTGAACTGAGCTGGATGCTGTGCGAGATCTCGTAAGAGATTCTCCATCCGGTGAACTACGACGTGCATGTGGGACGAGCGTCGTAGCCGCATTTCTCGCACTCCAGGTTTTCTCCTTTTTTAGGATGATGGACTGTGGAGTACAACGCTTCATCACTCCGGTGATGGGCGTTTTTGTTTACCCTGTGTATGAATTCTCTTGTGGCGAATCACGCGCGGACATATCATTGGCAATGTTATGCGCATCATGAGTCCCGCGTTCGAAGATGGTGGTAGGGTTCCACCGAAATATACGTGTGACGGCGACGATGTAAATCCTGAGTTGCGTTTTGCTGATGTTCCCGAAAACGCCGTGAGTCTTGCAATCATCATCGACGATCCCGATTCTCCAAGTGGCAATTGGCTGCATTGGTCCGTATGGAATCTTGCTCCCTCCATGCGCGTTCTTCCCGAGGACGCGTCACTCAAAGGTGCGATGGAAGGCGAGACCGATTTTAGTGAAATTGGGTATGGCGGCCCGTGCCCGAGTTATGGTGAGCATGAATATCGTTTTATTGTGTTTGCGCTTGATTGCCTGCTCGATCTTCCGCGCGGCACACAGCGACACATCCTTGAACGTGCCATAGAAGGTCATGTTATCGCTTCGGCAACCATCAAGGCAAAATATCAACGTATAAAAAAAGAGCCTCGCGCAGCAAAAATGAAAATAAACGCACTTGTTCATTAATATTTTTTTATAACTTTCCTCATGAATACTTTTCGCGAAAAAGTGTTTGCTATTGTTGCCAGTATTCCTAAAGGAGAAACGCGTACCTATAAACAGGTAGCGGAAATGGCCGGTCAACCTCGGGCGCATCGTGCAGTAGGAAATATTTTGAATAAAAATTACAATCCCGATATTCCTTGTCATCGCGTCGTGCGATCAGATGGAAAGACGGGTGGATATAATCGTGGAGCCGAAAAGAAAAAGGAGATCCTTAAGAGAGAGCGCCTGGCGCCGTAAAGACGGGTCGCCGACCCGTCTCTGAAAAGAAAACGGCACACGCGATGGATATCACGTGTGCCGTTGAAGGAAGAAGCGTCGTATTGAAGATATGACCGTTGTTGCAAAGCCCACAGAACCCCTACGATATAATCTTCAACCGACGCTTGAACGGGGTGGTACACGGAGCAAAGTCGAGCCGACGATATCCTCTGAGAATGATGCGTGAGAGAGGTCCGTTGTGTACTTCTTGCTCCGTGTACCAAAAGTGAAAACGTTGCGTAAATACGATACACGGGTTACGCTCTTTTTACAAGTATGGAGCCGAAAGAACAGATGAAAGCGAAACTCGATATTGCGGAGATTATTGGCGAATATGTCCAGTTAAAACCTGCGGGAACGGGGAGTTTGAAGGGTCTTTGCCCGTTTCACAATGAGCGTAGCCCTTCTTTTCACGTTTCTCGCGAGCGGCAGATTTTTAAATGTTTTGGCTGCGATAAGGGGGGTGATATTTTTTCGTTTGTCATGGAAATGGAGGGCATGACCTTTCCCGAGGCCTTGCGTCATTTGGGTCGTCGAGCAGGAGTTGAAATTCCCGAATATACGCCACAAAAACCCGAGGTCGCCAATGCTCGACAGCGCATGCTCGAGATGTATGATTTGGCGGCACAATATTACAGCTTGGCATTGCGTGAGTATCCGC
The DNA here is from genome assembly GCA_964599455.1 of uncultured Gammaproteobacteria bacterium. Lineage (GTDB taxonomy): Bacteria > Patescibacteriota > Patescibacteriia > UBA9934 > UBA9934 > JAGORL01. The sequence continues at coordinate 218,517 of CAZREA010000001.1, read as the reverse complement.
ATGGAGCTGCGGCGCGAACATACGTTGAATCTCGGGGCATTACTCCTGAGTTGCGCGAAAAGTTTCGTTTGGGCGCAGCGCCTGATTCGTGGGATGCGTTGAGCACCGCGCTTATAAAAAGAGGATTCACTGCACGTGAATTGATTGATGGTGGCTTGTCACTTCCGAAAAAACTTGGCGATGGCGTGATTGATCGTTTTCGTAATCGTTTGATGATTCCTATCTGCGATGCACAAGGCCAAGTGATCGCCTTTACCGGTCGTGTACTTCCCGGAACGTCGCAAGAAAAAGAAGGAGGAAAATATGTGAATTCTCCTGAAACAGCTCTTTATAAAAAAAGCGAAGTCTTATTTGGACTTCATCTGGCAAAGTCTGCTATTCGCAAAAAAGAATGTGTGATTGTCGTTGAAGGAAATCTTGATGTAATTGCATCTCATAAAGCAGGGGTTGAACATATCGTCGCGTCATCAGGAACGGCGCTAACCGAGATGCAGTTGCGTATGTTGTCGCGGTATACCAGGCGTATTATCTTTTGTTTGGATGAAGATGCTGCTGGATTCGCTGCGGCCAAGCGCGCCTTTGCTCTTGCGTTGCAATTACAACAAGATGCCACGCTTGCGGTAGAGATTCGCTGCTTGGTGTTACCGCCGGGCGTTGGCAAAGATCCTGATGAGGTTGTGAAAAAAGACCCTGCGCGTTGGCAGGAGCTTGCGGACAGCTCGTATGAAGTTGTGGAATATCTCTTTCAAAAAACCATCCGTACGTTTGAAGAACAAGGGGAAGTATCAAGTACCGAGGGGAGAAAAAAATTGATTGATGAATTGTTGCCATCGCTTGGTCGCATCTCACGACCCGACGAACAATATTTGTATCTTTTACGTCTTGCTGACGCCACGCATGTGGATATTGATGTGTTGAAAGGAATGATACAGAAAAATACGACCGAAAAACGCGCCCCCGCGTCCGTAGGCGCCGGGGCACGTCCGGCAGCTGCCGGGCATACCCAACCTCTACGATCTGCGCTCGTGTCTGAACCCGATAAACTGGATAAAGCTGCCGCCTTTTTGCTCGGATTGGCATTAGCCGAGGAACGTTTAGCGAAAGATATTCTCGATCGTGTTCCTATTGATCTTTTAAAAGACCCCTGGTCTTTGCTTTACGCGTCTGCCAAACAGGTGTATAGTGACGGTCAGTTGCACTCCTCTCCCCCTCAGCAAAAACAACCCTTTTTTTTGCGACTTCGGGCATATCTCGATAGTGCCAGCCAAGGATCATTACTCAGTATCCTTGATACGCTTGCACTCCAAACCGACGAGATCATTGCCGGACTGTCGTTACAAGCACGGCGGGACGAGGCAAAACGGCATCTTGCACTGTTTTCTCGCGCTCAAGCGGAAAGCAAACAAAAAGAACTTGAAGCGGCTATTCGGCACGCTGAGCTTGCGGGTGACTCCGCAAAGCTTACGGCGCTTATGGCTGAATATGCATCGCTTCTTAATACGCTTCGTGCTGCGCAGTAGCGCATTGCATTTTCTATGCCCGTAAAAAAAATCGTGAAGAAAGTGAAGAGTTCAGTTTTAACAAAAAAAAATACCGTCAAAAAAAACATGCGTACATTCGTAAAAAAGACGGTCGCAAGAGTTGTGCCACAGAAAACTGCATCGGGAAAAAAGAATGCAGGAGCACCTAAGCTCGCAAAAGTTCAGCAGGTCAAACAAGCGCCTGTTAAGCTCATTCCCGACAAGAAATCACCGCCTCCTTCTGACGAAGCCTTGCAACGCATGATTGAGCGCGGTATGACACGGGGATTCATTACCGAGAATGAACTGTTGTTTGCGTTTGGCTATATCGAAGATCATTTGGAATTGTTAGAAGAATTTTTAGATCGCGTCGAACGTAAAGGTCTCCATTTCGTTGAAATGAAAGAGGGTTTTTTGGGAGGAGGAAAGAGTCGCGACGATGTTTACGATAAATTGCGTATTACCGTTGATAAAAAAGTCGAAACATCAAGTCTGACTTCTGAACTTACGCAAGACAGTATTCAGATGTATCTTCGGGAAATTGGAAAAATTCCGTTGTTAAACGCTGAGGAAGAAGTCGCGCTTGCAAAGCGCAAGGAACGCAATGAAAAAGAGGCGGAACGTCGTCTCATCGAAGCCAACCTCCGTTTAGTCGTTTCTATTGCGAAGAAATTTGTCGGTAAGCAGTTATCACTGCTCGATCTTATTCAAGAAGGAAATGTTGGTTTGTTCCGTGCGGTGAAAAAATTTGAATATCGTAAAGGATATAAATTCTCTACGTACGCTACCTGGTGGATTCGCCAAGCGATTACCCGTGCACTTGCCGATCAAAGCCGCACTATTCGTATTCCAGTGCACATGGTGGAAACCATTAATCGTTTCAAGCAAGTCGAGCGTCGTTTGATTCAAGACTTGGGTCGCGAACCGTTGCTCGAAGAGCTTGCTGCCGAAATGGACATGCCGATTGATAAAGTTGTGCATATTCAAAAGATTTCACAAGAGACTGCCTCACTCGACACATCTGTTGGTGATGACGATGATGATTCTAAACTTGAAGACTTTATCGAAGATAACAAAAATCTTTCTCCCGACAAAAGTGCAGCCCGCCAGCTTTTAAGAGATTACGTACAAGAAGCAATGAAAGACTTGGCACCGCGTGAGCAAAAGATTCTCGAATTACGTTTTGGACTGGAAGATAGCGTATCGCATACGCTTGAAGAAGTGGGACGTGAATTCGACGTTACCCGTGAGCGTATTCGTCAGATCGAGGCTAAGGCGCTCGAAAAAATTCAAAATAAAGACATCATTCAAAAGCTTAAGGACTACTAAGTATGCCTTTGGTGCAGATTACTCCTGAGTATATTGAAAAGAAAAGGAAGGGGTTTTCTCTCATGAAAATCATGTTTGCGTGTTCGTCTCTGGCTTTTGCCGGTCTCCTTATTTTTGCAGGGATACAAGTTGATCGACCCGAAGCGTGGCTGGTGTTCGGTGCTGGTGTGATAGGGGAGATGGTGATTATGTCACTACTCTTATCACAATTCGAAAAAGGACTCGGCGAACTTGAATCAAAAATTGGACAAACGATTGAAATTGCAGAGCGAAATCTTTAAGAAAAGATTTTTCATAAAAAGAAAAACTCCCGTGAAGGGAGTTTTTTGTTTTATCGGTCAGCGCGTTTACGCTCGGCTTCGGTGAGATACTTTTTGCGGATGCGAATGGACTGTGGGGTGACTTCCACGTATTCATCGCTATCGACGTATTCGAGCGCACGCTCGAGGTTCATGTCGATGGCTGGGGTGATAACGACGATATGATCGGCACTTGAAGCACGCATGTTGGTGAGTTTCTTTTCGCGTACCGGATTGACAGTCATGGTTTCTTTCATGCTCGCACCAATAACCATACCTTCATAGACTTCAGTTCCTGGAGAAACGAACAGCGGACCACGTTCTTGTACCATCGCCAAGGCGTAGGGGGTCGTTTTTCCTTGATCTCCGGAGATAATTGAGCCGGTGCTGCGACGAGAGATATCACCTTTATGTTTTCCGTAATGGGCAAAGATGTGGGAGAACGTACCTTCACCTTTGGTATCGGTCAGGAATTCGGTGCGGAAGCCAAGAATGCCGCGGGTTGGCACGGTATATTCCAAACGTGTTGAACCATTTTCGGCAATCATGTTGGTCATCTCGCCTTTGCGTTTCCCTAGTTTTTCAATGACTGTTCCGGCAAATTCATCAGGTACATCAATGACCACCGATTCCATTGGTTCGAGCTGTTCACCATTTTCTTGGCGCATGATGACTTGGGGCTGAGAAACCTGAAGTTCAAATCCCTCGCGACGCATTTGTTCAATCAGCACCGCAAGATGCATTTCACCACGTCCGGAAACGCGGAACTCACCTTCGCCGCTTGGGAATTCGACATGCAAACCCACGTTGATTTCGAGCTCACGCTCCAAGCGTTCACGAATTTGGCGAGAGGTAACGAGGGACCCCTCACGTCCGGCAAAAGGCGAACTATTGGGCATGAAGTTCATCGTCAACGTAGGGGCATCGATCGATAGCGTGGGCAGTATTTCTGCGTTTGCGTCTCCAGCAACCGTTTCACCAACATAAATTTCGGGAAGACCGGCAATTTGCACAATGTCGCCAGCAACGGCTTCCTGTACCTCGATTTTCTCTAGGCCGCGATGTGTATACACTTTGGTGAGTTTGCCACTATAGCGCGTGCCATCAGGTTTGATAGCGGTCACGTTCATACCTGGTTTGGCAACACCTTCGTAAATACGACCAACACCCAAACGACCGACGTAGTTGTCGTACTTCAAGTTGGTGATTTGGAGGCGCAAAGGTTTAGTGATGTCGCTTGGTGCAGGGGGGACTTCTTGCATGATAACATCGAACAATGGGCGAAGATCAACGTTTTCATCGGTGAGATGACGTTTGGCAACACCGTCACGTCCAATAGCGTACAAATAGGTGAATTCGAGCTGTTGATCATTAGCACCAAGTTCGACGAAAAGATCAAAAACTTGGTTAAGTACCCAATCGGGTCGAGCAGTCGGTTTATCAATTTTATTGAGGATGATGATGGGCTTGAGTCCAAGCGCGAGTGATTTACGCAACACGAATTTGGTTTGTGGCATCGGGCCTTCGTAGGCATCAACCAGCAGGAGCACCGAGTCAACCATACGCAAAACGCGTTCAACTTCAGAACCAAAGTCTGCGTGACCTGGGGTGTCGACGATATTGATTTTGTGGTCATCAAGCATGATGGCCGTGTTTTTGGCGTAGATGGTAATGCCGCGCTCCCGTTCGAGCTCATTTGAGTCCATGACGCAAACTTCGATCGTGTCGCGATCGTTAAAAGTACCGGACTGCTTGAGCATGGCATCAACGAGCGTGGTTTTGCCGTGGTCGACGTGGGCGATAATGGCGATGTTGCGGATATCCATAAGAAGAAAACGCCAAATGACGTTAAAAATGTGGGCGAATAGTAGCCAAAAAATGCTTTTTCGTCAAATAAAAAAACTCCAACTAGGCGTATAGTTGGAGTTTTTTGCATTTACGCAAGTTTCAGATGCTGCTTGATGTGATGAACTTCTCCGTAAAGGTTATCTATTTGCGGCAAAATGGAGACCGTTGCAAAAGAGACGATATTCGCATTAATGCGTTCTTCCATCTTATCCATTCGAGCGATGAGACGATTTTCTGAAGCAGAGATCATCCCTTGCATTTTATCTTCGATGAAATTGCCGAAATCGTTCAAACGAATACGCATTTTTTCGTCTAATTTTTCGGTTAATCTTTTTTCAAGACGTATTTCTAAACGTTCTTCCAGGTGAACAAGTTTGACATCAAGTTTTTGTTCAAGAGTTACTTCGAGTTTCTCTCCGAATTCTTGAAAGTTTTGCTCGAATTTTCTATCGAACAATTTTTCGAGAATAAAAATATCATTTTGATCTAACATAAAATAAAAACAAGAATCTTACTGGGGAGTGAATCGACTATAACATGGGTCTTGAAAGGAGGATGAGTGATCTGTGTATATCGTTCATGCGTCCAATATCTTTGAGTTATTTTTGTATTGAGCCGACAAGATGATGCTCACGATTTTTACTGAGCATGTTTACTGCTTGATAGAAAACAAATACCAGAAAAACTAAAATTACAGAGAATTTGAAATATCCATAACAATCGTAGTGCGACATGGTGACATGTTTTGCATTGCTTTTGCGCGCAAGCTTTTCGATGACTTTTGCATCATTCAGACGGTAATAGGTGGGAAATGTTTCATCATCGGCAAAGCCCAGCATCCAGGTGCGTAATTTTTGTTTGATAACCGTGGGGAATGATCGTGTTGCGATAACAAACGGCGCTCGGGCATTTGGTGTCATGAAGATAAATGATCCTCCGGGTTTTAGTACACGCATGACTTCTTTGATGAATCCTTCGGCATCGCTAACATGCTCCATCACCCATTGTGCGGTAACGATATCGAAATGTTCAGCGGGGAAGGGAAGTTTTTCGGCATTGGCGATAATCACCTCATTCATAATCGGATTCTCTTTGGCATACTCATCAACATCAATGCCGACGCGATACTTGGCTTTTTTGTAGATATCATCAGCAAACGTTTGTCGACCGCAGCCAATATCAAGCACGATGCTTTCGTTTGTGACGACGGCGTCGAGTGCGCGACGAAAGCCGGTGCCGGCATCAATATAGTTGGGCTGCCATTTTTTGAGGAGAATGTCGAGTTCGTCGTGGGTCATAGGATGAAGGATAGAATAGCAGAAATAACGAAACGCGCCCAAGGGGGCGCGCGTTGGACGAAGGCTTCAGATGCCGTTCTCGATATTGCAGCGAATCAGTCTCATGGTTGCGATGCAGCCCCCGATGGGAGCCGTGACGAGCATCGCTCCACCGAGCGCGCCCGCCATCACCTTCGTGACTCCAGGATCCGAGTAAACCCCGGCGAGGAAAAGACTCGTCCCAAGTATTCCCAGGAGAACCGAGAGGATGGGGAGGAAACAAATAAAAGTCTCCAAGGCGTTCTTCGGTGCTGACGAAATTCCTTTTTGTGTTGACATAACGTGCTCCGATTTCGGGTGATTCTTCGACTGCGAGGGGCAATACGAAGACCGGAAAGCCTAGCTCCTTTCCCTATTTTCGGCAAGTAATGGATTATTTTCGTGTGGAGCGAGGATTTTTGTTTGGAGAGAATGAAGAAATGTGGATGTAAATCAATATGCTCAATATCGCGGAAAAAAAGCACCAAACAGAAGTGAAGGCATGAAATACGACGAGTGCGGTGGCAAGCGCGGCAATAAAGGTGGTGATACCAAAAACCCGAACCCACTTATGGGAAGAAAGAAGACAGGCGCCACTCGTCGCAAGAACGTACAGCACGCCGAGAACGACGCGAAAAGGAACAGTGTTTTCGTAAGAAATATGATGCTGAAGAACAATGATATCAAACGGACGACTGGTGAGTGTATAAAGAAGAACGCCACTAACTACAGCACCGATAAGTGAAAAGATACGAAGATGCATGATTCGTTTTACATCTGTTTCCATGCGTAAAACTCCTAAGGGGATATAGACAGGCCAAAGGATGTAGGCAAAAAAGAGAAAGCCATATGCATAAAACAGACTGCCTGTGCCGTGTGCGAGCGCGTGCCATTGTAAACCTTCGAAGAATTGCTGTATCGCAAAAAGGAAGGGAATGGCCGCGTACATGCGTGTAGCTGACGTGGACTTTTTGAGCGTGACCACGCCAGTCGCTGCTAACACGGCACTTGCGGCAAAACTGGCCTCCAAAGAAAAACACATATGGTTACTATTTTAGCATAAAAAAATCGCGACCATGTGATCGCGATTTTTTGTGCTTACTTTTCGTTAGGAAGTGGCTTTAAATCTTCAGCTGAAATTGTGGTCATGGCTTTTGCTCGAGCGGAATCTTGCATGAACTTGTCACCAAGTGAAGGAGCTAACATTGCTGCGACGCGCATTTGATCAAGAGTCTGTACTGTCCTTGGAAGCGTTACTCCTGTTTCATCGACTATATCGACTATATTTCGCCTGCGCAGAGAAACATTTTTAGACGAATGCATACTCTTTATTCGGTAGTTTTCTTTGCTCGAGGACCAGCTTTATTTGTTCTTCCTTCGATTCGATCAAGTTCGTCCTGAACGGTACGTCGCTGAATTAGGAGAGTGTTTATAACGTCTTCGATTGCCGGATTTGTATCGATTTCATCTCCTAATTCTGCAATGACCGTATCATATGCGCTAACCACCGAAGGTAATCTCGCTCCTCTTTTAAGGGCTTGCTCACGCTCAGGGGAGAAGGGGGCTGGAAGATCTGTTAACGAGCTCGGTTTAGGAGCTCGTCTCTTGATGGGATCTTCGGGTTCTTCCTGGCCGGGAACGTGGACGAGAATACCCCTATCCTCCTCACTTGAACCATAAAGAAAATTTTCCTTCTGCATGAGCTCTTCTCCGAGAATTTGTATTGCCTCTTGAACTGCAGGAGATTTTTCTCCTGAAAGGTTTTCAAGTTCCCGCAAAATCTTCTCGTATGCCATGATCACTTGTATTGTCTCACGTCTCCGTTCTTCCTCTCGTTTTTTTTGCTCACTCTTTGAAAGTACTGCGTTACGAATTTCATCTTCCGTGGCATGGAAAACTCCTGCATCATCATCTACCGGAGAGGTTGCCATGACTGACTGTTCTTTTCCGCGATCATCATAATTTTCCTCTTCGTCTTCTTCTGTTATTGTGGAAGAATCTTCATCGTCTACAGGTTCTTGATTTTCGGACTCCTCGAACTCGAATGCGGGAATGTGATCATTTTCGTTTTCAGAAACATCATTCTTGCTTTTCGAGAGGCTGTTTAAATCAAGAATTGCTGGCGCATGTTTTTTTCCTTCACCTGACATGTCTGGACGAGGTGCTTCTAACATAGAATAAATTAGTTAATTTCTTTCATTTTACGTTCATTGCACGCTATTTGTCTGCTACTTATCCCCACCTTTTCTCATTTTCATTCTTTCCTTTACATGAATTTGTCTCCAGGCGGGGTACAAAAGGAAGACGACGTTGCCTGCGATGGCCGAAAAGGCACCGCTGAGGAAAAAGACTATAAACCATAACAGCTCTTTACTAATCCAATATCGTCCTGACCACATATGACAATCAACACTGCGTGACTTTGAGATATTTTGAGCTTCGGCCATGCGAAAACCTACCTGTGCCTGTAGGAACGAGATAAGCACTGCGGCTGCCACGAGCCAGTTGATAATAAAAGGGCGCCACCAAGCGGTGAGTGGTTGCGAGAATACTATTGACCAATTGGTGGTAAGGGCTGCTACTCCAAATAATATAAGTGCGACGACCAAAGCTTCATAATGCCAAGTTGGGTGTTTACGTTCGGGGTGAGCAAGCCATCTACTGACTGGACGAAAAAGTGGGCCGAGAAGATTTTCTAAAAATGAAGCAAGTTTTTTCATAGTAAATTTTAGATAGGTATAGAAACATTTTACTCATGAAAAGAAGTTATGAACAGCTCCTGTTTTTTCAGAAAGATGCTGGTAAAATGCAGATATCTTTTTACACTATCCTTAATGTCATCATGTGATTAGAAAAATGCCTGAAGGTTTTCGTTCTGCTGGTGAAGAACGTATTCCTGAACAATCTGAGCAGCAGCGAAAAGTCAATGCCTACGCCGACCAGATCGAGCGTCTCAAGGTACCGGAAAAATCGTACGATCAACGTATTCGTCAGTTGCTTTGGAATGAGAATATCAAAGGACCTTCTGCGGATGTGCTTTTTTGGAAAATTAAAGAGGAGATTGCTCGTCGTAAAAAAGAGCGGAAGCAATTGCGCAGAGCATTGCGTGAAATAGAAAACCGAAAGAACGGTCCTTTACGCAATAATCCTGACCATCTGCTTGCTGCAAAAGAACATGAAGATGCGCAGCCACGTGATGCATTGGGTTTAGAAGAGTGATGGGGATATTTTTCAGTCACACATTTCAATTCCTGCTACGACGCCCCCATATATTCATTGATTATTTGTATGGCAAAAGCACGATTTGGATTACCGGGAGTTATCGATGGAGCGCGAGGGAGGTCAAATCCCTCCACCACCAGCAGCGAGATTCCCATGGTCATGAATGAAGAAACCTCGCCTGTCGCAGGAGAAGACGAACTTGAAGAAATACCTGAAGAGAATATTTCTCCCTTCCTTGATGAGGAAGAAGATGCGGTGACTGAGAAAGTTGAAAAAGAATCCATTGTCGGTTCTCCAGAATGGTTTGCCGAAAAGGCAAAGCGTGAAGCGTATGAAGTAAATCGTCGGCGAAGTGAACGCTGGGCGATGCAGTTTTTTGTGCGTGATTTTTTTGGAGCAGAACTCTTGGCGAAATTTGGACCAGAGAAAATTGCTGATGTACTCGCCTTTCTTGCTCAAGAAGAAAAAGCCGGTATAGAAAAAGATATTTCAAATATTACTCCTCTCCAATTTGTCTCACTTTTCTGCGAGGATTCCGTTGAGGCTACGATGTTTTTCCGAGAGACTGCAAAAAAGTTAGAAGAAGAATCTCAACAACCAACGAATCACGTCCCGTACTTGATCCTAATTCGCCAGGCAGATTGAGTCTCAATGCAGGGCTTGCCAAAGAGTATGCAGAGCGCATGCGCATACAGGGGATTCCTGACGTTCTTGGCTTAGGAGGAGTGTTGTTAAAAGCCAAAAATAGTAATGAGCGTCAATGTGCGCGGGAATTGAGTGAAATGAGAGCATTTGACAATGGCACGTACGATCAATTGGCTAACTTTTCTCGTTTTATTGAGCAATTTTCTGGAGGAATGTGGGGTTTTACTTCCGAGACGATTATGCAAAAAAGCTCGGAGCGGGTTGAGACGAGTCAAGTTTCTTTAGTGGAAACGGTTCGTACATTTGATGAGCAGGTTGCGCGTGTGGGATTGGCCGCAGCGGAGGTAGCAGAAGAAAAATATCGGGCAAAATTACGAGAGCTTGAAGAGCAACTGAAAAAAATGGAACAACGTCATGAAGCCCTTACCGAAGGCCCCGAAGCGCTTGCTGAAGAAGGCTAGGTGGCATGGCGTACAGAAATCGAACTGGTGAAAAAGGCATACGAAAAAACAGCAGAAAAGTATGATGCCATAATCGTGGAAGCGCTCACCCCCTGGCACGAAGCGCGCCAGAAAATTGAAATGATGCAAGGTTTGGCCGAGGCTCGTATCTAAATAAAAAATCTCCCTCTGAATCATGAGGGAGATTTTTTATCTGTTTACTAGGAATCGTATTTTTTAGGATCGGTCATGTATTTCGCGGTGAAGAAAATACTCGTCTGGTCTTTCTGGAAAAGATGGCCGGTGATTTGGACGATGCGTCCGTCGGTACAGTGTACCGGAGCATAGTGCAGGATTTTGTATGGCGCAGTGGAAGATCGGGTCTTTTTGGTTTTGCTGTTCAAACTTTCGATAGAAGTAATGAGCGTTGTTGAATCAAGAGGGAGTGAAAAGAGTGTTTCAGAGGAGATGTTTTCTGTGGGGAGTTGATCGACAATGTCATCTAAAAGCCGTGCGTTAAAATGACGTTCGCTGAAGATGACGGAATAGATAACGAATTGCCGTTGTTCATGATCGGATAAATTTCGATTTTCGTACTCGCTGCCAAGGTGATCGTATTCCTCTCGCATACGAGCTTCATTTCTTCGCAGCATTTTTTCTGTTGACGATGTGTGTTGATGACTATCATGATGCTCGGCAAGATTTCCATACTTTCATAGGTGGTGTTTATGTTTTTAATCCTACACCTCGACGTACGAGTGTTAAAGCGATACCGGTGAGAACGAGGGTGATTATCGTGAGGGTGACTGCGCTGATAATGACCGGCGTATGAGCAGTGCCAGAAAAGCCGTAGCGGAAACCATCAATGGCGTACGCGATGGGATTGAGATAGCTGATGATTTTCCAGATACCCGGCAACTGGTTGATATCATAAAAAACTCCGCCAAGATACGTAAGAGGAGTAAGAACGAATGTGGGGATAATGCCGATGTCATCAAATTTTTTGGCAAAGAGTCCATTAAGAAATCCCATGAGCGAAAAGGCGAGGGCGGTCATAAGTCCGAAGAAAACGATTGCCCACACATGCATGATGACCGGTACGACAAAAAACATCGAAATGATAAAGACGATAATTCCTACAAGTAGTGAGCGAACAATGCCACCTGAACAAAAGCCAGCGATGATCACGCCGGGAGAGACTGGTGCGACGAGAATTTCCTCGATGCTTTTTTGAAACTTTGCGCTAAAGAAAGAGCTGGCTACATTCGAAAATGCATTCGTCACCACGGCCATGAGCACCAATCCCGGCACTAAAAAGCCTGCATAGGTTAACCCGCCCACAACGCCAATATGTGCGCCAAGCAAATTGCCGAACACGACAAAATAGAGTGATTGCGTAATCACCGGCGGCAGCAGTGTTTGGGTGGAGATGCGGAAAATGCGGCTGATTTCTTTGCGGGTGATGGTAAGGAGGGCGGTGGAGAACATAAATAATTTTCACTAACTAGAAACCTCCAAAAATACTTCTTCAAGTCGATTTGTTTTTGGGCGGATGTCGATAATGGTGATGCCGTGTTCGGCCAAGTCACGTGCGAGATCGGTAACGGTTTGTCCGGGCAAAAGGGTGACATCGGCACTCGCTTCATCTTTCTTGACGATGCGATAGTTGTCGATGCTTGCAAGATTCCCTCCGCGTACCGAGAGAAAAAACGATTGCTCGGTTAATCCTTGCAAGAGTTCGCTGACCGTGCCGGTGCGGATGACCTCACCTTGCTTCAAAATAACAATGTTATCGCACAGCTGCTCAGCTTCTTCAAGATAGTGGGTAGTTAAAAGAATGGTTGTTCCTTTGGTGTGCATGGTGCGAATAAAATCCCACATGCCTCGACGCAATTCAACATCAACGCCTGCTGACGGTTCATCAAGTAATAAGATTTTCGGTTCATGAATAAGGGCCCGCGCAATCATGAGTCGACGCTTCATGCCACCGGATAAGGTACGCGCAATCGCATCACGTTTTTCCCAAAGCCCAAGCGCCTGCAAGAGTTTTTCGGCGCGTTTTCGTGCGATTGCTCGCGAAACACCGTAATACCCTCCTTGATCAACAACGATATCGAGCACTTTTTCAAAAATGCTGAAATTGAATTCTTGCGGTACAACACCAATAAGCGAACGCGCTGCTTCTGGCGACTGTTCAATATCTTTGCCAAGAATGTGTGCACTCCCACCCGTTTTTTTGATAAGTCCTGTGAGTATTCCGATAAGCGTGGTTTTGCCTGCACCATTGGCGCCAAGAAGCGCAGTCATGCTGCCGACGGGAATCGTGAACGAGACATCTTTGAGCGCGTGCGTACCTGTTGCGTAACGTTTTTCGAGATTTGTCATTGTTATTGCGTTCATACTTCACTACCTTAACCTTCTTAGAATTTCACCGGAATCTCAATCGACGCATCGTGTTCGGGAAGACCGGAAGGATTATCCTTTTTGAGAACCAATGTGCCGGTTGTGCCTGCTGCAGGAGTAGCAAACAAAAGCGCAGCTTTAAAGGGAACAAAATCTTCGGTCATCCAATCATCAAGAGCGGTGGCATGACTTTCCACGAGTACATTGCCGTCGGCATCCAAAAGAACGATAGGGAAAGAGGCTTCAAAAAACCAGGTGCCTTTGGCTTTACCAGCGATGGTGAGTGGTGAGGCAACGATTGCATTGCGTGTGGGAGAAGTAACGACAATATCGTCTGTCGTGGTGATTTCTTCATCTGCAGAAGAGTTCTCGTGTTCGGGCTCTTCCTCGGATGAATCAAGGAGACCTGCAAAATGCTTTTCACAGTGCTCACGAATACCTCTTTTAGGAATGGTTCTGCATACGTCAGCATTGGTATGGGCTTGATAATATCGCTGCATGCACATGTCATCATATGCCGCTCCCGCGCGATTGCAGATACGCGGATCTTCTTGTGCAAGTGCTTCGGCGACATAACATTCCGAAGGATTCTCGTCATTCTTGCATGCGTCCTCTGTTGCTGGTGACGTATAAAAACAAAAGAGCAGTAAACCAGCGAGGATGATGCCGAGGATAAGAAAGAGAAGAAGATAGAGGGATTTTTTCATATTTGTTACATTGTTTTATAGAGTATTATTTGTCAAAAAGCTTTTTGGAGATTTCTCGATACGCATCTAGGCGTTGCTTTGGATTTTGATCAGTTGCGATCGTTTTGAGAAGTTGATAATACGCCGGATCGCGTTGCTCGATAAGTGGCAAGGCGATGTAGGGCGGTTCAGACCATTCTTTTTGTACTTCAAACCAATAACGAATGACTGCTTCAAAAAAGAGTCCTGCGTGATAAAAGAAAAGAAGGGGATCATCTATCGTACCTTCAAGTCGTGAAAGTACACGCGCAAAACGTTGCTGACGATTGGTGATCTCTTGATCGGACAAGATATTTCCAAGAGCGTAGATCTCTTGAGCTTTTTGGATGAAATCTTGAGCGATGTTCTGTTTATCAAAAAGAATTTTGGTGTAACGTAATGTTGTGCGAAAAGTTTTCAGAAGATCGTATTGTTCGAAAGGAAGAGAGAAGACCGCAACGTCTAAATAGTGATCCATGAATTTTTTTGTTTTTCCCACAACACCTTTCTCTTGAGCAAAAACATACAGATCCCAATCGCTATTCTCTCGCGCAGAACCACGTGCACGGGAGCCATGCAAGATAATCGCAACAGGCTGATACATTTCGCGAAGATGCGCGACGATTTGGTCTTCTAGGGTCATATCCTTTTTACGATAGCATGTTTGAAAAGAAAAGGATTTGTGAGTGTATCCGTCTGTTGTTCGCATGACTGATGATGCGAATAACAGACGGGTACCCGAGCCAGTGAGACTCGGGACGCGGAGCGGAGTCAGGGGCGGAACCTTCTCATTTTTCTGTGTCTCGTGATGGCCTCACTGAGATTCAGAATAGCCAATGTCAGAGGGAAGGCGACGAGACAGGCTAGAACGAACATCATGAACCTATAAAACCAGATGTGACCCGCCTCGAACGAAGTTAGAACGGAGAGGGAGAAGATGAAAAGGAAGAAGGCTGCCCATCCATATTTAGCCGCTTCCAATCCCAGAGTCGACCACGGTGTCGGTTGTCTTTCGAGATAGGGAACAATGAAAGTGATAAACACGATTGTGATGAACAGGGATGCAAGCAGGGGGATCATGCGATATTCCTTTCCGTAGACGGTTTCATCGGAGTGAGAAAATAACCTATCAAAGAAGCATCTTTTTTACAAGCTGCGAGAGTAGAAGTTATTGCCGAAGGAATCGAGCTCGTTGCTTACTGAATCGTTTCTCAAGTTTCTCTTGTTGCTCTTGAAACTTTCGTAACGAAAATTCTCCAAACTCTGCAAAAACAATGCGATCCTGTTCCGCATCCACTTCGATAACTTTTGCTAATCCTCCTTCTCGTTCAGCAGGATTGAAATCAATATATCGTTCTGGTGGGATGTAAAGCTCGTCACCGATTTTTGGCAGAGAGAGTATTTTTTGTTCTTTTTTCTTGAAAAGAGAAAACATAGATTTTTATAACAAAATTTGCGAACAAAAGCAAGGAAGAGATATGAAGAGAAAAGAATACATATATGCTATTCTGTTTCTATATGAAATCGTATCACGTTGCCTTTTTGTTTGGATTGCTCGCGCCGATTGCTGTGTATGCCGATGCACTCTATCCTTATGACGTTAGTCCTCGTGGGATGAACTGGAATATTGCTGCGGGGATTGTATTGCTTGGTCTTGTGGGATTGATTATCGGATATGTGGTATGGAAGAAGAAATAAGATTTTTGCTTCTCACGATCGTTATTGAATTACCGATCATTTTGCTGATTGCTCGAAAGGCGTTGCAGCTGTCATGGTGGCGTATTGCGTATCTCGTTGTTTGTATAAATTTAGTCACGCATCCGTTGGCGTGGTATCTCATTTTGGAACGGATCGGCTGGTTGCCGACCGAGATCATCGTCACGCTTTTTGAAGCGTTGGTGTTTATGATGTTCTTTCCAAAAAAACGAACACGCGTCTTTGCTGCCCTGGTATTGGCGAATATGACGAGTGCACTCATCGGACTTTTTCTTTTTTAATATGTCTTCTTGGCGAATTGTTCTCGCTTTAGGATTCGCACATGCCGTAGCTGATGCGATTAGTGGTTTTACCGCTGCGTCTTTAGTCGGATCAGTAGGGTTGTTGCGGATTGGTGGTGTCATTTTGCTCTATAACGTTATTACTTTTGCGTTGCAACCATTGTTTGGATATATCGTTGATCGATGGGCAAGGCCGATGCTTGCGGCAGCTATTGGAATCTTTCTGGTTGCTATCGGCTTTTTTGTTTTTTTCTTTTTTCCGATGATCGGTTTTATGATCATCGCTGTAGGATCCGGATTTTTCCATGTAGGTGCCGGAGCGGTGGCGAGTTTAGCCACGCCGCAAAAAAGTATAGGTGCCGCCATTTTTACTGCACCGGGCGTGATGGGTTTGTCGTTTGGGATGGTTGCGGGCATGTTGGGGTGGGCGATGGCGCCTTGGTTGCTTGGTGCGGTGAGCATTACTGTGATCGTGCTCTTCGTCATTGCGAGGCAACTTGACGTTCCGAATGTTGCCGCTTGTCCTGACGTGAGGAAGGAAAGCGATCTTGAGGACGTGCTGCACGAGCGGTACACCCTCGTCCTCATTTTTCTTCTCATCATCGTTGCACTACGTTCGACAATCTGGACTATTTATGGTGCCACAGCGGCAAATATCGATGTGATTCTCGCATTTGGTATCGTTGCAGGATTAGGTAAATTGGTTGGTGGTTACGCAGCCGATCGTTTTGGTTCATGGCATATCATTGGTATCACCGCACTCTTGTCACTTCTCTGTTTTCCTGTGCCTTCATTTCTTTTTCTTCTTTTAGGGATATTCTTTTTGCAATCTTCAACACCGATTATTCTTGCAACTGCGGTACAAACGTTTCCTCGTTATGCAGCTACCATTGCAGGATGTGTACTCGGTTTTGCGATTGCGGTCGGTGGATTTCTTGCGTGGATACTCATCAACTGAGAACATTGTACAAAAGGACTGTCATGGTATGGTGGGAGCATCTATGTTTCCCTTTTTTGGACAGAAAAAGATTGCTTCAGAAAAAAATGGGGAAATTGTGTTGAAATACGGATTTGGAGAGACAGAAGTTTTTGTGGACGGCTATCATCAATCGACGGCGTATGTGGAGATTATGTGGGAGGAGGCGCTGAAACGTTTACCGACATCATTCTCTGCAAAACGTGTGCTGATGCTGGGACTTGGTGGCGGATGTGCAATTCAAAGTATACAAAGACGTTTTTTGCACTGTGATGTGACGGTGATTGAATGGGATCCAGAAATGATTGCCATCTATAAGCATCTTCATCCAAACCAACGTCCTATCGTTATTTTACAAGGTGATGCCATAGCTCTTGTGCCCGCCATGAATGAAACATTTGACCTTGTCCTTGTTGATTTGTTTAAAGGAAATGTGACGCCCTCCGCGCTTGCGAGTGATACAATGATTGATGCGATTGCTCGTATTGTTGATATGAACGGCTATTGTCTGTTGAATGCGTTTGTCTCTCTTGACTTGCCTGCATTCTTTGATCGACATTTTCGGCAGATCGATCAATGGACTTATTCTTTTAATCGTCTCTTGTTGTATCGTCGTCGATCGTTATAATGAGATCTTTTATGAAAAATCAAAAAATACTTTTTCTTTGCATCGCAATCGTTTTCGTTGTGGGATTTTGTGCGGGTTTGGGCGTGTATTTCTTTAACGGAGATAGGCAGGTACCTGTTGATCGAGATATTCCTTTGACGATTGTTCCCGGTGCATTTAAAGAGGAATTGCATTTTACAACCGAAGCGCATCAGGCTTATCAACTGGGATCACTTATCGTAGAGCTTACTGAAATTAACGATTCACGTTGTCCGGAAGATGCAACGTGTTATTGGGCAGGTGAATTATCGGCGCGTTTCTCGGTCCGATATGAAGAGAGTTTGATAGTAACGCCACTTGCATTAAGTTTGCGTGAACCTACAAAAGAGATTTCCTTAAGTGGAGAAAATAATCGTGAAGGAAAATATACGTTGCTGTTAAAAGATATTTCTGAAAACGAAGTGACTATTGTGATTGAAGAGAAATAAAATACCCGTCTGTATATGCAACGAAGAAAATACGTTGCACACACGGACGGGTACCTGAACAGCGTTCAGGTCCGAGGAATATAGGTCGTCAGCGCTCCTCTACGTGCGCGATGATCTTGATTCCTTTTTGCATTGGCGTGGTATCGAGCTCGATTTCCGCACCGGTCGTTTCGTCTCGCCACGAGATGATGTTGGCGAGCAGCGTGATGGTTGATCCTGCGGAAACGGCGTTCGAGCCGTACCAGGTGAAGATCAGCTCCTTTTCGTCATCCGCGGCGATCTCGATCTCGTGGCCGAAGCTCGAGAAGAACGTCGTCGAAGGTGATTGCAGTTGGGCGTTCGTTTCGTGGTCGGAGACGTTGTCGTCGACTTGGAGCGATGATCCCAAATCGATGTCCTCATCCGCGACATCTGCTTCCGGATTGCCAATCACCGCGACGGTCCAGAAGCTGTAGGTGAGTGTGAGATCGCCGCACTGCAGGTACGACGAGGCGATAATGGGAAGATCAACGAGATCTCCCTGCGAGATACTTATCTCGCTCGGACCGTCGTACACGTACATGGGTAGCGCCTGCACGCCCACCATACCTGTTTCCGAGTCCATGCCCGGCCAGGCCGCCTCGTCGACGATCGCCGCACAGCTCTGCGCTTCGTAGTACGGCTCGTCCTCTTGCGGCGGCATGAACACGCCGCCCGCGCTTTCTTCCGCTTCGTACGTCAATCCCTGCTCAGACCTGCAGCCACAGGTCATCGCGAGGATCACGAACGCGACGAAAGAAGATGCTCCGTACTTCATGGCTACCTCGCTTGAGTTGAAGGATGTGGATGTTCGGTACCTGTTTCCTTTTACCACCTTTTCGTCGGTGATAAAAGGAATCCATCTGCACACATAACAAAAAGGGGATATGTTCTGTATGCAGATGGATCTGCGAGCACGGAACGTTCCGTGCTCGCAACGAGTGATCTCCGTCACCGTTCGTCGACCTCATTAAAACTTCTCTCGAATCCCTCCTCGTCGAAGGGGAGATTTTCTTCTTCTCCGGTCAGGAGTTTGCGTAGCGCTTGGAAAAAATCCCACATACTTTCCTCCGAGTGAATTGAAGTCCCATCTGCAGGCACGATGTGGAGGAAGACATCATGCATGCGGATGGACCTCAGACCCGTTCGCGCTGAACGGGTCTGAGGACGGGAGGGTACTACTTCTGTCGGAGCCACTCTGCCGGGCAGGGGATCATCTCGCCCTGCTCAGTACAGATCGGTCCCTTCTGCGACGAGAGGTGGTGAAACCAGGTGAAGATCATGAAAGCTGAGAAGAGGCCGCCCACGAGCAGCCAGCCGTGCCAGGCCGGCCGGTGGTAATGATCGCGAAGAAGATTCGTTGTCACTAAACCTCCATGAAGGGCGTGGAATTTGCCCATTGGTTATCACGATACAGAATCATGAGAACGAAATGGACACTGGAAAAAGATCCAGCTTAACGAGAAATTATAGCAGAAATTCGCCATCTTTACAAGGGTAAGAGTCGATAACATGGCTAATATTAGAGACTTTACTCATAATGAAAAATTCATTCAAACCTGGAACAGAAGGGGATTCCCTATTCTTTTTTATGTGACGAAAATGATCGTTATCGATGACACGGAGTAATTCAGGGTTTTGATTGATGATCTAGATGGAAACGTTTTATAATAGAAGAAGCTATGTCGAAATTTCGTGATGGAGCGCCAAGGCCTGGTGCGGAGATGACCCCGACAAGGGGCGGAGATGGGAAAGCTGCCGAAGAACGCTTTGCTGATATCTCTCGGTATCTTGTTCAAAGAACACCGGAGATTGATGGCATTATTGCCGTTACCGAAGCAATTGAAGTGGTTGGACAAAGACATCCGCAATATAGGGAAGCAGTTTTTCGATAAGAAGGATTATTATTGCAACGACAATGGTGGGACGACCTTTTGAAAATACAAAAGATTACTCATGCAGCACAACGTCAAGAAGAAGCAGAAGTATTGCGTGAAGAATTTGCAGAGCGTCGCGCTGCCCTTGTTGCGTCTCAACAAAAAAGCATTTTTTCTGTATCTGTTCGCGTAGAGATGCAAGAGCTGCTGATTCTCGAAGCTGCACTTGCCACCTTGCTTCCAGATGCTGTTCCTTTTGTTGTACCAGCAATGTCATCATCAGATTTGTTTCGCCCGACCGAAGCTCAACAAGCACAGAGGGGTGAGAAAGTAAAAGATGAACAGAGAACCGTTGATAAAGAAGACAATGAAATTGAAAAAGGGGAAGTGGATTGGGTTATTCTCCCACCTGATGCCATGGAACGTGCGATTGTGCCTGGCAGCATGACCGATGAATGGATGGAGCGATTAGGAGCTCCGCGGGTCGATGCGTTGCGAATGCTTTTGGATGACATGAAGTACTCTTATCGCGAAGTTGTCGGCGAGGTTGATGCTACTTCCATGCGCGATACCCCATATCACGCTTTTATTCTTCCTGAGTTAGGAAGAATCGTGTTTGTAAATGATAAATATGGCGAGGCGACATTTGTTGTCGTGCAACGGGAATATTCTTTCAAACAGCTCAGTCAGATGACAAAGAGGGCCTTGCGGAAGTTTTTAGGAAGTGATGCTCGTCGCATTAGTTATCCCGGGGATTTGGAAAAGTGGCGTGCCATTGTTGAGCATTATCTGACGAATCAACCTGAACCAGAAACGCACATTGGTAAAGACTATTTAACGCCAAAAGGTATTCTTCGTATTTTGAAAACCGATTACGGTATTGGCTTTCAAGATGCTGTTCTTGTAGGTCTTTTTGAAAAAATGAGAACGTTGCCTGCGTTTGCTGATCTTCCGTATCGTCGAGAGAGAGCAGAGGTTGGAAGAACAGGGAACACTCTGTATGAATACGATCCCGAATTTGTAGAGAAAGCGATTGATCTACTGGTTGTACTTTCCAAGCCAAATGACCAATGGAAAACATTGTCTGGAGTCACTGATGTCATTAGTGAGCAGTTAACAACTCAGGGAAGAGAGGGTGTAGATAATGTAACCGTTGATAACACGCTCCAAGAATTGTTAGGAAGCCCCGAAGCAGAAACAAAAGCTTGGAAAATAAATCGCTATCTTGGAACAGGAGGGGTGAGTGTGCGTGATCAGCAAAATAATCTTTTCAATCTGCGCACCCATTATTCCCCTGAAC
Source organism: uncultured Gammaproteobacteria bacterium (assembly GCA_964599455.1). Lineage (GTDB taxonomy): Bacteria > Patescibacteriota > Patescibacteriia > UBA9934 > UBA9934 > JAGORL01. The sequence continues at coordinate 197,507 of CAZREA010000001.1, read as the reverse complement.
TTTGTTCAGCGGTTACGGAAAAGATGATTCGCGAAACAGCTCCGCTTGGTTGGAAAACGGTTAATGCTATTGCTGAGGAAATTTCTTTGCGTCCAGGTGGAAAAAAACATGATGTTGATAGAATTGAAGGAACCATTTTGCGTTTCCAGCGCGAACAACCTGAGCATTTCAGTATAGGAAATTTTCGAGACTCCGGAGTCAACAGACGACAAGGGAAATCTAAAATTTTGAAATTGTTTGCTGACCCTGCACTTGCTGAAGAGGTGATTACATTCTTTAGTAAGAAAAAGTAAATAAAAAATCACCCGTTGATATACGCAGGGTGATTTTTTGGTTGATTTTATGCGCGACGGACGTTGACAGCGGCAGGGCCTTTCGGACCATCTTCGATGTCAAAGGAAACCATGTCGCCTTGACGCAACTCGTCAAACATCACATCAATGAGTGATTTGCTGTGGAAGAAGAGATCCTTTGCTTGGCCTTCTGCCTGAATAAAACCGAACCCTCTGTCTGTCAACGTTTTGATCGTTCCCGTCATAGTAAAAATAATATTAAGACTCCAGTATGCATACTTTTGTTTTTTTTGTCAATGTTTCAGAAAAAGTCGAGCTAATCGGAGGTTTTCAAAGGAAAATCGGCCTTCAAGGAAGTCATGTACCGGCCGCAGCTGATCGCCTGCACATTTCTGAAAGGCATGATGAATCTCGTTGACGTCATCGGGGTCAAGAACCAAAATGTGGGTAATTTTTTCGAGCGGTAAGGTGCCAAGTGTTTTGAGATCCTCAAGGTGTTCGAGGATCGTGCCTTCGGTTCGCCCTCGTTCCTTAGCTACGTCGGTGACGGTTTTTCCGGCAAGAATAAGCGCCAGAGTTTGTTCCCAGCGTTTTTCTTTTTTCGGTTTTTCTCTAACCGATGTTCCTGGAATGAGTATTTTTGCCACAAGTGTCCCGCCGCAGGTGGTAATAAATGTTTCGTGGAGTTTTTTATACTCAATCCCATCGGTGGTGTGCAGGACGTGTTGTGCCTCATTCGATGCCGAGCGGAATATGTTGTCTTGCTCGAGGACTCGGGTGTCAACTTCGAGCGCACGTGCATTTAATCCTCCCAGTAAAAGTCCTGCAAGGGTGCGCACACGCGAAAGCGCAACATATCCTTGTCCAAAAGCAAACGCTCCGGACAAATCAACAAATGCGGCATCAAGCGACATGCCTTGGCTTTTATGCACGGTCATCGCCCATGCAAGACGTAAAGGTAATTGTGTAATTGCGGCCAAGGCTTTGCCATCAACTTCAATTGCCCAATTATCCGGAACAGCTTCAATCGTCCGTCCTGATCGCAACGTAACGATCGGGTATCCGGTTTCTTTGGCAAAATCAGTGACCTCGCCGGTGGTGCCATTCACAAAACCATTCTCGGGGTGATTTTTGGTAAACATGACGCGTGCATTTTTTTTCAGCTGCAAGATGTCAGGTGACAAGCATCCCCGTTTGAGTTGCTCGATAAGATTCGGATTGCCATGTGCATTCATGGTGTACGCACGTGCAGTTCCGGGAAGACGTGCAAGATGTTCATTGTTTATGCGATCAACATCTGCATTATGAGGGAAGAGTTTTGTAATATCAGAAAGGGAAGTATCGCGATGATGACGCTCCTGTAAACGAAGTTTATGGTGTTCTTCAATACGATTTGTACGTATTGCGGCAAGGATTTCAAGAAAATCGGGATCTTCTTGTCGATGCTGTTCGGATAAATAACAAATAGTCGGATTTGCCGCTTTCCACGCCTGTGCATCAAAAGCAAATTGTGCAGGCGCCTTACCTTCACGGGTAACGGGTGGCAATTGAAAAAAATCACCCACAAAAATAATTTGCATGCCGCCAAACGGTAAATCTTTTCGTTTGATTGTTCGGCACACTACATCAACCAAGTTGAGTGTTGCGCCATTGAGCATGGAAATTTCATCGATAATGAGCACGTGCGTTGCGAGCATACGCTTCACGAGGCGATCCCGGCTCGCAATTTCTTGCAATTCTTTTGCTGACAAATATTTGTTGATGCCAATACCACTCCAGGAATGAATAGTCATGCCACCAATGTGCGTAGCAGCAATACCCGTTGATGCGGTAATGGCCGGTTCAATACCATGTGAGCGTAAATACTGTACATACGTGCGTACAGTATGGCTTTTGCCCGAACCCGGTTCACCAGTTAAAAAAATATTTACGCCAGTTTTGAGTAAAGAAAGTGCTTCCTCTTGCGTCATAGTGTACCCATGGTAGCGGTCATTATTACGACGAGCAAGAATGTGTGATGATATCTTTCTATTGGACGAAAACAGTATTTTTTGTTATCATATATTGTTCAAAACGTTTCCCTTAAATACTTACTTTGTGAGTCTTTAAGGGAGGTGTCTGTTGAAGAATTCCGGTAAGCAACAACTTGCGCAACAGGTCGCACAGGAGGCCAAGAAGGGCATCCTGCGTGGCCTGGCGCAAAAAATCCAAACCTGCCACTGGGCGTGGCTGGTGCTGGGCATCGCCATCGGTTGGCCGATTGATTGGGTCATGAATGTGATCCTCGGCCTGCTGAACTTCGTTGCCCCCGCAGTCGGACCGATGGTCGTCGATGCGATCCTCGGGCCAATCAACGACGCGCTTGTCAGCGTTGTTCCCTTGGCCTCGATGGCGGAAATTCTCCGTCGCTGGGGCGTGTTGGGAAACGACGACAAGTAATACGTCGCGTTCCTCGCCGTCGAGCCTTGTGCTCGACGGCGTTCCTGTTTTTACCGATAACCAAAATTGACGAAAGGGAAGATGTTTCCTACATTAAGACGTCGGCTTTCTGGTCGATAGAACCCTTTCGAAGAGGTGCTCAGATGATTCAGCTCGGATATATCGCTATTCTGTTGGCAGTGCTGGTCGCAGGTTGGACCTGGTACATGATCTTTCGCTCCAAGGGTGCTCCAAGTAGTGGTCTTGGTCCGCTGTTTTTCGGAGTACCGACGGTGGTACTGCTCGCGATCGGTGGCGTGGTAATGGCGACGCCATCAATGATCCACGCTACCCATCACGGTGGCCTCATGATCGCAGTGGGGACTTTCCTTCCGCTGTTGATCATCCTCAGCTTGTTCTTCGAGGTGATAGGTCATCATGTGGACAACATGAGAGCGGTGGTCCAGGAGGACATACCGAATTTCAGCATCAGGAAGAGGAATTGGCTGGAAAAACTTGTTAATGGTATTTTCCAGCTTCTGACCGCCATTTTCCTGCTTGTGCCGGTGCCGCTCGGGTACCTGCTCGTGATCGTAGGGACGATCATCAACCTTCGTGCCCGCTAAGTTCACCCGTCGCGCGCTTACACGGCGAAGATGTCACCTGGTGATGTCTTCGTCGATCGTGGGCGCGCGGTTTTGTTTTTTATGAGCTTTGGAAGAATCGTCTTTTTTGGTTGGTGATTTGTGCGTAGTGATCACCGATCCCTTGCGTCCATCGGATGGACGGCGTATGGAGATTGGGTTACGCCAGTATGTAGATAAGCTTGTCGAAGTATTGCAAATCGACTCTGCTGTTCCGCTGGCAAGCATGCTTGTGGGTGTTGCGGGTGATTTCATCGAGAAGGACAATGTACCCGTGTTTGTGTGGTCCGGGCTGCGCATGATCGGTCTTGGTCAACGAAAAGCTCCGATAAAGTTACCGCCCCCGTGGCATCATAGATTCGCGACGTTGCCGCTGACTGCTATGCGGACAGTGACAGGTGTCTGGAGGCACGGGATTGATGCCCGACGCGACAGTAAGGCGTGCAATATCGTGGTGGAAGATCTCCCAAAGGTAGTCGAAGTATTTCAGCGTCGACCGGGTATCGAACAGATCACTTCTGTGGAGTGGAGATTATCGGAGCGGACCTTTGCGGGACGAACGGTACCGATCATTGCCTTACAAAATCGAGAAGTGCTTTTTCCGATCACGGACACCGAGCAACAGGAACAAGCCGCTTAGTCTTTTGTACGCACGCCACGAACAGCACAAAACGTGCCTGCCTGTGGGGTGCGTTTTGTGTTACGGAAACATGAGCCGATGAGGATTTATTTCTTCCGCAAGATGATGCTAAACCACTGCTGACCAAGATGCTCTTGAGTTTCTAGAAATATCGTTTCGTACATTTTTCCTGCCATTTCCTTGATAAGCTCTGGCGTATAAAAATAGAAGACGCGCAAACCAAAGGCATCTTCTTGTATTTTTTGTTGATACGCATCCATTTTCAACGAGATAAAAAAGATACCGTCAGTATTGAGTGCAGCATGTGCGCGTCGAAGGATATCTTGTACGTGATCTCGATCGCTATGCAAAAGGGAGGCGAAGGAAAAGATGAGATCAATTCCTTCAGGAAAATCATAGTTATCGATATCGGCGACGATAAACTTCCCTTCCGGAACATATCCTTGAGCAAGGTCGATCATGACTGATGAGATATCTATACCAAGATAGCTCTTCGTATGACGTACGATTTCGGCTGCATCTCTACCATTGCCACAACCAATCTCTAAAACAATCGGATCCTCTTTCTTTGCCAATGAAAATGCGTGTTGAATATCTTTCACGCGAGTTCCTATGGCGTTGAATTTGTTGGCCATTTCTTTTGCTGTTTTATTGTAGGTATCGATGGTCTGCTGCTTGAGGTTCATATGAATATCAGATTATCATAGGAAAAACTATGCGTCTTCCTACCCGAAAAGCAGAGCGCGAAAAACAATTTTCGCAACAAGATGATACCTATTTGACGCAAGCGGCATATGACAAGTATCAAAAAGAATTAGAACGATTAAAGAAAGAGCGGATTGCGGCTGCAGAAGAAGTAGCACGTTTAGGAGCGATGGGGGATTTGTCGGAAAATGCGGCCTATCAATACGCCAAACAACATTTGCGACGAATGCTCAGTCGCATCACGCGTCTTGAACTCCTTCTTGCACAAGCGATGATTATTTCTGCCGAGCCTTCTGTTGATGGTGTTGTTCGACTGGGATCAAAAGTGATTGTTTGTGTACAAGATAAAGAACAGACATTGACGATTCTCGGTTCGCACGAAGTTCGTCCGGGTATGGGAACTATTTCGCATGTATCGCCGGTAGGATCGGCGTTGATTGGATGCCGCGTTGGAGATTGTGTTGAGGTGACGGTTGCCGATCGGAAGGTGATGTATGAAGTTATCAGAGTGAAATAATGCCAACTCGATTAAAGACTTCCCAAGTCCAATGTTTGCGTAAACTCAATTTCTTTCACAAAGTCTGGCGCGTGGCTGACCATGATGATGCAGCCTTCGTAGTTTTGTAATGCACGAGCAATGACGGGGAGATGGCGGAAGTTGATGTGATTGGTGGGTTCGTCGAGGATTAAGAGACCGGGTTTCTGTAACACGAAACGTGCAAAACAGAGAAGTCCTTTTTGCCCCTCGGAAAGCGATCCCACTTGTGTTGCGAGCGCATCACCATTGAGCAAGAAGTGTGCACCAACGGCACGAATGGTTTGATTGTCCGGAACGGGCATCATCGACTCGAGTGATTTATAGGCAGTTTCTGCAAAATCAAGACCAGAAAAATCTTGTCGGTAATAGCCGACGTTCACATCTTTGGCGATGATTGCGCCTTCATCTTTTCCTTCTGCTAATGTGCGTAAAAAAGTGCTTTTCCCAATTCCATTTGGTCCTGAGATCAGCAGACGTTGTCCTTTACGTAAATACACTTTCACGTCTGCGCGATGCGGTTCATGATTTTTGATGACCTTTACCGACGAGATGGTGACCACATTGTCGGACCAGGTTTGTGCGGGAATCGTGAAGTCACGAATCGTGCGATCATCGCGTCGGACCTCGACCATGTTGTCTTCGGCGTCTTCGACTTGATCGCGCAATTTGCTTGCAAGCTTGCGCATCTTTCCACCCTTGTGTGCAAAAAAGTTAATTTTATCTTTACGATCTTGGATCTCTTTTAATAATCGCGCATTTTTCATGCGATCGCGTTCAAGTCGTGCGGAAATTTCTTCCACCACATCAAAATAGTTGCCGTCGTATTTATCAACTTTGCCTGTGTAGACATCAAGATGTAAGACACCTTCGGTAAAGGTATTCAAGAAATCGGCATCGTGAGAAATAACGAGAACCGTTTTCGGATACATAATCAAAAATGCCGTGAGATGGGCAATACCATCAACATCGAGATTGTTCGTCGGCTCATCAAGAAGTAAAATATCCGGCTCTTGAATGAGTGCATAGGCAAGCAACAAACGTGCTTGTTGACCGCCGGAAAAATCTTTAATTTTTTTATCAAATGGCGTTACCAGATTGACCGTCTCTAAAACATCGGCAATGCGTTTATCAAGATCGTACATTTTTTCGCCAAAGGCCGTAGCAAAGAATTCGGTAACCGTATGTTCCATTTGCTCACGCGGCATCACCTGTGTGGCGATGGCAATTTTTGCTCCTTGTTGAATATGGATTTCACCGCGATCAGGCTTCAGTGGTCCGGTAAGGAGTTTGAGAATCGTGCTTTTTCCGGCACCGTTTTGACCCATGATGGTCATTTTGGCATTTTCGCGTACCGAAAAACTGGCTTCTTCAAGCACGGGATTCTCGGCATCATAGCCAAAGGTCACATTTTCAAACCGTACAATAACATCGCCATGGTCCATAGAATGTGCAAAACAAAGGCCTCCAGTAGACCACATCTTAATTAAAAAGACAATTTCACATCGGCAAACTGAGGTATAGCCTGTAATAGCTAAAAAAAGAACCAGTCGTGAGACCGGTTCTTTGTATTATTCACTTTCTTCTTCAGCCTTTGCTTTCTTTGCCTTGGTCACTTTTTTCTTCGCGACAACCTTTTCTGCTTTTTCTGGTTTGGCAAGAGAAATTTCGTGCAGGAGTTCTTCCTCTTCACTCATTTGTGCAGGGGCAAGGGCTTGGAGAATGGTGTTGAGTTTGACGTTGATGGTTTTTAATTGTTCACGCAAGTCCTGCATGTCTTTGTTGCTTGGACCACTGCGTTGTTCAAACGAAGGGGCGCTTGGGCGGCGATCGTTAAACGAAGGGCGATCATTGAACGAAGGGCGATCAAAAGAGCGGCGTTCTTGAAAACGGCCGGAAGACTCGTTGCCACCATCTTCTTTTTTGAAGCAATTACTACAAAAAACGGGACGATTGCCCATGGGCTTGAATGGCACCTGGCATTCACGGCCACATTCACCGCACGTGGCATCGAACATTTGTTTATCAAAACCACCACGATCTTGAGGACCTTTTTTCCATGAAGGTGCACCGCCAAAACGCTTGCCACCAAAGGATTTACCGCCTGATTTGCCACTTCCGCCTCGGTCCCCAAAGAAATTGTTCATAATATTTTGCTTACCTTACACTAGTTTTTAAAAAGAAGCAAGGATGAGGGGTTGCATTGAGAAGTTGTGTTCATCTCTTGTCGGGATTTACAAATGCCAAGATTTATATATACTCCGTGTTACGTACACGTTCTGTGCTTTCCCCCTCATTATCCTCTGAAAGGAGATTGCCATGCTCAAGCATGCACGGTCACTCTGCCGCGTCGGTCTTTGGAAATCGATTTGAGGAATATGGCGGCATCGATCTCAATGACGATGCTCCCGAGAGGCCGATGCCATTTCCGGTGTTCGACACCTTGCCCATCGTCGACATTGGTCTGTGCGAGGGATATGACCACATTCTGGTCGGGATCGGCGGTTCGAGATTGGAAGCCGGCACTCCGATCTGGGCCAGGCTTGAGCTCTGGGCCACGAAAGATGACATTGAAAGCATTGTGGATGCGGCTCTGGCTGGCGACAGCAAGGGTCGCGGTTCTTGCCTCAATGTTGATGTATTGGGCGAGGCGGGAGCAAAAATCGTCCGGGAACTTCAAAGTGACACCGAACTTGCAAAGTTCCTCAAGCTTCGGATAGTGGGTACTTTCCTGCTTTTTCTGAAACAACCGGGAGTCGCGGGGCATGTACAGGCCTGGCGCGCGTTGCGTAGTCGACAAGGTGTCAGCTCGTAATACCGGTCAGTCTTCATCTCACCGTCCCAAGCATGCAATCGCCTGCTTGTGGGGCGGTTGTTTGTTTAAGAAGATTTTTACTCGCTTGTCACCTCGTCACCAATTTCGTACGCCGGAAAAAAGCTATCAGGAAGATCGCGTATATATGAAGCCCAGTTTTCTCCGTAGAGCGCTTCGGCGATTGCGGTTGAGGGAATAAAGTGCAGGGTTCCATTTTGTCCGATTGCGTACACCTTCGGACTACTTAACAGTTTCACCATGTATGATCCAGGTTTGTAGGTGACAACGCCTTTTAGAGGAATATCGCCCATCTCTTCGGTCGTTACATAGGTGACCGCAGAAAAATCGTCATACCACGAAAAGAAGGTACTTTCATTTTGAAAAACATAGCGACCACCATCCTGTCCGCAATAATAAACGGTGGAAACTTCAAGTGTGCGAATGAGCGAATCGGATTCGCATAACGTTTCATCATCGGTTTCTGCAATATCTTTATCGACATTTATAGATGTTGCGTTTGCGAGTTCGATTTCGGGATCAAACGAGAGCTCAAGCGTCTGCGCATCCTCGTATGCTGCTACCAGTGATTCGTAGGGATTGAAGGCGACACCATCTTCGTCTTCCATGACAAAATGCAAATGCGATCCAATGTCTTCGGCATTGCCACTGTCACCTACCCAGGCAATGTGCTCACCTCGTTCCACGCGTTCGCCTTCTTCAATACCGTCTACGTACGCATACTCAGGACCGCCGTCGCCGTCATCGGTTCCGGGCGTATCGTTGTTGATGTGAATGTAGGTGTAGGTATAGCCATCGCTTCCTCGAATGGTGAGCATGTAGCCATAACTGGGTTCTTCCATTGGTGCAAAGGTGACTCGTCCATCTTGCGCAGCTAGAATCGGTGTCATTTTATCGGCCATGATGTCGATAGCTTCATGCACACGCCCACCACTGCGAGGCGAATCAAAGTCATCGCTAAAGGTGACGTCACTACTGCCGACGGGAAAGGTAATGTCGACAATGTCAGCAGCGAAAGCTGTATGAGGAAAAAGAAAAATGAACAAGAAAGAAAAAAGATATTTCATGTACCAATTTTTATACATGATAATTCTCTTTTTTACGAGAAAAATATCCTCAATTTTACGATTCACTCACAACGCTCCGAGATTCTCTCTCACACGCTTCAGAACACCAAATCGATTTGCTCGTACATGTCTCGCAAATAATCAGCTGCTTATGACATTCGTGCCAGGCACAATTGCCGTAGCGTTCGCTTTGTGTATTGCACGAAACGCAACGACCAATCACTTCGTACTGATCGGTCCAACGCTCAATCATGCGATCATCAAAAACATACAGTGAGCCGAGAAAATCTTGGCCAGGATATTTTTTCATGTAGGTGCCGATGCCACCATCAAGTTGATACACGTCTTTAAAACCCTGTTCAACTAAATAGCCCGATGCTTTTTCGCAGCGCACGCCATACGTACAAACTGTGAGCACTTTCTTTTCCTTGAGTGATGAAAATTCCGGAACAACTTTTTCCAGGTCACGGAAATTTCTCATGCGACTGTTATGTGATTTGGCGAAATGTCCGACCGCGTATTCGTAGTCGTTGCGCATGTCGATGATCTCAAAGTCTTCGCCATTCTCAATCCATTTTTTAAGCTCTTCTGGTTCGAGATGTTTTCCGGTGACGCGATTCGGATCAATATCCTTTTCTACGGGAAGACCGGTCGTCACAATTTCTTTGCGCGCTTTGACTTTGAGTTTAGGGAATGCTTTTCCTGTTCCCGGACTTGCTTTAAGCCAGATATCGGAAAAATTACCGAATGTTCCGGCGGATCCATTTTGCGATCGCATGCGAGACTCATATTCGGCGATTTGCTCTGGTGTACCTTCAACGGTGCCATTGATGCCTTCATGAGCAATGAGGATACGTCCTTTAATTCCGATCTCCTCACATGTTTTCTTTTGCCACGCCACAAAACCAACCGGATCAGCCACCGGTGTGTATTTATAGAAGATGATGATTTCGTATTCCGGATTCATGTCGCGATAGTATAAGGAATTCGTAGCTTTTTTCAATATGACTTGTCAGAAGCGTCTTTTTTCTTTTATGCTTTCTTCGGAGGTGTGTATGGCAGCTCTTAAGCAGCGACAGCAAAAGGTTGCGCAGGCTTTGCGGCAACTTGGTGGTCGGGCAACGGTCCGGGATATTGCATACGAAGCGGGTATGCAGTCTCGAGGAGTTTCCCAGGTCCTTGAGGCGATGTATACCTGGACTCATCTCCAGGTAACCGTCCGCAAGACGGGGCAGGGAGTCTATTACGATACTGTCTGGGAGATGGTCGACAAAGCGTGAGAGAGATGGTCATCGAACAGCGTTTGTATCGGAATTTCCGATGCGGACGCTGTTATCTTTTTCATCTGTATATTGCGGTGATGTACAAAAGAAAAGATAAAGATGGAGAAATTATGTATTGACAGTAGCACTACAGAGCGATATCGTGAAAGCGATTATTGATCCTATGCAAACAATTCAAGTTCGTGTCGATGAAAAAACAAAGAAAAATGCAAACCGAGTGTTGAATACTCTGGGTTTGGATATGAGTACGGCTATTAAGATGTATCTCCGGCAAATTGATATTACTCAAGGGATCCCTTTTTCCGTCTTAACCGAAAATGGATTTACTCCCGAACAAGAGAAGCAACTTATCAGGGAATCTAATGCAACATTAAAAGCTTTTAAAAAAGGTAAAATAAAAGGGTATACATCCGCGAAAGCTCTCATGAAGGATCTGGCGGAATAAATATGTTCACGGTTGTTCCCTCGAAGCGCTTTCGTAAATAAGTAAAGAAATTACGTAAAATCGATCCTTTATTGTTCCAGAAGCTTGAAAAAACCATTGAAACTTTACGTCTCGGGAAAGTTCTTTCAATAACGCAGAAAGACCATGCATTAACTGGTCAGCTTCGTGGATTTCGTGAGTGTCATATTGCACCGGATTGGTTGCTCATCTATCGATATCAGGACGAGGAGTTAATCCTTGAGCTTTTTGCTACAGGTACTCATGCGACGTTGTTTCGGTGAGATGAAGAGAGCTATCGATACGATACTCTCCTACAGCAGTTCGCTTGAGATGTAAAAGTAATGCTCCGCATCCCAGTTTTTCACCAAGTGCATGAGCGAGAGATCGAATATATGTTCCACTGGTTACCTCAAGCGTAAGCGTTGCGGTTATGAGTATCTCGTCATTTGTAAGCAGAGAACGCCAGCGATCAATACAAGCTTCCTGACGAAAATCGCCAGTGACAAGACTGATGGTATCAGTGATATTTTTGAGTACATTTTGCGCAGAACATGTTTTAAGAGAGATGTCGCTGACGTGTAAGACGTGCATTTTTTTAATCGGAAGAAAAATTTCATCAAGACGTTGATGATGCGCCCACCAATGGAGTGGTTTGCCTTGTACTTTGTAAGAAGAGTAAGGAGGGAAGGGAAGATTGTGCACGCCTTTTAACAACTGCAACTCTGTTGCAATTGTCTTTTGATCAACGAAAGAACCTTGGTTTGCCAGTCCCAGTGCATCATACGAATCAGTAGAAAAACCAAAAAGAAATGTCGCTTCGTACGCTTTATGCAGTTTCATGAACTCTTCTTTTTTCAATCGATCTTCATCAGTCAAGACTAAAAGCACACCTTCAGCCATTGGATCCAGCCGTCCGGCATAGGTCATGGGTGTATTTCGCAGACTCGGATCTTGTTTGCGCAGATGATCGAGCACTCGCAATGGCGTCCATCCTAAGGGTTTGTAGATGTTCAGCACGGCCATAGTGATAAGAGCGTAAGACTATCAAGGTTCCTCCACTTATCTTAGCAGACTTTTTAGGGTTTTTGATTGACATTTATCAGATTTTCTGTCACTCTGCCGCGTCGGTCTTTGGCCGATTTCACTCGAAACTTCACTTGCAATCAGGAGTTGCTCATGCAGTCCAAGGTTCCTCTCGTCATGGCGCTCGCCATGTTCGCCTTCGCCCTCATCGCGGGCATCATGTACGTCTCGTCCTCCAACGCCGAGGTCCGCCTCCGCAACCAGGTCGTTGCGCAACAGAAGTCGAACGAGGCCGTCTTCGACAACACCTGGAAGATCCTGCAGTCGCAGGCCGGGGTCGCGCAGACGGAGCGCGAGTCCTTCCGCGCCACCTACAGCCAGATCATGCAGGACACCAGGGGTGTGGCCGGCAGCGGCGCGCTCGCCTCCTTCTTCACGCAGGCTAAGATCGACATCAGCCCCGAGCTCTTCGGCAAGTTGATGACCTCGATCGAGGCGCAGCGCACGGCGTTCACCCGCGAGCAGCAGGAGCTCATCGACCTCAAGCGCGAGCACGACACCCTGCTTCAGACCCTGCCGAGCTCGATCTTCGTCGGCGACCGCCCGCCCATCGAGATCATCGTGGTCACCTCCGCCAAGACCGAAGCCGCCTTCGGCAGCGGTCAGGAGAACGACGTCGAGCTCTTCAACCTGAAGTCCGGCGGCACCCAGTGATCATCTGGGGGGCGGTGGCGATCCCTGTGCTGGTCGCCATCGTCCTACTCCGGACGTACAAGCACCACATCGTCGTCTGGGAGTACTTGCTCCTTTTCGGCATCCCCCTCGCCTTTATCGGCCTCGCCAAGTGGGGCGTCGAGAAGGTTCAGACCTCAGACACCGAGTACTGGGGCGGCTACGTCAAGGTCGCCGAATACTACGAGCGCTGGGATGAAGAAGTACCGTGTACCCACACCAAGTACTGCGACAAGGAGGTCACGGTCCCTGACGGCAAAGGTGGGACCACGACCAAGACCGAGCGGGTGGACTGTGGAAAAGAGCACAACTACGACGTCGAGGATCATCCTCCGGTCTGGCAGATCAAGGACAGCAACGGCCAGACGGTCACGGTCAGCAAGGGCAAGTACCAGGAACTCGTCGATCGCTTCGGCAACGCTCGCCGCGTAGAGCTCAATCGTGACTATCACTCCAAAGACGGCGACAAGTACGTCGCCGAGTGGGATGAGAAAGCTGACAACAGCGATGAGACCCTCGAGGCGGTGTTCACCAAGCACACGTACGAGAACCGCGTGCAGGCAAGCAGCAGCATCTTCAACTTCCAAGATGTCTCGGACCTCGACCGAGCGAGCTACCATCTGTTCGAGTATCCAGCCATCAGCGGGTTCTACGGCCAGAAGTCGATTCTCGGCAACGGGGATTCGACGCAGGTCAAGGCCGAGGAGATCCTGCGGATCGCCAACGCCAAGCTCGGTCGGGCCAAGCAGGTGAGGATCTTCGTTCTCGTCTTCCGCAACCAGCCTCTCGAGGCGGGCATGCTCCAGGAGCAGTTCTGGAAGCGCGGCAACAAGAATGAGCTCGTCATCACGCTCGGCGTCGACGACAGTGGCAAGGTCCAGTGGAGCCACGTGTTCTCGTGGACGGAAGTCGAGGAGCTCAAGATCGAGCTTCGCGACTACGCTGCGAACATGGGCCCGCTCAATCTGGTGGCCATCGTGAACACCGCGATTCCGCTCGTGGAAGAAAAGTGGAAGCGTAAGCAGTTCGCCGAGTTTCGCTATCTCACCGTCGAGCCTGCGGGCTGGGCTGTGGGACTGGTGTTTCTCGGGACCTTGCTGGTGAACCTGGGCATAGCGGCCTGGGCCGTGCACAACAAACATCGCGAGCGGACGTCTGGCTACGCTTAGATATCCGCTCGCTCGTAATCGCTCATCGGCCCTCCTGTCCCGGAGGGTCGTTTCTTTTTATAAGAATTTTAAGCTTCCCCTTTGCTAAAAAGACGTTGCGCAATTTTGAACCACTGATCAAATACTGTTCGAGATGAGATAATGTATTGCATGATTTCGGTATTTTCCGGATCGATTTTTTCAAGTTCTTCTAAAAAGCTTTCGTGTTGCAAGGAAAGAGTAGAAATATCTACTGTTTTATAGGCGGGAGTGATAGATTTTGTTTCGATTCGCTGATCTCCTGCTTTTTTAAGCGTTGTTACTCGTTTTTCGATATCTTCTTTGGTTATACCGACATGTCTGAGTATTTTTGTAGCGATACCTTCTTGGCACGCAATGGTTCCCCATGTTACTTCTCGCGTTCGCGGAGTACTTTGATCGGGTTTATACAATATTTCAGGTATAAAAATATCTTGATGAAGAAACATGTCAATCAGACGTTCTCGTTCTCCATGGAGATGAAGTGATTCTGAGCGAGGTAAAGACATACAACGGTTATCTTTGTGATGATGCACGCATTTTAGCAAGATCTTTTGTGATTTGCATAGCGATTTCCTCCGGCGTTCTTATTGATGAATCAATAGTGATTGCATCGTCATGTGTTTGCTTTGCATGAATGCGGAGATTTTTTAAAATGCGGGATTGAGGAATGGGCGTTTTAGCAAGTGCGGCTTTGGGACGTTTACTCAGGCGATCGAGTAACACATCACGCGGAGCGGTAAGATGAAATTGAAAAACTTGTGCCTGATATTTTTGCGCGAGTTTCAAGAAGATTGCTTTCGTTTCGTCTCGCATTGCCTGATCGAGCAAAATGCTTATGCCTTGTGAAAGATACGATTCGCACATGGCGAGCAGAATCTGCTTGGTGATGGCATTATCTTTTTTGATCGACGAAAATCAGAAACAAACCATTTAATACGATCGAGTCCTATCCAGGCAGTGCGTTTGAGTTTTGGATGCAGGAGGGAAGAGACGGTCGTCTTTCCCGATCCCATGGGCCCGTCGATGATGATGAGCGAAAGCTTCATAGTGGATTTTTCTTACAGAGATCAGTGTACGTCTTCACCAAAAAATCATCAAAGTCCGTAATAGTAGAGAAATGATACGTCGAAGTAAGATCAATGGTTTTGATAAGAAATTGATATGTCCACCACTCTAAAGAGGCGAGATCTTTTTTCTCAACGCCGTAATGCGCATCATGCACAATAGCATTACGTATACAATACCAGCGTTCCATATCACGGTAGGCTGAACAGTGGCCAGGGAGCTTTTGCTCTTCTGTTTTTTTGTCGTAACTTCTTGCTGAAGAAGATTTGAGAATGGGACATTGGCAGTGTAGATGTGGCAAAATAAAGGCGTGCGATAAAAGCGTCGATGTTTGCGATAAACTAAAAATCTTTTTCTCTTTTTGAGATGCGAATAATCCTTCGAGCGCGATGATTATTTTTACAAAGCGATTGGTGTAATTGAAATCCAGCGAGGCCTCATAGAACCATAGCAGTGCCGAAAGGATGCGTTTCTCAATATCAGTTTTGTCTTCTTTGGTAAGAAGAGTATGTAAAAATTGATAACGTTTTGATGTAGTAAAATCTTCTATGGCTTTATGAGTGAATGTCCAATCTGCAATTGCTCCTTCCCATCGAAGCGTTTGCGCGGATCGTTTTTCTCCTTCAAGAGCAACCATAAACGTGAGCGCCTTATGGAGATCCTGTTTTAGTCCAAATTTTTGATGTTCAAGTGTTGCCGTGCCAGCAACTTCTTTCTCAAAAAGAAAAAGTACGGCCAGTGCTTCTCTGATATGGCGATAGGTACGATCGAGTTCTTTGGGAATAAGAAAAGTATCCTTGCCGTTGTTTTCTTCGTGAATTAAAGCCTCGGCAAAAGCATGTTTCCCGAAATGGGTGGCTATATCTTCTCGTGTGCTTTGTGCTTTTCGTTCTTTTTCTGCGTTTGTTGAGCGAGTCTTTTGGAGAACTTTTTCCATGGCAGTGAGGACTTGGGACGCATCTTTACTGGGATGGATGATAATATTGCCCACCTGCATACAGGCTTCAACCTCAAGATTCTCAATCGGAATATACAATTTTTTTTCGGGCATATATCAGAAAAGTATAGTCTATTGTCTGCATATAAAAACAGTGACCCCATCACCCGTCGCCTCAAGGAGAGACGAGCAAAGTGATGGGGTTACGTAGCTATTTTCCGACCTCGGCGACGATCGCTTCGGCATAAGGAAGGTACTCCTTATACTTCTTCTCGATCCAGCTTACGGTCACGCAGTTGATACCTGTGGGCGCATCTTTCAGCGCCATGAGTCTTGCCACTCGCTCCACGGGCGGCATTTCTTTCCAATTATCCCACAGATCTTCAAATTTTTGTCGCATGAGACTCCTTGCTTTTACTTCCTGAAGAACGGAAGATTGATGGTGTTATGACTGTGAATTGTAACGAAGAAATATAGCATGTATTAGCCAATTTGTCAAAGTATGAAAGTATCAAAAAAAGAACGGATTTTTCTTGACAGAAGATAGATAAGTATCTAATATAGTAAGATACTTTATCATCATATTGTGAAAAGAAAAGACTTACTCCACGCGCTTTCGCAAAGCCTGGATACGCTTATGCGAATTGGCATAATGCAACGTAAAATGCAAAAGGGTTCACGGGCGTTGCCTCCGCGGGCACAGTTGCAGGTGCTTTTTCTTATTAATCAAGGAGATGCGCAAACTGTTAAGGACATTGCACAGCAGTTTGGTATGACTTCAAGTGCAGCGACGCAGCTCGTGAATGGTTTGGTAAAAAGTAATCTGCTGCAACGAAAGGAAGATGAGGATGATCGACGAAAAATATGTTTACAGTTAACGGCTGAAGGTAAAAAAATGTTGCTCCAGGCAAAGCAGCATCGTTTACAAAAGATGAAGATTTTACTTGATCCTTTGTCAGACAGGGAAGTCGTTCACATTCTGCGTCTTCAAGAAAAGATTATTGATCATTGGCAGACAGTATGCAGCAACCGATAAAAGCTTCTCCCCAACCTTCCATCTTTTCTCTCTTGCAGCCATATCGGGCCATGGTTGCACTCCTTGTGGTAGTGACCTTGGCGGGCAATGGATTAAACCTTCTTTTTCCGCATGTCATCGCTGATGCGATTGATGCTTTTGCACAAGGAGTGTTTTCTTATGAGACAACCATTTGGCAATTCGTTGGTTTGGCGTTGGCTATCTTTGTGTTGACGATTGTGCAAAATATCGTTCAGACGTATGCCTCAGAAAAAGTCGCACGTGATTTGCGTACGAAACTTTCGGCAAAGATTTCGCAAAGCAGCTATCTCTTCGTGCAGAAAACTGATCCGGCTAAGTTGCTTACTTATCTCACGGCCGACATTGACGCAGTCAAGCTTTTTGTGGCACAGGTGATTGCATCGTTGTTATCGTCATTGGTCATTATCATTGGTACCAGCATCATGCTGTTGGTGATTAATGTGAAGCTTGGCCTGGCGGTTCTTGTGATTATTCCCATTATTACCGCCACATTTTTCATTATTTTCGGCAAAGTCAAAACACTGTTCATGCAAAGTCGTGATGTGCTTGATCGACTGAATAAAGTCATTAACGAAAGTATTTTGGGCTCAGCACTTATCCGGGTGTTGCACGGGCAGGAAAATGAGCACAGCAAATTTGGTGCCGCTAATGCGAATGCACGCGATTTGGGTTTGAAAATTCTTGGTCACTTTGCGGCCATGATTCCCATTGTCACCTTTGTGGCTAATGCCGGTACGCTCATTATTTTGCTCTTAGGTGGACATTACGTGATGAACGGTACCGTGACGATTGGTGATTTTGCGGCTTTCACGAGCTATGTTGCTATTCTTATTTTTCCCATTTTCATCATCGGTTTTATGATGAGTGTCATGTCGCAAGCCGGTGTGTCGTACCAACGCATCGTCGATGTTCTTGAGGCGAAAGAAGAAGGAGAAAAGGGAACAGTAAAGAAAGAACTTCATGGCGACATCGAAGTGAGGGATGTGACGGTTATGTACGGCGAAAAAGCGGCTTTGCAGCATGTTTCCTTTGTGGTTGCAGCAGGAAAAAAGACGGCGATTATCGGACCGACTGCGGCTGGTAAAACGCAACTCCTGTATTTGTTGACGGCTTTAACCGAGCCGACGTCGGGAACGATTTTATATGATGGGCAACCGATTGCGACCTACGATTCCGAGTCATTACATCGGCAGATCGGATTTGTCTTTCAGGACAGCGTCCTTTTTAACTTAAGCATTCGCGACAATATTGCTTTTGGCGATTCGGTCACGGACGAGATGTTGCAAAAGGCGATTGATACCGCCGAGCTCTCTGACTTTGTTGCGACCTTGCCAGAAGGATTGAATACGGTGGTGTCCGAGCGCGGCACCAGTTTGTCGGGCGGACAAAAGCAGCGCGTGATGCTTGCTCGAGCACTCGCACTTAATCCCAAAGTACTGTTGCTCGATGACTTTACCGCACGTGTTGATGGACCGACCGAACAACGAATCTTAGCAAATATTACTCAGAATTATCCTGAGCTAACCTTGGTTTCGGTGACACAGAAAATTGCATCAGTTGAACACTATGACGAGATTGTCTTGCTGATGGAAGGCGAAGTGCTTGCCAAGGGCACACACGCAGAACTCCTTGAATCTTCACCTGAATACGTCCAAATTTACGAATCTCAACGCAGCACCAATCACTATGAAGTACACGCTTAATACTCCAACCGATTCGGATAAAAAGAAAAGCACGCTTGCCAGCCTCAAAAGCTTGGGGCCGTTGTTGCGTGAAGAAAAGATTCATTTGCTGTGGGCGTTTGCTGCACTTCTCGTGAATACGCTTATCAACTTGGTCGGACCATTTATTGTTGGTTACACTGTTGATACCTATGTGCTTACTCGTCAGTACGACGGCGTGCTTCGTTTTTCGCTCCTCTTGCTTGTGTTGTATGGAGTTGGTTTAGTTGCAAGCTACTTGCAAACGCAATGGATGGGTAGTGCGAGCCAGCGCATGCTTTATCGTTTGCGTGGTACGGTATTTGCGAAGCTACAGGAATTGCCAGTCGCCTTTTTCAATGAAAATAAGACAGGTGATTTGATTTCTCGTATTAACAATGACACCGAAAAGATTAATCAATTCTTTTCGCAGTCACTCATGCAGTTTTTGGGAAGTCTGTTCATCATGGCTGGTGCGGGCATCTTTTTGCTTGTGATCAACGTTGAATTGGGAGCGGCTTCATTATTGCCAGCGGTAGGTATCATCGTGTTTACGCGATTGCTCACGGCCTGGATTAAGCGGAAAAACGCTGAAAGTTTGAAGAGTACGGGTAATATCAGTGCAGAGATTCAGGAGAGCCTTAACAATTTTAAAGTGATTGTTGCTTTTAATCGCCGTGATTATTTCCGTCAGCGTTTTGAGGAAACGAACGTGGCTAACTATCATTCGGCAATCGGTGCGGGCATTGCCAACACCTTCTTTGTTCCTATTTACAGCTTTGCCGCTACCGTGGCACAGCTCATTGTGGTTGCTTTTGGTGTGTATCTCATCATACAGGGTCACTTTACTCTTGGATTACTCATCAGTTATCTCACTTACATCAATAACTTCTACAATCCGCTGCGACAACTCGCTTCGTTGTGGGCAAACTTTCAAACGGCGCTGGCTGGTTGGGATCGCATTACGGCGATTTTGGCAATGGAAAACGATTTGACCGTAGTGCCAGTTGATCAAGGAGAAATGCATTCAGATGACAGTGTGTTGCGATTTAAAGATGTGCATTTCCGTTACCCCAATGGCAAAGAGGTTTTGCATGGCATCAGTTTTGCACTGGCAAAAGGGAAGACGTATGCACTTGTTGGTCCAACAGGTGGCGGAAAAACCACCACGGCTTCACTTATGGCTCGCATCTTCGATGCAACCGAAGGCAAAATCTTCCTTGGTGGCAAAGATATCCGAACCTATACGCCCGCAGAGCGTGTACAAAAGATCGGGTTTATTTTGCAAGAACCATTTCTCTTCACAGGCACAGTAAAAGAGAATATTTTGTACGCCAATCAAAAATACAGTGAGCTGACAGGAGAAGAATTAACTAAGGTCTTAAAAGAACATCACTTAGATGTGCTCTTGGAGCGTTTTGACCAAGGCTTGGAAACGCCCGTACAGACATCTGGCGATACGCTCAGCTTAGGTCAGCGGCAAATCATTGCCTTTGCTCGTGCGGTTTTGCGCGAACCGGAACTTCTTATTCTCGACGAAGCCACGGCGAATATCGATACGGTCACTGAACAGATTCTTGAAGAGATTTTGCAAAAGCTTCCTGCAACTACTACACGTGTCATCATCGCTCATCGTTTGAACACTATTGAAAATGCTGACGAAATCTTTTTCGTCAATAATGGAGAAATCATTCCCGCGGGCTCAATGGAACATGCGGTGGAAATGCTCTCGCATGGTAAGAGAAAAAGCTAAAGTTTATACAAAAAAGACGCCGCAGTGTTGCGGCGTCTTTTTATTTTCTTATTTTTTCTTTGCGTTCTTTTTGGGTTTTTTAGTTTCTTTGCGCATGCCGGTTCCTTTGGCCATAGAAGAAAAATGAAGAATGAATATAGATATATTATAGCATGTCGATGTGTGAACCGGCGAGATGCCCGGTTGCCCAGGATGCTTGCAAATTAAAACCGCCCGTAAAACCATCAACGTCAAGAATCTCTCCTGCAAAAAAGAGCCCTGGACATATCTTCGATTGCATCGTACGCGGATCAACTTCTGCTAAAGATACTCCGCCCGCCGTCACAAATTCATCGCCTGCACCACGCTGGATTACCGATAAGGGAATGCCTTTTAACCACAGACACAGACGATGCATCTCTTTCTTGGCGATTTCGTTCGCGCGTTTCGTTTTGGAAATATCGGTTTCTTCGAGCGCGATATCAGCCAGTGATTGAGGAATGCCCATAGCGACCACGTTGCTGAATATTTTGTGCGGATGATTTTTGGCAAGCTGAGTAATGTCTGCGCTCAGTGCATCGATGGATTGCGAGGGGAAGAGGTCGATGCGAATGTCGAGTGGCTGCTGAGCATTATATGTTTCAAATGCTACAAGTGACGACAGGGCAAAAACTGCAGGACCGCTCACACCTTTGTGCGTAAATAAGAAAGGTCCGGTAAAGGAAGGATGTTTACCGCGTTTGGCGGTAATGGATGCGCTCGTGAACGACAAGCCAGAAATGCGTGCGGGCCAGGTTTCTTTGGTAAAGAAGGCGTTGAGGCTTGGTGCAAGGGGGGTGATGCTGTGCCCGAGTGCTGCGGCAAAGGCGTAGCCATCACCGGTTGAGCCGGTTTGGCGATAGGCTTGTCCTCCGGTGGTGAGGACGAGAACATCAACCGCCAGAGGTACGGGATTATTTTTGCAAGAGAGAAAAAACTTTCCCTCTTTTTTCTCGACGTGCGTGACCGCAGTTTTTAGCAATACATTTACTCCTGATTCGGCAAAGAGTTTCTCAAAGACGCCGACAATATCTTTGCCATTATCAGAAACAGGGAAGACGCGTTCATCTGTCTGTGTCTTGAGCGGAACGCCATGCGACTCAAACCAGTTGTAGACTGTTTCGGGTGGAAAGGCGTACATGGCTGAGGTGAGAAACTTCTCGCCGCGTGGATATTTTTTGAGTACAGTCTTAATGTCATGAATGCCAGTGGTGACATTGCAACGCCCGCCACCTGAGATAATGACTTTCTTTCCTAATCCATCGTTGCGGTCAAGAAGAAAGATTTCTGCCGAAGGATGTCGTTGTAACAGTGTGGCACCGCACATCATACCCGCTGCTCCGCCGCCAATAATTGCAATACGCATATCGCCATTCATCGTAGCATTTTCTTATAAAATAACAAAAGCTCTCACCAAATAGTGAGAGCTTTTAAACGGGTCTTATTCAGCGGCCTTCTCGGCTTCGGCTGCTTTTTTCTCTTCTGCAATTTGCTCTGGTGTTTTCACGGGTTCGTGAACGGGGGTAGCGGTGGTGTCGTCGGTTACCGGCGTTGTGTTTTGGCCATCAGTCATGGTCATAGAGGTATGGATTTGGAGCCATTAAAAAGGCTGCCATCGTGTGAGGTCGAACCATACCACCTATCCTTTTTAATAGCTAGGGCGAGGCTATTGTTATGTAAAATCATGTAAGCACTTTTCTTAAAAGGATTTTCCCTCCTGTATCAAGGTGAGAACCTTTCTGTTTCCATTGCTCATACGATGATGCATCGACATGTTCTTCTAATGTTATGCCCGTGAAGTTAATTTCCATCATTTCTTCATATGTTAACGCCGAGGCTTCCACGATGTGATATCCGCACTTGATGAAAAAGTCCAATGTACCATGTATACGAAATGCGACGAAGATTTCTTTTATCCCTATTTCTTGTAAAGAAGCTTCAACGCGATTCATGATAAGCGGACCATTTCCTATGTGACGAATATCTTCCCGAAGAAGAATATGCTGTATACCCGCACGTGATCTCTTCATATCGATTCCGCCCTTAATAACAATTCTTCCTTCTTTGTCACTGATTGTGAAGAGACCGTGTTTGCGTATTTCCAGGGTAAGAAGTGTTGGCGTCTTTTCGTTTTTTAACAAAACCTCACCTATTGTATGTAGGGTACTTTTTTGTATATCGATATATTCTCCACGTTGGTGCATATCAAAATCTCTCGTTTTTTCTTTACTAACGGAAGAATATTATCAATATATTTTGAATGAGGAAATATAAAAACCACCCTTATGGATGGTCTTTATTTTTTTCTAGAACAAATCACTGATCGAATCAACGGAATCGTAGGCATCGTCACGATCGTAGTCGCTTGAGCTATCGATGTCCGAGCCGATGGTGTAGTTGGTGTAGAGGCTTACCGGAACTTCAACCAGATCATCTTCCCAGTCTTCACCCCAATCGCTGCGGATAAGGGAGTTTGTATCGTACTCATGAAGCACATGTTCCTTCGTAATGGCGAAGACGCCGTCAATGGTTTGGAACGATATGAGTACGCTGCCTGGATGATAGGTAATGTTACGACCAATCGAGAGTGACGCCATGCGTGATGAACTAATTTCGATCACATCATCGAAATCGTCATACCAGTCGTAGTACACGCTTTCGTTGGGGAAGGCATGACGATAGCCGTCAGTGCCGTAGTAGTAGACGGCACGGCACGGGTCAGAAACGGTGTTGCCTGCGCTACAAGCAATTTTGATTAATTCTCCCTCAAGATCTTCATCGTCAACATCATCTTCGCTGCGTACCGTAATGTAGCGCGAGGTACCGCGAACAGTATCACCATCTTCACTTTCGCAGGTTACATATACCTTATAGGAACCTTCACGGGTAAAGGTGTATTTTTTGGTAAAGGTACCATTGCTTTGCTCAGTCATCTCGCCAACATTGCTGCCGCTGACGTACAGTCTGCACCATTCAGCGTCATCTGACGGACGAGCAGTGATGGTTGTCGATTCATCTTCGGTAGCCGTTGAAGGCGTGACGGCGGGAATGCTGAATGTATCTTCTTCTGCGGAAACGGTAATGGTTCGAGCTGTTCCTTCATCTTCATCGTCGTCATTACCACAAAGAGCATATACGTCGTATGAACCGTCGTTGGTGAAGGTGTAATCGATGACAAAAGAGTTCGAATCTTCTTCATCCATTTCATCGATGTATTCATCATCAATATAAAGGTCGCACCATACAACTTCGTCGCCAGAGATTGAAACGCTGAGCGTCACCTCTTCATCTTCTGTTGCGGTTGAGGGTGAGATACGACCAACGGTGAATCCATCAGACGCATTGGTATCAATTTCAAACGTTAACGTTGTTGCGCTACTTGTCGTGCCGGCATTGTTATGTGCACGCAGGTACGCGGTATGTGATCCTTCACTTAACGTATCGAGCGTATAAGAGAACACGTTTCCAATTCCTAAATACGAGCCACTGTCCATTTTAATGTCATACCACGTTGCGCCATCGGCGGCGACCCAGGTGAGGGTGGGTGTGGTGTCGTCGGTGGTTGTACCGCCATCTTCTAGGGCAAGGCTTCGTGGAGCCATAAGCCAAGCAGCGTGTGTGCCTACTGGGAGAAATGTGAGGCTAAGGGCAAGGATCATCAGTCCATTGCGAAGGAGAGTAAACATATAAAAGAATTAAGAAAAAGATGTCGTTATTACGGTAGTCTTTTTCTGAATTTTTGTCGATTGCCCTTTATTACTCAAGCTTTGTCACTCCTTTATAATCACCGGCGATCAAAAATCCCTCGTATTTTTTGATTTCAGGAATAGTCATGGAATCAAGGGGAGAGAAGAGGATTTTTGTGGTGAATGTTTTTTGGAGGATAGAATTTTTCAGCAGTGCTTTGTGTACATCTCCAGAAACAATGAGATGATCGATAGGGGAAATTGCTTGCCACAATTCGACATCAAACAATTCGATATTTTTAATGATAACGATGTCGTTTGTACCTCTCAATGCAATTGCCGCGATAAATAATTGAACCTCTTCTTTGGTAAAGAAGATTTTTTCCTGATATGTCGTATCAATCTGTTTTTGAAATTCTTCCTCAGCAAAGGAATATCCACACAGCACGTGCAGTTTATATCCTTGCGAAAACCATTTCGCCATCAGTGCGATGGTATACAGCGATGCTCCTGAGCCTTCTTCTCCATGAATGAGCATGGGCAGACTTTCGGGAGCCAGCTTTTCCACTTCTTTATCATCGAGGAGAATCTTTTTCACATTTACAATTTTGCCATGCAGGTAGCGAATTCTTCATCGCTGGCCATTTCACCATCAAGTTCAGCAAAAGGATGAGCTTGCCAGTAGGGAAGGGTGCTCATGTTTTTTCGGGTGAGTCGTTCTGCTAAGGCGCGATCACCTCCCGCTGCGGCGTCGAGGAAAAAGAGCACACCGCCTTCAAAAATATCTTCCGCGCTTTTCACTTGCCCGTCTTTTACATCGTACACACAAACCGGACCTTCGGCAGTTTCAAGACCAATATCATTGACGTGATTTCCTTCAAGGGGCATGCCACAGGTGATGCATGATGACATAGTGATGATGATAATTTTTATGGAAAGAAGTTTAACAGTTTGTTCATTTGTTGAACATAGAGCTGAATTTTAAGGTGTTTTTTCATTTTTCGTAAAAAAGGTGAGTTGCAAACCTTCAGGATCATGAATGCAGAAAGAGGAATCTCCCCACGCATTGTGGCGTAAAGAGAAAATAATAGGAACACGATTTTTAAGATATTCCCAAAGAGCGTTTACATCCTGTACTTCAAGCGAGAGAGTGACGCCTTGAATTGATTGATAGTCTTTTTCTGGTGATAAAAGCTCAATGATCGCGCTGCCAGTATCAAACATCACACCTTTATCCTGTTCACCACGACTCCATTCGTTTACTACCGGATATTTTAAAACGTTTTCATAAAAGTTTCGCGATTGCGCGAAATCATTTGGATAGATTTTGAAGCGAAATTCACTAACTCTGGTGAGATGAAACATATTTTTTATCCTCTTTCTTCCAAAAAATCACAAAGCAAAAGATAGCGAGTGCGAGGGAAAGGAAAAGCCAAAAGAAATCTTTTCCTGGATGAAGTACCTCGTCGGCAACGGCAATATCATAGCCTCCTTTTTTGTTGGATACGACGCGCATCTCAAGCTGATCTCCCGTCTTAATCTTTGAGGTGGAAACTCCTACGCCTCCGATTGATAAGGTTCTAGCAGAAATGCGTTCTTTAGTTGTGATCGTTTCCCCATTAACGATAAGAGAAATGTTCGCCGTATACGTTCTTCTTTGTTTTCTTGCACCGAAGCGATGAATATCGAGCACCGTTCCTTGTACGGATATGCCGTCACGATAATGGAAGTATTCGTACGTGGTAAGACCAATAAAAAAGAGCATGCCGGCAATAAAAATTCCCAGAACAAAAAGTACTAACGGTTTATTTTTGGTTTTGACGTTTACTTTCATAATTATTCTCCCTTATACGCCTCTTGCAACTGGGCAATATCAAACTTTTTCATCTGCAAAAAAGCTTTGGTGACGCGGTCGACGGCGGCCTGATCGCCACTGTTCATCATCTCGTCCATGGCCGTGGGTGTGATTTGCCACGACAGTCCGTATTTGTCTTTGAGCCAACCACATTGCTCGGATTCAGGGACGGCAGAAAGTTTTTCCCAGTAATAATCAATTTCTGCCTGTGTGTCGCATTTCACAATCAGTGAGATCGCTTCATTAAAATTGAACTCATGCGCGTGAGCACTTTCCATGGCAGCAAACCACTGGCCTTCGAGCATGAAGTCCGTAAACATGATGGCCCCTTCCTTATCGGGTTCCATGCCAGCCGGATAGCGGGCGATTTGTCCACGACGAGCGTTTTTGAAAATGGACAAATAAAAATCAGTTGCTTCCTCGGCCTTGCCGTAATTGTTTTTGACAAACATGAGAGAAGGAATGATAAACGGCCGCGGTTCACCTTTGGGATCGGTCAGCATCAATTGCCACGACACTCCGTATTTATCCTGAATCCAGCCATAGCGTTTGCTAAATGGATATTCCTGCAGCGGCATCAACGCTTTGCCGCCCTCGGCAAGTTTTGCCCAAAGCTCATCGAGTTGTGCTTCAGGGTTTTCCATGACTGACGGATCGAAATTGACAAAGAAAGAGATCGACGGATTCAGTTTGAAATACGGTCCCGCACTGATCGACATGAACCAATATCCGGCAAGTTCAAACGAAACAATATCGCAATCACCCGACGGTGTATCGTGAATCGTTCTGATGCTGTTGATTTTTGCATCCGGAAATGCGGACGTATAAAATTCTGCTGCTTCTTTGGCCTCTTTATCGAACCACAGGTGGGGAATGATTTTTTGCATATTATGTGTTTTCTACGTACTTCTTAAAATTATTCAAAATGGATTGCCAGCCAGCGCGTTGCATCTCTTCGGGGTTTTCGTTTTCGGGATCAAAGGTTTCAATTACTCGCACACCTTCAGGAACGGTTTCAAACGTTACTTCTACTTTACGTGCATCATTGCCGTCCATGGTGTAGTGAATGCGTTCATGCTCGTTCACTTTGGTGTACGTACCGGTAAAATCAAAGCTCGTACTTTTATCTTTGGCAGACATCGTGGTTTTGAACCGCCCGCCGTCGCGTAGGTCATTTTCTGCCGATGGAGCCTCCCAATCATCCGATGCAAAAGCCCAATGAACGATATGTTCAGGTTCATTCCAATATTTCCAGACTTTTTCAAGAGGGGCGTTGATGGTGGTTTGGATGGTGATGGGCTCCATACTAAAGAGAAAATGAAGAATTTAAGACAGTATATCGTATGATGAAGGTATGTATAGATACGATGAATAATCGTGAATAAAGCGATTATTTTAATAAAATTTACGGTTATCATTTCACCTTTCGTGGGCAAGGTAAGATTATCGAGTATGGGAAAGGTACGATTTGCTATTGTAAGTAGATTATACTATTCTTGGTCCAAAAGTATTGATATATATGACCAAGAAATCGCTCAAGTATGATTCGCTCAATCATGCCCAAAAGATGCCCATTGTTTTTACTTCGTTTTCTAAGAAGAACTTTTATCTCCGAGCCGAAATTTCCAAGTTTGTTTTACAACAGGAAAGTGTGCCCATTAGTCCATTCATGAATTTTGATTATAATCTTGGATATATTGTAAACAAGGATGAGATTCGAGTTGCAAATAACACACTCATTCGTCGTTCGGATGAACTTTGGGTTTTTGGTGCGATTGCTGACGGGGTGCTCATGGAAATCTATTTAGCAAAGAAATATAAAAAATCTGTTCGGTATTTTTTACTCTCATCTGATAGCCGCACATTTCGCGAAGTGAGTGAGGATGAGATTGTGCTTGAAGATGTGTCGCCCTGGATGTGGGAATGGGTGCGGTTGGGCAAGGACCTGGAGCGTTGGCATCCGCGTTTGCGGTTTACCAAAACGTATCCGCTTGTCTATCCCGCATATTCTAAGCGTAATTTTTATTTACAAATGCACATCAGTGAGTTTTGTATGAATAAGAAGGCGGTACCTTTGAATCCGTTTATGCTGTTTCGGTATTTTTTAGGCGATGCGGTGTCTCGTGAAATTATCTATAGGGCAAATGCCGAAATAGTGAAGCTTTGTGATGAGCTTTGGTGTTTTGGTGATATTGCCGATGGTGTGTTAAAAGAGATTCGTATAAAAAAAATTAAAAAACAACCGGTAAAGTATTTTAAACTCGCAAGCAATAATCCGATTGCTTTTAGGAAAATTCCGGCATCATCGGCTCTTTTTGAAGAAGAGGAGTTAGAGAAATATCGACAAGATCTTTAACGCCACCATGTTCTATTTTAGGAACAGCGCGCAAAGACGATGTCTGTGCGAATGATGACCTTTTGACCGGTTCCGGCTATTGCTAAGGAGTCATGCAGAAGACGATGATCGAAAGCGATCGCTGAACCGGGTTCTGGATGAATTTCCATGAGTACCTCGTCTTCGTTTGCATGGCGCTTCCAGTCACTAAAATCACGTTCAGCAAAGGAAATATTTACCTGTGTATCGGTAATAAAACGAGTTTCACCACCAGTAACGCCCTGATGATCGATGTACAGCACTAAACTCATAAGTGTACGTTGGGCATCGTTGTAGGCGTATGGTGCATCGTAGTGGGGAACGAGAAGTCCGCCTTCGGTGTAGCGAATATAGCGGAAAAGCGGACTGATACCGATTGGCCGCCAGATGCGAGTATTGCCTGTATCGGTCGCAGGATTTTCAGGAAAGATACGGGGATTATCGAAGTACGGCGCGAGTCTCCACCGGAGTCGTTGCGCAAGTTCGGGAGAATGAACGGATGCTCGCCAAGAACCGATGGTATCGCCTTTTTGATAACCATCAATGCCTACGGGAATGTACCCATGCTTTTCGGCTTCTTGCAGAAGAAATGAACGTTCCTTTTTAGTAAGTGCATTTTCGAAATGCAAAAGTTGGCCTTCGTAAATCTGTTTTTTAAATAATGAAGAAACTTGGACCGTATTCTTTACTACTTTTTCTATTGGTTTCGTAAAGGTAAAGGCATTAACGTAGAATTCTTTTCCTTTTGCTTCTGGTGATACTTTTTGATAGCCATATGTCCAGCCCCGTGGTACACCGCTTTCTAATACATCAAGATGGACTGCCGGTGAACCGACAAGATATTTGTGACTGTTATATTTGTGTAAATTGTCAATTTTTTCGGAAAGATGATCGAACTGTGTACGTGCTTCTTTGCCAAGATTATCAATCAGCTCTTGTGCATCTTTTGGTTCATCGAGAGATTTAAGAAGAAGATACAATTCAACAAAATCGTAGGGCGCTCCAAAAACTTCTTCGTCAGGACGCCCATCATACATGTCACCTGTTGGCGTGACGTCTAAAATGCTTTGCGGTACGCTGAGTACTTTTGCAACGGCGCGTACTTCGCTTTTGTGTAAGTCGCTAATAATCTGAATATCTACGATGCCGTCTGAAGCTTTGCCGACATAGCCAAGATAGGCGCCTTCATCTCGGTTGGTCGTGCCGCAAAGAAGACCTCCTTGATTAAGCTGCGTCAATAAACTGGTCGTATAGTAATTGGCAGGTGTGCGCAGATAAGAAACCAGTTGTCCTGCCGCCCAGGGTTCTCCCACGGTGCCGAATGCGGTATCGATCGTTTGTTTTAAAACCTCATATGCTTTGGTGAGATCATAGACGATCGGTGTCAGGTTATTGTGTTCGATGACTTCTTTTGCTCGAGAGGTTGCGGATTCCTGACCAGTGGTATAGGTAGATTTAAAAACGGGCAGGGTAAGTGGTACGATCCGTTTAATTGGGCCATCTGATTCTTTTTGTGCTCGAGCAACGAGCGATAAGACAACTGCTGAATCAATACCGCCACTTACCGCAACCACCGCGCTTTGTAAACCGGCTTTGTGAAAATAGGTATTGATAATGTGAACTTTTGCTTTTACATACTCTTCTGCATTGAAATTTCGTCGTGCGCGGAGCTCGGCCAAAAGTACAATAATCTCAGGATGCAATGTTTTCATTTCTTGATCGGTATAGAATTTCATAGGTTTATGTTTTTTTGCTGATAGTATGTTTTTGCGGCTTCTTGAATGGCGAGCCATTGACTATCAATATAATGATTGCCATCAATGCGTTCGCCCATGACGTAAGATATTTCCGTACAACCCATAATAACCGCCTGTGCGCCGGCATCAAATAAACGCTCGCAAATTATTTGCAATTCCTGTTTATCTTTTGCTGTGATGGTGTCGCCCATTACGTTGTAGATAACGCGATTAATGACCTCTTGTTCTTCGTCGGTTACATGAATGGTTTGAATGCCGTTCCACCAAAGTGCTTTATCGTACAGGTCCATGCGCCGTGAAGTATCCGAAGCGAGAACGCCAACACTTTGGATTCCTTTTTGTACGACGTAGTTAGCGGTAATTTCTACAAGATGGATGATTTTGCTTTGTACGCTTTTTACAAATTGGTCATACAACAAGTGTACCGTGTTGCAGTCGATGAGAATAGTTTGTGCGCCCGCCGCTTCGAGTTTTTGTAAACTCTTCATCAGCTGCTGAGTAATAAGCGTGCTGTTGGTAAATCCAATACCGTCAAAACCCGTCAGGGGAATGCTGTGTAGAATAATGGGGGGGAAAGTCATCGTCTTCAACGGCGTTGTACTGATGTTGACAGATGCGTATTAATTGCAGGTAACTTTCTGCACTTGCTGCAGGTCCCATGCCACCAAGAATACCTATAGACATACTTACACGTAATTTTTTACTTCCTTAAGATGATACGCACAAAATTGTTCCATAGTCACCGTGTCGGCAAAACCGATATAGTTTGCAAAACGACGAAATCCTGGGTCGGTATCAGCGATGGTGATATTGGCTCCCAAGGTTTCAAAGAATGAAAGATTGAGTTCCCAAATGCGACGAGAGAATATTTGTTCAGCTGATGGAGGAATATTGGCACGAGTGACTAAAGAAACATAGGGTAATGAGTAAGGGGCCCGTGCAGTGACGCCGTCTGGCAAACTAATAACCAGTCCGCTGTCACGTGAACCAAAGAGAAAATCGCGTAGATCAACAACATCAAAGGTCTCTAAGTCCACTGCATCTGGATATTCTTTCAGATATTGAGATCGAGAATATTCTAACAGTGTACGAATTTTGGTAATTTCTACTTCTTCGGGAAGCATGGCAAGTAACATGTTGACGGTGCTGCCTGTGGCAATGTCGTCATCAACGAGCGTGTATTTGCCGGGTTTGAGTGTAGTGATTTGTTTCTCGATTTCTTGAAAACCCGGACGAGCAACAAGATTCAGTGGACGAAATTGTCCATCGCAAAGAAAAAATAAGCGTGAGAGTTGAATGTCTTCCAGGGTGTTTGTACAGCGATCCAAATTGATGAGTTGTTCGTGTTGTGCTAAGTCGCGTACAAAAGTTTCTTGTTCAGCATGTTCGTAAATACGTATTTCCACGTCGGTAGGAAGATCGGGAACCTCGACTCGTAAAAAAGCTTGTTCAAGGAGTGTGGTAATTTTTTTCAGAAAGACATCCCGTGCTTGTTTAAGGGTATCTGGCGCTACCTGATGTTGCCATAATTGGAGTGCCCAGTCGCTATCGTTACGTAGAACATAGAGGCGCTTTGGTCTACGTGTTGTTTCATACACGTGGATGAGGTTTTTTTCCAAGTGAAGTAGATTTTTTCTGCATTGCTCGGCAGAAGTCCTGGTTTCCATTTGCGCACTTTTGTTGAAGTTATTTCACTGACCAAATCGTCTGCAGCTGTCCAAAAAATAGTTGCCTGAGGATGTTTCTTTTTTATGGCATTAAAAATATCAGGAGAAGAGTTGCGACGTCCAACACACACGCCAATCCCTTTCTGAGAAAAGGTACCACTAAAGCCAGCATTATCACCTCCATACACGTATGCTATTTCAATAGGTACGGGCGTTGGTAGGTAGGTTTTGAGATAGGTTTCTAGGCGAAAAATGACATCGGTAAAATTGATATCGGTAGGCAGATAGCGAGATTCCCAAGGATCGACGAGTAGCCAATCGCTTTCTGAGTTTATAAGCTGCGCCAGATATACCCGGTGTGCGGCGAGCAGACTTGCGCTGCTGTTATATTTTGTTGAGACATAGGCATCATGCGACGGGGAAAAATAGCCGCCAATGACTTGATATCCTTGTTCTTCAAGTGTCTCTTTTGCTTTATACATCATGCCGATGTGGCCGTTATGGAGAGGAGAGAATGCACCTGTACATAAAAGCACGACTGGTTTGGTGATGCTCGTGAGTTTTTTCAAATTTTTTGCTATTTGATTAATTGGCGTGCGTGCTTCGTGCATTTGAAATTGCAGGAGTTTTGTATCTTCGGGATTAATTTCATCAACAAAAAAGCCTGCGTCATATAGTTCTTCAAAACTTGACATGGTTTCGGCAAGATAACGGTAATAAGGATCGCGCAGCACTTTCCAGGCGAAATGGAGTTTGGGATCTTGATTACCACTGCGTTTTCTTTTTAAGAAGCATTCGTCGATTTCCTTGGGTGTTTTTGTGAGTACATCGACCTCGCCAAATACTTCTCTAAGATCAAAGAAAGAATCTTTATACGGATATTTGTTATGTTGAAACATAGAACACAGGAAAATTATACCCTATTCTTGGAGGAACTTTTAAGCATAACAAGGGAGATCGTAACGTATGGGGAGCAAGAGTAATGATGGATAATGGGAAAACGGCTCGAGAAGAAAAGCTTCTCCAGCCGTCACGTACGAACGGGGATGTAACGCACTCAGGCCACGGCGGCCAGCGTTCGGATCTCGGCAAAAGTCTGGTCGCGCAGCAGCACGCCGTTTTCGAAGACGACCTCGAGAACGTTGAGGCGATCACCGAGCTCTTCTTCGCGAATCGTCTGATACGCGCCGCCTTCGCGGACGAGTGCCAGTCGACCACGCTTCGAGCGCTTGCCGCTGTCGGTGATAGGATCCTTGAAGACGTCATGCCACACACCGTCGATGCACACGGCCGAAGCCTTGATGGCGCACTTCTGGGTGTCGCGGTTCATCTTCTGCAGCAGTCCGCCGCCCGAGCCAAAGGCCACGTTGTCGGCCGACCAGCCCGCCGCCATGATCGCGTTCAGTATCATGCCGAGCGAGAGCTCGTCGACGCCGTCGCCCTGGATGGCGCGGACATGCGGGTCGAGCACTTTGTAGCCTTTGGCATTCACGGTGTATCCGAAGGGTTTGCCGAGAATGTCGAGAACACGCACGACCGTTTCGGCTGGCGGCCCGCTGTCGGGCCGAACAACGAGCACGCCGTCACGGTCGAGCACCTGCTGCCGCAAATGCTCGCCCCACAGCTCCTCGCAGGCTGCGAAGATATCGTAGCTGTCGCTCGGGACCGCCACGGGACCGGACGGGTATACGTCGAGCATGTTGGCGAAAGCGTCGACTTCATGCTCGCGTCCCCAGGCGGTGATGGTGGAGTGTTCGGCCGCCGGAATCGAGTATCCCGCGCACTCCTCGTGGTAGACCGCGGCCGCGAGCGTGAGCCCTGGCAACGTGTCCGTCCCCTTGAAGTTTACGAGATGCGCCGCGCCGCCGATCGCTGCCGTCTCCATACTGCTCACGCCGCGACAGCCGAAGTCGTGGAGCTTAAAGTCGATGAGCGAGGGGTCACCGCTCTGTTCGAGCGCCGCCAGGATCGTGGCGCGCATGTTGCGCGAGCGCGTGCACACCGTGCTCGAGTACCAAACGTGCGACAGCAGCGTCTCGAGGTACTCGGCGATCCAGGGGCAGTTCGGATCGGTGTTCTCGATGGTCATCAGCACGTTGTGTACGGGCACCGTTGTTCCTTCGGGAACGGCGCAGATACGTACCGGCAGCCGTCCGCCATGCACGTTCAGGATGTAGCGCCAGCCCTCCTCGTTGAAGATCGTGTCAGAGCCGAAGTGCATCCGCAGGATGCGCTTGGCCGTCTCGATTTTCTCCTCGGTCACGACCACGCCTTCGAGGTACTGCCGGATGATGGCCTGCAGGCCGAAGAAGGTCATCGTGGACGAGTCGCCGCCGCGGCTTTCGAAGAAGGCGAAGACCTTTTCCGTGCCCGGAGGATACTGCCGCCAGTGGCTGATCTTGTAGCTGTCGGTCAGAAGCAGAATGTTGTCGAGGGTGAAGAGACGCATGATGTCACTCCTTGGTGAGACGCATGTTTTGAGAAGCGCCGCATCGAACATTCGGTGCATAGCTGCTTGTGGAGTTGTGAAGCTCCTCGGTTTATTGGACCGAGGTGAAGGGCGCGTCTGCTCGAACCCCTCATCTCTTTTCAATAAACATTTATATAATGTATATATTACACTAAGTAGTTTTGGTAAAGAGCGGTGAAGATACCGCTCTTTCTTTTTCACAACATTTCGATTTCTTGAATATGTTTACTTGTAAAGGTGAAAAGCTGTGCTGGTCGCCATGGGCCGTCGCTTCGTTCTTTTCGCAGAGGCTTTACAATCTTGAGTTTGAGAAGCTTTTTACGGAAATTTCGTTTATCAAGGGAAGTGCCGAGTACCGTTTGATACATGTTTTGTAATTCGGTGAGGGTAAATTCGCGTGGCATCAACTTCGAGATAAGCGTTGTATAGGTGACGCGTGACTGCAGACGTTTCACAGCCATTTGCAAGATGTTTTGGTGATCATATGCCAAGGTTTTTATGCGATGTACGGGTTGCCACGAAACGTCTGGTGTGTTGCTTTGCTCTTTTTCGGAAAGGGCGTTCCAAGGAATAAGACCAATATATGCGACTGCCACGACACGACCTCGAGGGTCACGATCAATTTGACTGAAGGTGTAGAGTTGCTCAATGTGCACTGATGGTGCGGTGATTTTTGCCTTTTCACGAATGTGACGCTCAATGGCTTCTTCGGCAGTTTCGGTTGGTTGCAGCAATCCTCCAGGAAGTCCGGCGACATTCGTGAAAAATGGCGGGCGATGAACGTTAACCATGCGCACAAGCAGATGATCATCTTTTACCGTAAACAACGCCACATCTGCCGCCAGAACGGCAAAGTGTAAGTGGTCTGTAGATGTTTGCATGCGTTTGGACATATGTGATATGTGTATATTATACACTATATAATTTCTGTCAAGAGATCTGGGGATGAATAAAGTCAAAAAGAACAAAAGCCCTCTTACGAAGGCTTTTGAGACGAGTGTGGTGAGACAGCAATCAGCGGTCGAAAACGGAAATCGCCTTGCGAGTCGACGCGCTGACCTGAGCCGTACTTGGACAGGAGTTCTGCAGATAGAGCTCCAGCCAAGCGAGGAATGTCGGGGCGTGGTCATCCCCATCAAGACGGACATGCACTTCGAGGAAGCGCCGAAGGGTGTCGAAGCGTGGATCTCGCGATAGGGAAGTAAGTGCACGCGTGTAGATGCGCGGTGCGAACTCCTCATTTGCTGGCATCATGATGAAGAGTGCGAGCGGATCGACGCAACACGAGGTAAGACTGCATGCATAGCGCTTGGAACCTTTGCTCCAGAGCTTGCTGTGCGTCATGGCTCCGTCGAGACCACGCGTGCGCTCGATGTCCAGGAATGCCTGCCACGATATCGCTCGCATACGTTTTACATAATCGTGAAAACATCTCTCGCGCTTTCTCACGCGTGAACGTTGGAGCCGCTTCGTTATGATGCATCATGATAGTAATAAACTCTGCTGTGGTATCTGGCAGGGAAGAGTACATCGCGGCTGGAAAAATGACTTCTCTGGACGCCTCCACGACCAATACTCCTAAAGCGACGGCAACTTTTTGTGACAACGTTGTTTTGCCACTTCCCGGTTCACCAAAAAAGACAACGCGATACATAGAAGGAGAGTTATCGCCGTAACTTAGCAAAGATCAGACATCTTCTCCAGCACAGAGGTGAGTACATGAATCTCTCTCGATAGAACAAAACCTTGGCATTGCGGTGATGCTATACTCAAAACATATGCAAAATACTTCCCAACGTACAACTTCTCCTATTGTTGCCATCATTCTTATCCTTGTACTTGTAGTAGCTGCCGGCATCATTCTTTGGAGCGTCCGTGCACATGCGCCGGTGATAAGTGATAGCGATCCGGTCGCTTGTACGCAAGAAGCGAAATTATGCCCCGATGGATCGTATGTGGGACGTTCGGGTCCATCGTGTGCATTTGCACCGTGTCCCGAACTTTCTGATGCAGAATTTGCGACACAAACGCAATCAGGAATTTCCTTTTCTTATCCCAAAGAAACGGGATTTACATATGTGCATTTTATGGATTGGCCACCGCAAGTTGCTGTGAGCGATGGGGTTTATTCTTGTCCTTTGAGCGGTATCTTGCCTCCTGGATTACCTGTGGGTACAACTGAAGAACGAACTATCGAGGGAACGACTTATTGTGTAACGACGTTGGGTGAGGGAGCAGCGGGCAGTACGTATACAACCCATACCTATGCCTTTGCGCGTAATGAGCAGACGGTAACATTCTCTTTTTCTATTCGTGAACCGCAATGTCTGAATTACGACGAACCAAATCAAGCAACCTGCAAAGCCGAACAAGAAATATTTGATACTGATACACTGGTGGCGCAGATGGCGGCGAGCATGAAGTAATACTCTTTACATATAACCTCCCTGAGGTTCGGGAAGCGCTCGATACTCTGTCTTTGTTTCCAAAATTGAACGGATATAGGTTTCGAATGCTGCAAACTGCTGATCGATTCCCTGTGTGCATCCGTCCGATGAAGCGCGACGTTGCACGGCAAAGGTTTGCACGATGAGATCGTAATCCGTACAGGGATTCATGAGCATTTTTATTTGACTTTCCTCTTTTGCCTGAAAGAGATTCAGCTCTTCAATTTTTTGACGAATGCCATCCAATTCTTCGTCCGTCAATTTCAACGAAATAGTAATCGGGTCATCGGTAATCATGTCTTTGGTATAGGTATCATTGAAGGTATCCAAAATGTTTTTGGCCCCGACGCCATATTTAAAGATGAAGTCAAAAGATGTCGAAGGTACCGGCTTATCTTCTTTGTCGGTAAATTGCAGCGTACGGAATATTTTTAAGGCCGTTTCTTGTTGGGCGCCTGTTAGATATTCTCCTGATATTTGGAGACGATTCATCTGATTGCCGTCGATATCAGCAAAATACACACCCACGACGCCTATTCCTACCGTAGCAGGAACAACAATTTTGGCATGACGGTCATCAATGGTTTCGTAGGTAACGGTGTAATGCGAATCACCTTCGTCTGCCAGAGGATTGGAATACCAACCGTAATCAAAACCAAGCGTCACGCCATCACCGACAAATTCGCCAACATACGAATCTATGCCTTGCATCGGGTTGAATTTCCATTCGGATGGCAATGAAACAGTAAAGAAATTGGTATCAACAACGTGCCAATTCTCTGCCGTTTCCTGTTCTACAATAGGCGATGGAGATGCTGACGAACCCTTCCTCAGCGTCAAAAATCCGATTACACTTGCGACAATAATGAGAATCAAGGCAACGAGCAGCATTTTTTTGTGATTCATATACATACAAGGATACTTTACCAAACATGCTAGTGTAGCAGCTAATTCACCTCGAGAAATTCTTTCAAACGCACAGCTTCTTTATATTTTATCCTCCCATCATTCACGTCACGGAAAGCTATTCCTAAACTTCTTGCCGTCGGTGAAAACGAGACAAGAAGTCCGTCTTGAACCTGGCCACTGCTTCTGCGTACTCTGCAGCCTCTTCCATTTTCCATAATCATCTTTATTTTTTGGACTGTATCGTTCTCGATGGGTGCCGGGGCACTACGAACTAATTCGGGAATATCATCGGGATTGGTAAAAACAAAATCACCATAGGCTTCTTTAAGCTTTTTATAGATTTCTGAACTGATAAAGCTGTTAAAAAGTTCTTGTGTTGAATCGGTTTCAGAGTCTTTTGAAATTATGGAATCCGCTGTACTTTTCTCAGGACGTTTTAGCATAAATAT
This sequence comes from uncultured Gammaproteobacteria bacterium, assembly GCA_964599455.1. Lineage (GTDB taxonomy): Bacteria > Patescibacteriota > Patescibacteriia > UBA9934 > UBA9934 > JAGORL01. The sequence goes on along the minus strand of CAZREA010000001.1, from coordinate 159,555 downwards.
TGTTATCAATATGGATTTTTTTTACCAAGCACTCATTTTTTGCAGCCTACCTTTTCGCTTCACGATTTTTTCTTGATCGCGGTGCTCTTACCGATACCATCGAGGCCAGGATGCTTAGCTGCGGTTTGAATTACCTTCTTTAATGTCGGCAGATGTACATCTTCCAGCTTTTTAAAACGGATACAGCTTTTGCCGACGCTGACCTTATCTCCCAATTGTTCTTTATATGTCTCGGCAAGATATTTGCCGTCGACGACGCAGCATACATAGATGCTCACGTAATTTTTTTGATTGGCCATGGCTACGACTGGCCAGGTGATGGGTTCATGTTTATAGTTGCGCCAAGGAAAAGAACCATAGCCGAGCATGTTGTAGGCAAAATGAGCTTTCAACGATGGCGCAGCTTTTTGGATAAAACCGTGCAGGAAATGGATAAGCTCTTGTCGCTCCTTTGGAACGTCCTTGAGATAACCTATTACGGTCGTAGCTTTGGTTTTTTTGAACATGTTCATACAGCGACTACATCGCCTGCAGTACAGCTGCGGCGATCATCATGCATCCCAGTGCTGCGCCAGCCATGATCAGGATTTTTTTCACAATCCATTGCGGCTCTGTTCCTCCAAAAAGGACGGCGCTTATTTGTGTGGGCACAATAAATCCTAGCCAGAAGAAGCCTGCAAGTCCGTATACGTTCCAAGTGGTAGGGAAGCCCTGTAGTAACAATGCAAACACAAACGTCGTGACGATGGTGGTGAGAAATTGTATTCCGAGAATCGGTCCCATGCTCTTCATCATTTTTTGCTGTTCGGCTTGTGAATATTTTTCAAATCCGTGAATTTTTCCCCACATCTTGCCAAACACGGGTGTGTACCAAATTGCACCAAACACAAATTGCAACAGTGAGGCTACGATGATGGCGAGGTAATTAAGATCCATAGGTGATTTTGATAATAATCTTTTGTATGAAGTTTACACGATCTTCTCCCATTCTTCGACATCGCCGGCGATAACGGCAAAAAGGGGATGAGGTTCGGGAGAGGTAGGAAGTGTGGCGAGACGATGGGGATCTCGTCGTTGCAGTTTTTCACGTAAATGTTCAAGCTCATATTGCAGTTGTCCGTAAGTGACGGGTAAACGTTCAGTATGTGCAGTGAGATCGATTTTTGTTGCAGTAAAGCAGTGACCTCTGTTGCACGCCTCATCGTATACATATTTAAGATAAGCATTGATGGCAACAAGCGGTTGCGCAGCCGCCTGAAAGCGTTTCAATTGCGGATGATAACGATAACCTTTGGTTTTACCCTCAAGAACATGTTTGGCCAGCAATCCTTCCCGCCACAACGCCACAAGTCCTTTGGTGTCTAAATATTTTGGATGCAAACTCCATAGACGCATAAAATTATTTTTGAAACGGATTTTCCATCTCGAACGTCAACCGCGGCGTTTGGTTATTGAGGACATCTTCGTGCATGTGGTATTTTTCAGCGTAGAGTGTTCCTACGTGGCAGAATTTTGCCTTGCTCCAATCAAAACTTAAACGTTCGGCGACACTTTTCACTTCTTCTTCAGAGCGGCCTTCAATTTCCACAAACGGTTCAAGGAACGGCCACTCATCAAGGGTGATTTCGATATTGTCGAGCGTCCAAAGTTCACGATATGTTTCCTGATACGCCTTTGATCTGCAACCAAGGAGCGATAGCAACGACACGGCATTGTCGAAATTATCAATGGTCAATTGAGCCTCTTTTTGATCAGTAATTTTTTCGCCGTCAACAATTTTGACACTCATGGTGATCTTGTCGCCCTCATCGCGTACACGTGCCCAACCACCGGCAATTTCATTACCCTTGGGAAGATAAAACACCACCCGCTTTTGCAGAAATTCGGGTTTCACAAGCGTCGCACCAGCTGCCTTGAGCTTGTTGCGAATATCATCTTTTTCTACTGACGTAAACGTTGCTTCGTATTCGATGTGCATATGGCGAGAGGAATATATCTTGCAATGAGGGAAGGGTAGAGGTTTTCTTCGCACTTTTTACTCTAAAGCCTTACGCCAATAATATGGCTGCAGCTGACCGAGTGTACGCATTTCCCACGATGATGAATCACCATCTTTCGGAACCGCACATTCAACATCTTTCCCATAAATCATCAAACGCTCCTGGCAGATTCCGCAGGGAGAAAAGATTTTTATGTTGCCATCAACAGAACGTGAAACACAAACCGTAGCGGTAATGCGCTTGTTCTTTGTGTACGCTTCACAGAGTGCGCCGACTTCGTGACACAATGTTGCACTTTCGTTGAGTGTTGCGGGAGAGGTGCTGAGAAGAATTTCTCCGTCCTCGGTATACATCGCCGCTGCTTCACCATCTTGCTTGGGGAAGCGGCAATCTATAAAAGCGATGCAAGCGTCAACAAGTTTTTGATCTAATTTCATACTGTTCAGAAAATTATTTGTCTTTTTTCGCTCGCTTTTTAAGTACTCCCTGTACCGAAGGACTGATCACCTTGTCCGTACGATGAATACAGCCAATCCAGCAGCAGGGACGGCGTTTACCTTCTTTCAGCTGCTCGATGAGCCGTTCGATATGTTCTTTTCTCGTTTCCTCTTTTTTCACAAACATCACCCAACAGATCCATTCGTTACGAGCGAGTGGCGTCAGGCTTTCCCAGGCTGTAAGTGCTGCTTTGTTGGAAACAAGCGCATTTCCCAGATCTGAGGGAACGGTATGCACGGTGCCTTTGGAGATTCGGTGTTTGGGCATAGCTTCTATTTTATAATCCACGACTTCGTAACCAAGATTCTTGCCGATTATCTTTACTACGTAGTCTTCTCAGACAAGTTCCGAAAGATGGGCGAAGTGGAAATGAGAGGAACGGCGGGACAAAAAAGAACAGTCCCGCGATAACAACCGCGAGTGCTCCCAACAGCAGGAATTTGTGCAACAAAAGAATATGCATAGGACAATGTTCGATTACGGATGGGATTCTTCCTAAAAAGAAACATATACCCCGGTGCTTGTTCTGTATAGCGCGATCAAAATTTGGGAGAGTAATAGGGAATACAAAAATCTCTCGCGAGATGCGAGAGATTTTCGTGGTTATGAATAGAGTTTGATCTACGCAGTCAATTTATGTTCAATCAACCAATGAAAGAATTCCTTCCACACTTTAAGCAGTGCCTGTTTTTCTTCGAATTCATTTTCTGCCCATTCACTTGCCCCAAGGTCGAGCATGATGGTGGTTATGGCTTGTTGGAGAAGAATATACCAAAAGCTTTTGCCTAAAACTTCTTCGCCATACATTCCTACCCATGCATGCACGCGAGATACAAACATTTCCAGCGTCAGATGTTTGTCTCGTATGTGCATCAAGTCTACCCAAAGAGGGAAGGCAAGCTCGTAGTATTCCGGCCTCCATGACCAATACAGATTGGCCATAAAAATGAAGCAGTCATTTGCCGCATCGTATTTGACATCAAATCCCGAAAGATGACCATGCGTAAAATGCATATCCATCGGCAGATCACACGCCATCATCAACTCCTGATACTTTGGAATCATGGGCTTGAGTTCATCTTTCGAAATATGTGTATGCGAACTGTTATCAGCAATCTGCTTGAAATGTTCAAACGCAGCAAGAGCCATTTCTTTCATGGGAGATTTTGGAGAAGGAACCCATGGATGCTTGATAGGGAGAACAAAGGTAAAAAACGCATCAAGGAATTTTTTATGAAGCAATCGCTCTTCGTTTGTGGTGGGTGTCTGTTTCCACAGATTGGGAAGATGAGTAATGTCTTCGAAAAGAAGATATCCAAAGCCCGTTTCTTCATTCCATGGTTGGTCGAAAAGAATTCGGACAGGACGAATCTTTTTGGATTTGAGATTTTTTTCAACATGACGAATGATTGAGCCTTCGTCGAAGGGTAATGGTCGCAGCTGCAATTTTAAAACGGCAGTCTTACCATCGGTATCCACGACCTGAGTAATATAACTGCCGACCTTTTTTGAGTCGTAATAGACTCCTTTGAAAAGAGTTGAATCGTTTACTGGACGAAAGCCGTGCACGTTTTGTACAAAACGGAGTGCTTTTGCAATAAGCTCCTGGGCATCATCGGCGTTTTTTGCATTTGCGGTGATGCGGTTGCCGTTTTCATGGGTCATAGAAGCTATTCTTGCAGTTCTTTTTGCGATGTGCATTTGCTTAATCAACTAAAATGTTCGTACGTGAAAGATTGTTGCGAATGTGGTTGAGATCTTGCATTGAGTAGTCATTGCCTCGTAAATCTAGCGTTTCAAGATTCGTTAACTGGCCGAGCTCGAGAGGCAAGCCGGTGAGTTGGTTATTTGATAGATCAAGCGTTTTGAGTCTGCTCAACTGACCAATCTCTGCTGGCAACCCGGTCATGGCGTTATCGCTCAAATCAAGAATTTCCAGTTTGTTCAATAGACGAATTTCTGCAGGAATCGCACCCGTCAAACGATTATCGGAAAGATTGAGTTCGACAAGGTTTGTTTGTTTGAAAATATCCTGTGGTACCTGCGTGAGACCGCGATTGCTGAGATCGAGTTTAGTGCTTGAAATCGAAGGAATGCTACTTTCCTGCTCCGTGCCAAGAGAAACATCAGCTGCCGGAATGCAGCCGGCACCCAGTAGAGCAAACGAGAACACTATGATCGAAAGGGGAAATTTCATATACCGATATATTTTAATGGTTATTAAGAATCCAACCCTTCAAATAGATGGTACTCATTTTTATTTATTTTGGATATAACAACATCCCAGCATTTCTGCTGAGGATTTGTTGGTTCGGCGTTGTGGTGGTGTGAGAGCTCGTGTCATGAATGTATTGCCGCCTCGACGAATATATCGACAAGGTTATTTCTTATGTGAAAAACGTCGAAGCGCAGCCTCGATATTTGGATGAAGTGTTCCTGTTCTAATTATTTGCACGTATGCACTAAAAATTTCTGGTTTATGTTTTGTATCCCGTGCGGCTTGTAGAACATCTCCTTTACCTACGGACTCATCAAGAAAAGGACTAACAAGATTTTTAATCATCTCTGAGAGTCTTCCGCTTTCTTCACCCCACGATCCATCATTGCATGCAGCTAATCTTTCAGCGAGCTGAATATACTTTTCTGCAGCAGCCGATGCAGAGAGGTCATCCCCAAGTATTTCCTTGAGCTCCCATGCGCGATTCATTGCTCTGCTTGCTTCGCGATACAAGGTTTTGTCTGCATCACTCAGTTCATCTGGTGGAGTAGGATCGCGATATTTCTCAACCAGATCAAACCCACGCTCAATAGCAAGGGGGTGTACTTCTCTTTTTTCACCTCTTTTCATAGTATTATTCGATCTTTATACATATGAAATCATTATATCAGTGCAATTTTCATTTTTGATAGCTTAGAAACAAAAAAACACCTCTAAAATAGATGTTTTTTGCTAGTTCCGAATAGTGGACGGGTTTAGAATCGTCAACTGGTCTGAGTTGAATCCGATGATCGTTCAGTTTACGTCGTAGCCTTCCAGTCATTGTAAGTTAGCCCGTCTTTCCAGCCAGCAAGATGGAGAACTTTTTGAACAAACGCTGTCTTTCCTTCGGAATACTTGACCATGTCCTTTGGATATTCTGCGATGAGTTTGCTTTTTATAACTGCATACTCGTCCCGTACCGCAATGTGAGATCGTAGGTACTCTCGAAACAGTATCTGACGCGGCCAGAATCCGCCTCTATTAGCATATACTATCGACAAGTTGTAGTTTACTGATTCACGCTTTTGATAAAAATGACGTTCAGTGCTTTTTGAATGAAAAATGTAGTCGATTTTTGAAAGGGTTTGCGTAAAGCTATCAGCATCATCGGCGTTCTTGATCATCACGGCAATATCGATGATTGGCTTTGATGACAATCCTTCGACCGCTGTACTTCCAATGTGCTCGATTTCAATGGCGGAATCTCTAAAAACTTGCTTGAGCTGCTCTTTTTCTTCCTCGAACTTCACTTTCCAGTCAGAGTTGTAGGGAGATAAACCTTCGTAAACATCGCTCATACAAGTGTCAGTCTATCAGACTTCGTTCTGAAGTCTCACTTGATGATATCAAAATCGGTGAAAAACGGCGGCGCCTCACAGATTATTTGTTTACTGAACTTAGAGCGATTTATGCTGCGGCAAGGCGAAGTATAACTCTAGCTGAAAAATGCTTTATTACGTAGATATACTTGACGAAATCGTGATTTTATGGTATTTGTTTGCAGTTGTTTTCCAACAAAAAGACATTAATTACTAGTGTATTTTTGCTGCAAGGCAAACACCAAGCAGTGTCGAATCGGGGGGCGACATCCCGAACGACAAAACCACAGTCGCATACGGAGGACGATATGCGAGTCACGCATCTCGTCGAGGGTCAGGAGAGTAGAAGGTGGGTGCGAGAGACGGCGGAGATTCCTCCGGGGTCGTATGCGGTTATCTTCGATGCGGGTATCGACCTCGACAACAAGACCGATCGCTCCATCGGTGACGACCAGGGAGCCTTCCTGTACAGCGACTCCACGGACTGGACGATCTACGCCTTCGATGACGATCGCTGCTTGGTGCAGACGTCGGTTCACCAACTCCTGCTGCGTCGACAGGAGTTCCGTTCCCGCAAGTACGACGGCGAGATCGGGTACGAGCAGCGGCACATCATGCTGTGGTCCGAGAGGCCGTTCGTGGTGATCGTCAGACATGACGACGCCAGAATGGTCAGCTGGGCGCACATGGCAACGCGAGTGAATGAGCACGGTCTCACACGCCAGCTTCCGGATTTCCATCAGCCGCATTTCGCATCGAGCAAAGCCATTGCCGGCATGGTGGGGAGGCCGGGCAAGTGGTGTCGACTGACCGACCTCGCGAGGCTTACTGACCTCAACGCCAACCAGATCCTACAGGAGTACTGGGACAGCGTGCGAGACTTCGCAAGCAACATGCACTACCTGCTGGCGGATTCGCCCGAGGAGCTGGCGACGTTGACGCAGGTGCAGACCGCGTACGGCATCAAGTGGTTGGAAAAGGTGGATGTTGATCGAGTGTGGGTGCGCAAGCACTTCGCCCTCGTCGTCCTCTACTTCCACCACGTCGGGTACCCGAAGCGTTTCCAGCGCATGGTCGCCTGATCTACATCCGCCCACCAAAGAGCCGTCCATAGAGGAGATACCTCGACGACAGCTCATCTCGGTGGGCGGCTTTTTGTTTTTTAAAAAGTTCGGTACGCAATCTGGGAGCCATGAGTGGCAGTGTCTGGTGTCCCAGATGCTGTCAGTCAAAAAACCACCACTTTTGTGGTGGTTTTTTGATCTCATCGATTTTAACCCGTCGCCATCACGCTCACGCGAGCGAGAAGGATGAAGGCCACGGTGAATGCGCCCGTCATTACAACCGGAGCGAAGGCCGAGATCCAATTGCGGCGACCTGGGCGGAACCGGCGCAGAAGGAGCGAGTTCGACACGACTGAGACGGAGCTGAGTGCCATGGCGAGTCCGGCAAGTTCTGGCCGAAGCACGATACCAAGTCCAATGAATACACGCGCAGCAATCGGAATGCCGATGACGTTGTAGAACAGCGAGAAGAATAGGTTCTGTTTGATCTTCCCGAGTGTTTCGCGACTGAGCTGGATTGCGGATACCACGTCCTGCAGGTCGCTCTTCATGAGCACGATGCCTCCAGCTTCCATGGCCACGTCCGTCCCACTGCCCATAGCGATACCGACGTCGGCCTGGGCGAGCGCAGGGGCATCGTTGAGTCCGTCGCCGACCATGGCGACCCTGACTCCGGTTGCCTGGATTTTTTTGACCTCGTTCGCCTTGTCTTCCGGCAGAACTTCAGCACGGATGTTCTGCTCCTCGATGCCCGCCTGTCTAGCGATGGCCACGGCGGTACGCATATTGTCGCCGGTAATCATGTAGACGGCGAGCCCCATGTGCTTGAGTGCTGTCACTGCCGCAGGAGTTGTCGCTTTGATGGCGTCGGCAACAGCGATGATACCGAGCACTTCCTTCGTGTCAGCAAGTAGCATGGCCGTCTTACCTTCCTCCTCAAGACGACGCATCTTGCGCTCCAGCCGACCCATGTCGATTCCGAGCGTTCCGATCAGCTTGCGGTTACCGAAGTAGTACGTCGTGCCGTCCACGTCCCCGCGCACGCCGTGGCCGGGAACCGCTTGGAAGTTCGTCACTTGTGCCGAGGAAAGCGACTCCTCCTCTACGTAGCGGCAGATCGCCTCGGCGAGGGGATGTTCGGATTTTGCCTCCAGTCCGGCGGCGATTTCCATCACCTCATCCTCGTCGTGGGAGCCGATCGGGAGCACGTCCGTCACCTCTGGTTTTCCTTTGGTCAGCGTTCCGGTCTTATCAAAGACGATCGCGCGGATCTTGCTGGCCGCCTCAAGCGGTTCGCCGCCCTTGATGAGGATGCCGTTTTGCGCCCCTTTGCCCGTCGCGACCATGATGGCGGTCGGCGTTGCGAGTCCGAGTGCACAGGGACAGGCGATGACGATCACGGCCGTGAAGGCCATGAGCGCGAAGCTAAGTGTTGAACCGAGTAAGAAGAACCAAACCAGGAACGTGGCGATTGCGATCAGGATCACTGCCGGAACGAATTTTGCAGAGATGCGGTCGGCGAAGGCCTGGATTGGTGCGCGGGATCCTTGCGCCTCCTCAACGAGCCGGATGATCTGTGCGAGCACTGTTTCCGACCCGACGTTCGTCGCGCGGAACTCGAAGCTTCCGTTCTTGTTTACGGTTGCGCCGATGACCTTGTCGCCCGGATGCTTCTCGACGGGAATGCTCTCGCCGGTCAGCATGGACTCGTCGACGGCCGATCCTCCATCCGTGATCACCCCATCAACAGGAACTTTTTCTCCCGGACGAACGAGCACGATGTCTCCTTCGACGACGTCACCGATTGGAACGTCGAACGGCTTGCCGTCGCGCAGGACACGGGCAGTCTTCGCCTGTAAGTCCATGAGCTTGCGTACCGCGTCCGATGTCTGTCCCTTCGCCTTGCTCTCAAGCCACTTGCCCATGAGCACGAAAGTAATGAGGAACGCCGCCGTTTCGAAGTATAGTTCCGGAATCTTTTCGCCGCCGACGCCAAGCAGAGAGTTATTCGTGACAGCGTAGACGACGAAGTTTACGACGCTGTAAATGAATGCCGCGCTCGTGCCGATGGCGATGAGACTGTCCATGTTAAACGTCCTCATGCGCAGGCTCGACCACATGCCCTTGTAGAACCCCGCGCCGAGGAAAATCTGCACCGGCGTCGCGAGCGCGAACGAAACAATACCGACGAGCGGCAACAGGAACGCGCGACCCGGAAGGAACGAGAAGAAGTCGAGGAACATGAAGTAGAGCATCGGGAGCGACAGGACGGCGCCGATGATGAATTTCCACCAGTACGATTTGATCTCCTCATGGCGACGCGCACGATCCTCGTCTGGATTTGCGGTTCCGGCGATTTCCGCCCGGTATCCGGCCTTCTTGATCTGCGCGATGATCGCCACCTCGCTCGTCTGGCGCGGGTCAAAGCTTACGCGAGCTTTTTCCGCGGCAAAGCTCACTTGTGCGTCCGTAATTCCCGGCAATTTTTTGATGCTCTTCGTGATAACGCCAGCGCACGACGTGCAGTGCATCCCCGAAAGCCGCAGCGTCGTATTCTTTTCGTTATCCGATTCGCTCGAGCGTTTTACCGGGGTGTGAGCCGCCTCAGCAGGGAGATTGCTTTGCACAGCTGACCGCTCGTGAATCAGCGACTCGAAGAACCCGGCGATCTTAGGGGCGTCCTGTTTGATCCCCGCGGGAAATTCCAATGTTCCGCTTTTCTGCCTAACGATCGCGCCGTGGAACTTCGGGCGTCCGTCGCTTTGAATGTCGACCGTGCCCTCGCCACGCGTTTCGGTGAGGTAGCGGAAACTGACGCGGTTCCCGTCATGCTCGACAAGTTCGATGGGGCTTTCCGTTGGTGCGGCAGGGGGAGTTTCGACCGCTGGAACGTCTGGCACAGCCTCATATCCCGCAGTCTTGATCGCGGCGACAACCGCGTCGTCGGCGACCTCGCCCGTGACGCGGCAGATTCCTTCTTTCGCATCTGTCTTCACGCTGAGCACACCAGGAAGCCCTCCAACTTCCTCGTTGATGAGCGTTTCGCAGGAGGCGCAGTGCATCCCGGAAACGCGGAATGTTTTATCCATATTCGGAGGATTAGAGCGTGGCGTCGTAGCCCTTGGCTTTCAACGCGGCCGCCACGTCATTTTGAGTTAATGGTTCGCTCGAGACGACGCGTCCGGCTCCGGTCGAGAGATCGACGGTCGCCTCCGTGACTCCGGGCAGCTTGCGAAGCGTCATGGTCGATACCTTGATGCAGGCGTCGCAGGTCAGATTCGTGATCTTGAAGGTAAGTTCAGACATATGGTTATTCGACAACAATCGTTCCGCGGTACATGCCCATGGAACAGGAATAAGGAATCGTGCCTTTCTGCGTCGGGGTAAACTCGATGATGTTTTCGCCCTTCTTCAAGTCCTTCCGAATGTTCATCGACGGAATAACGACCGTCGATGCGCAGGTGAACGACGACTCGGAAGTGATCACCCATCGCACGGGAACGCCCGCCTTGGCCCGAAGGGTGCTCGGCGAATACCCGGATGCCGACTGTGTCATTTTGATCACCTGGACATCTTGTTGGTTTGTATCTTGGTCGACCGGGGAATAGTTCACCGTTTCGTTCGCGGAAGAAGTCGGAAGAACCGCCAAGCCGCTTTGAATGTTGTAGATGCCGAAAACGATGACCAGAATACCGACCACCGCGTAGAAGATGCGTGCGGCCGTTCCCTTCATGATCGACGAAAGCCCACCGATGCCGAGCAACGCGGGAGCCGTACCAAGTGCGAACGCGCCCATGATGATCGCTCCGGTTCTGAAGTCGCCGGTGCTGATCGCATACAGCTGCATCGCCTGGGTGAATCCGCATGGGAGGAAGAATGTCAGAGCACCAGTGAGCATGGCGGTCTTATGGCTGTATTCCTTTTGGTGTTCCTTGATCCCGAGAAATCGCGCGATAGAAGACGGGAGGGTGAACGAGGTTGCGGAAATGCGCGGAGAGAGATTCGTGAGCTTGAGACCAAGAACGATCATGACCGCGCCGACGGCGAGCGTGAGGAACGTGAGGATTCCGCCAGAAACTTGCAATACGCTTCCAAGAAGCCCAAGCAAACCGCCGAGCGTCGCGTAACCGAGCACGCGACCCGCGTTAAAGAAAAGGTGCGGACGAAATTTTTGCCACGTCGTGGCCTCCGGGTGCAGTTCCGCATGCCGGGCGGCGACGCCGAGGATCAGCCCGCCGACGAGCGCCATGCAGGTGGAGACTCCGGCGACGAGGCCGAGAAGCACTGCGAACCCCACGTCGATGTTCTTTTCATCCAGCGAGAAGTCCAGGATGCCGGTGCCGCGCAGGGCGTAGTAGAGAACGGCGAGGAAGGCGGCGCCGAAGATCATGTACCGCCAATCCGTGCGGTCCTTCGTGATCCAGGGGAGCTTGCCCGGCTCGCCGACCACATATCCGGCTTGCTTCACGGCGCCTTCGATTTCGTGCTGGCTCGGGACGTCCGCGCCGTGCTCGATGGTCGCGCGGCCTTTGCGGAAGTCCACTTTTACCTTGGACACGCCTTGGATGCCGCCGATCGCGTCCTCGAGGAGCAGCTCGCAAGAGCGGCAGTGCATGCCGCGAATGGGAACGATTTTTTGATGCATAAAAGCAAACGACAAAAATTAAGATTCGATCCTAACTCCGTCGTTTGCTATTCGCGCTTGAAAATGATCCCGGTCAGGGAAAATGGTTGGTGGAGGGAAAGGGGGCGTGGCGGTACCCACCCGGATTTCACGTTATCGAACTGCTGAACGACCGGATCACGTGGCACATCGGCGACGCAGGAAGTCGGGCGCACTTTTCCTTGGTCAGCCGTCGCGGCTTTCGTTTCGTGCTCCATTCGCGTTGCCGTGCAACAACCGGGCTGGGTTCCGTGGTCTTCATTTCCAACGACGACCATTTGATGCTGACTGGAAACGTCGGCACGGATCGCGACCTGATCCATTTCCATCGCTCCCGCCATCGGAACGCCAAAAAGCATGCTCAAACACACCCCGCTGAGCGCGACAGGAATGATGAGCAGACGTCCCATGAGCGATGCGAATACCATACTAGCGTCGTTTCAACTTGTAGACCTTGATAATTTCCTCTACTGCCTTCTTCTCGTTTCCTTTTTTAATCTGGTTAATGGCGCAGGTGCTGAGGTGGCTTTCAAGAAGCATGTCTTCGACGCCGGAAAGCGCTTGCTTCACGGCGGAGGTTTGCGTGATGACATCAACGCAATACGCGCCGCTCGCGATGAGTTCGCGCAGGCCACGGATTTGTCCCTCGGCAATGCTCAGGCGGCGAAGGATACTTTTCGTATTCTTGCTTTCCATAAGATGACTTTATCATATACCCCCTTAGGGTATCATGCAAGTGCAAAAGCCGCTTGATGATTTACAGCTAAATTGAGATAATACTTTCCGTTATGGTCATTCGGTCGTTTTTCGAATATTTCCGCCGCTTTGCATCCCTCGCCATCCTCGTCACGATTGCGTCGATGTTTTTGGTTCTTTCCTGCCACGGCGAATCCGTCCAGTTCAACCAGGGCTTCGGGTACCATCCCAGCCCGGACTCGTGCGAAGAACACATCAGCCAACCGGGAGATGTACACACGGATAAAAGTATCTTCGACGGCGTAAGTATTCCTGATGGGAAAGTGCTCATTGCGGCACTATTCGTCGCCGCGGTCTTTTCTCTTTTTCCGAAATTGCCCGAACGGTATAACCGCCCGGCGCGGATTGCCCTCAACTATCACCAGCGCAAACGCTGGGTCTGGGCACGACACACGCCGTTTTCTTCTTCCGCCTTTTTTCCATACTTCGCCGCACAGCGCGACCAGTAACACCTTGAGTTAAAGATGTTTATTCTTTTAACTCTTGTTTTTGTGTTATGGAAAATGAAAAACCCGGATTCTTTGATGGAATCCAATCGAGGACGAGCTTCGTTTTCGGGCTAGTATCTGGAGTTGCGCTGATCTCGCTCATGACGAGCGCCGGACTTCTTGGCAGTAGCGCATTTGCGAAGTCCACGGGGACATCGGGAACCGTTGCGGTGGCGGACGCCCAGCCAACGGCGGCCGCAGCGGCGAAGACGAAAACTCCAACCGGCAAAGTTCCGGAAGTAACGAATGCTGACCACATTCGCGGCAACAAGGACGCCAAGGTGACGTTTATCGAGTATTCGGACTTCGAGTGCCCATTCTGCAAGCGTTTCGAGCCCACCATGCAACAGATGGAAAAGGAATACGGTGACAAGGTGAGAATCGTCTACCGCCACTATCCGCTGTCGTTCCACGCCAACGCGCAGAAGGAAGCGGAAGCGACCGAGTGTGCCAACGACCTCGGCGGCAACGACGCGTTCTGGAAGTACCACGACGCGATCTTGGAGCGTACTACCTCGAACGGTACCGGATTCGCGCTCGACGCCCTCGTCCCGCTCGCCAAGGAACTCGGGCTCGACGAAACAAAGTTCAAGGACTGCTTGGATACCGGGAAGTTCGCCAAGCACGTGCAGGAGGATGAGAGCGGCGGAGCGGCTGCCGGAATCACCGGAACGCCGGGTTCAATCCTGATCGACGCGAGCGGCAGTTCACAGCTTCTCTCCGGCGCGGTTCCGTACGCGACGATCAAGTCCGCCCTTGATGCCGCCCTTGCCGCGAAATAGTATGCGGCTTCGCGGAGAACTTTCGGCGTTCCAGTCCGCAATGAAGGACGTTTTTCGCCCCCGTTGGCGCAAGGCGTCCTTCGTGCTCCTTTCCGCGCTCACGCTCCTTCTCTTCATCTGGATTCCTGTGAAGCTGACGCCGGGGAACGATTTTCTCTTTCAGCTGTCCATTATGCGCGGAAGGGATTTCCTCCTGTTCGGCCTTCTCTCAACGCTGAACGCGCTTCTCATGCTCATGCAGTGGCATCTCTACCGAGCGCGACAGAGCGCGAGCCTCGCCACGGCGGCGGCAAGTGGAGCAGGAGGATTGTCCGCCGTCTTCGCCTCCATGCTCGGGACGGCCTCCTGTTCCGCATGCGTGGCCGGAATCCTCGGGTTTCTTGGAACGGGCAGCGTGTTCTTCTTCCTGAAGTACAGCGCGCAGATTACGGCAGCCGCTACGGCGATTGTTCTGCTCGCTATCTGGTTTGCCGCGCGAAGGATTGCGGAGGGTTGCCGCGCATGCGGAATCGAGAGAAAATGCTCAGTATAATTATCATTCGTCTATGAACAAAAAACACTACATCTTCCTCGCGATCGTTTTGGCCGTCATCGGTTTCAAGGTGCTCTCGTCCTCCTCGCCCTCGACCACGAGCGCGAGCGGCGGAGACTACCAGCTCACGCTCGTCACCACGCCGAATCCTCCGACCGGGGGAAAGGATTTGCTCACGGTGAACGTCGCGGACAGCGCGGGAAAGGCGGTCGATGGCGCGACGGTGGTCATGGACATCAACATGGCGACGATGAACATGGGTTCGCAGAGAGGAACGGCGACACCTCTGGGAGATGGATCGTATGCGTTAAATGCGAGCTTCAGCATGCTCGGGCCATGGAAGATCGCAACGACGATCACGCTGCCTGACGGACAGACGCTCAGTAAGGACTTCACTGTTAATGTAAGATAAACTCGTTTTACCGTATGGGAGAAACACATCGTGTCCTGGCGTATGCCAGTGACACCGAACAATAGCATATGTCTGACTGCTGTCCTGTCCCTGCCCAGAAAAATATCACGCAACAAAGATCAATGCTCTGGATCGTTCTTGTTTTAAATTCAGTAATGTTTTTTATCGAGGTTTATGCGGGGTTTGCCGCGCATTCCAGTGCTATCTTAGCGGACTCGCTCGATATGCTCGGCGATGCCCTGGTGTACGGTCTCAGTATCTGGTCGCTTCATAGGACGGAGCTATGGAAGGGTCGGGTCTCGATGGTCAAAGGTGCCATTATGGCGCTTCTTGCTCTCGTCGTGATTAGTGAGGCCGTGGGAAAGATCTTCGGTCCGGTTGAGATTCAGGGCTTCGTCATGATGGGGATCGGCTTGCTTGCCCTTACGGTGAACACGGCGTGCTTCCTGATGCTGAGACGCCACAGGAAGGGTGGAATCAATATTCGTTCGGCATGGGTTTGTTCGCGCAATGACCTCCTCGCTAACACCGGGGTGCTGGTCGGCGGTTTGCTCGTTATTATGACGTCATCAAAATGGCCAGACGTTATCATCGCACTTGCCATCGGATGCTATGTCTTTACAAGCGCGGTTGGTGTTTTGCGAGACTCGAAGGAAGCATGTGGCGATTGTGAAAGTTGATAATGAAACGATCTAACAAATATATGAAGAAAAAAATATCTTTCGTCTGGTATGCTGTTCCGATTTTGTTCATCTTCGTCTTGTTTGTCTTCGCCGCGACCCGTCCACGACCGGGAGAATCGGTTGCGGACATCGGCAATCAGCATCTGGAATCCATCGAAGAAGAACACGTCCCGTACAACACTTCACCACCAACATCCGGCCCTCACCTAAACCAAAAAGCACCTTGGGGCGTGTCCAATGAACAAATCGTGGACGAAATGCAGGTGCACAACCTTGAGGACGGCGGAGTGATCATTCACTACGATCCCGAACAGATTGATGATGCAACAAAGACAAGCCTGGAGGATGTTATGAATCGATATCCCGACAAGGTAATCCTCGAGCCATACGCCGATTTGGAGACGCCAATTGTCCTGACGGCCTGGACGAAAATTGATAAACTTCAGGCGTTTGACGAGGACGAGATCACGTCGTTCATCGCCGCCTACCGCGGCATCGACCATCATAAGTAAGCACGCTTCTATGAAACAAAAATCTATTTGGATGGTCGGTGGCATCGCGCTCGTCGTCTTGATCGTCGGAACATTCCTGTTCACCATCATGTTCAACCGGCCTTCGGACAACCTTCCGGATGTCGCGTCGCTCCCGAAAGCCACCGATACGCAGATCGTCGACCTCAAAGATGGCGACACGTATGAAATGACAGCGGGATACGTGCAAAAGGAAATCGGCAACCGGGAGTACGCCATGCTCGCGTACAACGGCTCCATTCCGGGGCCGATTTTACGCGTTCCACAGGGCGCGAACGTAACGCTTCGTTTCAAGAACGACACAAACATCGAGACGCTTCTTCATTCCCACGGGCTGCGTCTCGATAACGCGTCGGACGGAACCGACCTCGTCCAGGACGCGATTCCGCCAGGTGGAGAGTTCACATACAACCTCTCGTTCCCGGATGCGGGAATGTACTGGTACCACCCGCACGTGCGCGAAGACCTCGCGCAGGATTTGGGACTCTATGGAAATTACTTCGTGACGCCGGAGGAGGTCGGGTACTGGTCGCCGGTCAATCAAGAAGTTCCGTTGTTCGTCGACGACATCCTGATGGAAAACGACGAGATCGTCCCACATGGCACGGAAGACGCGACGTATGCCCTGATGGGGCGTTATGGCAACGTGATGCTCGTGAATGGCGATACGGACTATCAGCTCAGCGTGCAGCCAGGTGAGGTTGTGCGATTTTTCATCACCAACGCGGCGAACGTCCGACCGTTCCGTATCGCTTTTGCCGGTGGGGCAAAAATGAAGCTCGTCGGGAGCGACGCGAGCGCCTATGAGCGGGAGACGTGGCAAGACGCGGTGACAATCGGGCCGTCGGAGCGCGCGGTCGTTGAAGTGATGTTCCCGAAGAACGGAACGTATAAACTCCAGAACGCCACGCCGGAATCCACGACGACGATCGGTACCGTCGTGACCTCCGGCGAGCCCGCCTCGCCGTCTTACGTCGACACGTTCGGCGTCCTTCGAGAGCACGTGAGTGTCGTCAGCGAGATCGATCGTCTGCGTCCATTTTTCAACAAGCCAGTCGACAAGTTCCTGCGCCTATCCGTCAGCATGAACGCGCGGATGAGCGGCATGATGCAGAACGGGACCCACTCCATGGGCGGTGGAATGATGATGAACGGCGGCATGATGATGGGCGGATCCAAGGACGGCATCGAATGGGAGGATATGTCGAGCGCGATGAACGCGTCTTCCGACACGTCGATGGTCGATTGGGACATGATCGACACCGCGACAGGCAAGAAAAACATGGACATTGACGACTGGAACTTTTCCGTCGGTGACTTGGTGAAAATCCGCATCGACAACGACGACTCGACCATGCACCCCATGCAGCACCCGATTCACTTCCACGGGCAACGTTTCCTGATCCTTTCACGCGACGGTGTTCAAGAAACAAACATGGCCTGGAAGGACACCGCGCTTATTCCAAGCGGCGAAACGATGGAGATTCTTCTTGAGGTGACTAATCTGGGTACATGGATGGCGCATTGCCACATTGCCGAGCATCTTGAGGCGGGCATGGCGTTGCCATTTACGGTGAAATAAAAGAACAGAATGAGTTACGGATTAGGCTTTTGCCTGCACGATGATTTCTCGCAAAGTTCAGCACACTGACCAATTCCTTTCGCGTGATTTCTTAGGATCTTCCGACCAAGAAAAATGATTTCCGCGGCTTCTTTCATTGCAATCCGATAAAATACCTCACGGCCCTGTCTCTTCTTCCGGACGAGACCGCATTCCAACAGGCAGGACAGATGCGCGGAAGTGTTGGGTTGGGAGAGTCCGGTAGTTTTGACGATCTGTGAGACGGTTGCCGGTCCCGTTAAGATTGATTCCAGAATGGACAGTCTGGATGTATCGGCTAGGCCCCGGAATAATCTAGACTCGAGATCAGTCTGAACTTGTTTGTTCCTCATAGCGGGTATAATATATCATTACTTACTTATACTTCAGAAACCTATGGAAGAGCAAACGAAAGATGGTGCATCCTTTCGCAAAAGAATCGTGTGGGGGCTGGTCGCAGCCATCATGATACTTATCGTTTGGAGCGCGTTTTCTTCTTCGCACGAGAAGGACTCCATAGAGCCGAACGATGATTCTGCCCCCGTAGCATCAAGCGACGTGACGGACAGTTCAGACTTTATTGCCAACCGTCTTTCACACATGACGCTCGATCTGAACAATGCGGACACCTGGAAGCCAAACTCGTCGGATCTACCGTTGCTAATGCAGGTCTTCGGCATGGCACCCGCCGATCCGCCCAAACTCCATCACCATCAGCACCTTGATATTTTCGTCAATGGCAAATCGGTTCCCGTACCTCACAACATCGGCCTCTCTCGCCAAGCAGAAGTACCGATTCATACCCACGGTTCAGAGGGAGATGGAATTATTCACGTCGAGACGACGGATGTGAATCTAAACCCGACTCTTGGAGTGTTTTTTGATGTCTGGGGAGTTTCATTCACGCAGACGAATATCGGCGGCTACGTCACGGACGAAACGCATCCGCTTGCCGTCTTTGTTGATGGAAGCAAGTACGAAGGTGACCCAAGGCAGGTTCCACTCGATCAGCATTATGAAATTTTAGTCGTTTACGGGCAAGATATTCCAAACCCGATCCCTTCGAGTTTTAATTTTCCGGACGGGCTATAGGCCTTGTCCGTCGCACATTATGACCAGGAAAATCATGGTCAAAAAGGCGTCCGGGGAACTCCAAGAGTTTTCGCAAGATAAATTGCGAGGATCCTTGGAGCGATCCGGAGCCGATCCGATGTTGGCCGACGAGATCGTCGAGCATATTTCAGGCCAGGTCTATGAGGGCGTATCCACGAAAGTTATCCACGATCGCGCGTTTGCGATGCTGAAGACGCATCGGAAGTCCTTCGCCGCCCGTTACAATCTTAAGAAAGCGATCTTCGCGCTCGGCCCGAGCGGCTTTCCGTTCGAGCGATATGCCGCGCGGCTTTTCGATGCGATGGGATACAAAACACAAGTCGGCATTGTCTTGCCGGGAAAATGTGTCAGCCACGAAGTGGACGTTGTTCTCACCAAGGAAGCCGTCCACGGATTTGCTGAATGCAAATTTCACAATGTCCCAGGCACGAAATGTAGCGTACAAACACCCCTGTACGTGCTCGCTCGATTCGAGGATCTTTGTGAACGTGAGGGAAAACCGTTCAGGGGCGATCGGAACCGCGAGGGCTGGCTTGTCACCAATACGCGTTTTACCGACGATGCTTTGGCATACGGATCCTGCGCCGGACTCAAACTCCTCGGCTGGAACACCGGTCCGCTCGGCGAGAGCCTCGAAAGGATGATCGACGTGCGGGGACTGCATCCGATCACGTGTCTCACGTCGCTCAAAATCGAACAGAGGCGGGCTTTGCTTGCCGAAGGCATCGTCCTTTGCCAAGATCTCTTTGACAGACAATTGAGCGTTACCTCAATCCTGCCAGAGGAAACGTTAGCCAAGGCAATCGCCGAGGCTGGCGAGCTATGTAAACATCCGGCCTATGCAAAATGAACACATGGGCGGTCACGCCCACCAAGGGCACGACATGCAAAAGATGAGCCACGCAGACCACGAGGCGGCGATGACCGATCCCGCGATGGCCAAGGCCATGGAGGCCGACATGCGCCGTCGTTTCTGGGTGGCGTTCGTTTTGTCGATTCCTGTGTTTCTCTATTCGCCCGTCGGCGAATCGCTTCTCGGTACTCTGCCAACGCCCATTCCCACGTCATGGCTGCTGTTCATCCTTACGACGCCGATCGTCTTTTGGGCCGGTTCCATCTTCATTACCGGCACCTACCACGCGCTTCGCAAGCGTAAGCTCAACATGTCGGTGCTCATCGCGACCGGGGTGTTGGCGGCGTACGGGTTTAGCGTCTTCCTCACGCTGACGGTCGGCGGCGAGACGTTCTTTGAGGCCGCGGCACTCCTCGTTACTTTCGTACTGTTCGGTCACTGGATGGAAATGAAGTCACGTCGGGGCACGTCGGAATCGCTACGGGCACTCTTTGACCTCGTTCCTCCAAAGGCACTGGTGATGAGAAATGGAAAACAACAAGAAATCCTTACTTCGGAAATCGTTATCGGCGATGCCATCGTCATTCGTCCGGGTGACAAAATTCCGGTGGACGGATCCGTGGCGTCCGGAGAGACGACGATCGACGAGTCGCTCGTGACCGGAGAATCACTTCCCGTCGTCAAAAACATCGGCGACAAGGTCGTCGGCGGATCGATCAACCAAAGCGGGACGATCAACTTTATTGCGGAACGCGTCGGAAGCGATACCGTCCTCGCCCGTATCATCAAGCTCGTTGAGACGGCGCAGAACTCCAAGGCTCCTGGCCAACGTGTTGCCGACAAGGCGGCGGCGTACCTCGTGGTACTCGCCATCGCCTCCGGTATCGTCACGTTTCTTAGTTGGACATTTCTTGGCGATGTTGATCTCGTCACCGCGCTGACGTTTGCCGTTTCCGCCATCGTGATCGCTTGCCCGGACGCGCTCGGCCTGGCCACGCCTACCGCCGTTGCTGTTGGAACCGGCATCGGGGCGAAGCACAACATTTTGATCAAGGACGCCGCCACGCTCGAGTTGACCTCAAAGATCCAGGTAGTGGCAATCGACAAGACTGGCACGCTTACGGAAGGAAAACCAAGAGTTACCGAGGTCGTGACCGTCAATGGATTCTCCGAAGATGACGCGCTCGGACTTCAGGCCGCGGCGGAGGCCGGGTCCAACCACCCCGTCGGGCTCGCCATTCTTCATTATGCAGAAGCCAAGGGCATCACCGTTCCCGAAAAGGCAAATAAGTTTGAAGCGTTGAAAGGACTTGGAGTGAGCGCAGTCGTCGATGACAAGGCGATCCTCGTCGGGACGGAACGGCTCATGAAGGATCACGGAATCAATCTCGATCCGATCATGGAGGCGATGAACAAAATGGTTGGTCGCGGAGAGAGCGTCAGCATTCTCAGTATCGACGGAAAGGTTGCCGCGATCATCGGCGTGGCAGACGTTATTCGTCCGTCGGCGAAACAAGCCGTCAATGGACTCCGTCAAATCGGAATCGAGGCGGTCATGATTACCGGGGATCACGAGGGAGTAGCAAAGGCCATCGCCAAGGAGCTTGGCATACAACGCTACTTCGCACGGGTGCTTCCGGAAGAGAAAGCGAGCTACGTGAAGAAGCTTCAAAACGAAGGAAAATTCGTCGCCATGGTCGGCGACGGAATAAATGATGCGCCGGCGCTTGCCCAATCAGACATAGGCATCGCGATCGGCGCGGGAACCGACGTCGCCATCGAAACCGCGAACATTGTTCTCATGAAATCTGACCCGGCTGACGTTTTGAAGGCGATCACGCTCTCGAAAGCCACGGTGGTAAAGATGAAGCAGAACCTCTTCTGGGCTGCCATTTACAACATCCTCGCGATCCCTGTCGCCGCTGGCGCGTTCTATACTGCCTTCGGCTGGATGCTCCGTCCGGAAATCTCCGCGCTTCTCATGTCCGCGTCGTCCATCATCGTGGCCACGAATGCAGTCATGCTCAAGCGCGTTGAATCAAAGCTCGTCTAAAATATTTAACACTTGTGTATGAAAACAATGCACTGGATCATTATCGGAGTTATTGCCATTGGAATAGTCATCCTGGCTCTCACGGGGAAAGCCAGTACTTCCAATATTCTCACACTCAGTTTCCTCGCCATCTGTCCGCTCATGATGATCTTCATGCATGGCGGGCACGGCGGAGACAAAGGTGGGCATAAGCACTAGGCTCCCTGTCGAAGTGGATCACGTTTTGGTTACTCGAATCTTTTTGGCAGTGCAATACCCGAAGAGATTAACGTCATAAGCAAAAACCCGGCTATGAAGCCGGGTTTTGCTGTTTTAGACGAGACGTTTTTCCTTTTCAAGCATCATGTGGTGAATGGTACTGATACTGATCCAAATCGCAATCAGCATGAGAAGACCCGAACAGAGAAATAGATGCTCACGGGTAAGGCCCCAAACGAGATTCTCGGCTCCGGCCATGATCCCGGCTAAAGCAGTAATGATGCCTGCAAACCCTACGATGACCCCGGCGACGTGGAGAACTTGAGAAAATTTCATATATACATGGATTAATTGATAAAATTATACACCTAATCGAATGGAGATAAAAATTGGTAATCTACTTCAATACGATTAACTGACCGGACCCGAGAGCGATCATACTTTTAATTGATTGAAGTAAGTTTCTTTTCTCTTCTAGAGTTCCTTCTTTCAGAATATATTTAGCGCAGGCATAGACATCGATGTCCGGCATCATTCCAGCAATCTTTTCCGTAGCTATATGACCACCCAAACTTGAGATCATTTTCTGGAGCCGACCGATCTCCTGCTTAATGCGATCTACAGCCGTTAGCTCATCAATATCCACTTTGTCGATAATTTTACATAGCTGACTCAACATGTCTTCCTCCCGGATATACGGTTCCCTGCAACCGGTAAGCCATTTTTTATTGCAGCCGTAGTAGACATATCTCCGAATCGTTCCGTCTTTCAGGCGTTTAATCTTTTCGTCAGCCGTGATTCCGTAGTTACAGGTGTTGCACTTAAACATCTTGGTGAATCCGAATTCTTTCGACCCAGGGCGGTTGGTACGCTCGGCACCCTTCATTACTTCTCGTGCACGTTCAAAGATTTCTTTATTGATCAGTGGATCATGCTTTCCCTGATACCATCGTCCGCTTCCTTGCGGGAACTCATATCGACCCGTGTAAAACGAGTTGTCGATCATCCGGTAAATCATGCTCAGGGAAACCTTTTTGCCTTTGCGTGTTTTGAATTGTTTTTCGTCATCAAGCCAGCGTTTCAAATCCCGCCCAGTAAATCCTTCATAGGCAACCTTACGGAAAGCCTCTTGAATTACGGGGCCACGCTCAGGATCGATATATATGCGTCTTTCTCCCTTGGGGGCGTATTTGTCGTGAAGATAGCCCAATGGTGACATATTAGGTCTGTAGCCCATTTCTACCTTCGCTCGGAACCCGCGCTTCACGTTCACACCCTTGTTATCGTTTTCGAGCTTCGCATGACTACATAACATCATGAGCATGAACTTATCGCTCGGGGAGTTGGTGAACTTCGGTCCACTTGTTCGGATTTCCTGAAGCATTCCCTGATCCATGAGATCAACAACCGTGCCAAGGTCACCGGCATTACGACTGATACGATCCGCTGCCCACGTGAGGATCCCGTCGAACTTTTTCAAACGAATGTCGTCAATTAAACGATTAAACTCCGGGCGTGACCCGGAGTTTTTGGCGGAGTGACTTTCGCGGCGAATTTCGACGACATTGAGCCGATCCCTGGCGGCTATTTCGAGCACTTCTTTCACCTGGCTCTCGATGGATAACGCTTGGCGTTCGTCATCTTCCGATGATTTGCGAGCGTACAGACAGTATTTGAGCGGCTCAGATTCCTTTAGCTGATCGCTCTCGGTGTTCGTATTTTGTGCGTACATAAGGCAATTAATCATTCTTATGTCCCACATGCTAACGCTGTGGTCCCGGGTGCCTAGCCCCTAGCTGTTGGTAAGTTAATGATCGAAATAACCCATTTATTCACCCGAAATATGTTGAGAAAATCCCTTTACTTTCGGGGTTCCTATGCTACAATTGTCTCGCTTCACTACTCAGCCTAAACAGGGCCGTATTTCGGCTTATCGGATCGCGCGCATAAAGCGGCATCCGGTTAAAACAGTTCGAGCACGATCCGTGCTTGGGCTGGGTAGTGAAGCACCACCGGGTGTCGCTTTTTGTATTAGGGCGATCTCGGCGGGCTAAATAACCATAGCCAAAAGCTTCACCTATGGCTCACAACCCCGCTTGGGTCGTTAACAAACACCCAAACAACCTCAAGGCTCAGATCAAAGAGTTGGTCGAGCACGGTTACACGGTCACGCTACAAGATTCATCAAGTGCGCAGCTTGTTCGCAAGAAGTCCTTTTCCTGTCTCTTTGCTTTGATTACCGGCGTAATTCCGTACGCCTTGTATTACATGGCGAAGAACGACTATACCGTTTACCTCGATCTAGATAGCCAGCATCCCGATCCAAGTGGAACGACGAAGGAGCCGAGCCAGATGACGCTTTTGCTCAAGGTCTGCGGAATCATTTTCATTGCTCTTATCAGCGTCGGTGCAATCGTTGGTTTCATCGAAGGAATGAGTGAGCAGAATGACGCCTCCGTTGCTGACGAAACCGTAACGCCCATCGTCGACGCCCCGCACATCCTCTCGCTGACAATTGAAGATGCGCGCAAGGAACTCGGTACGCCCACCGACGGCAAGCAAACTGAACCCACCGCTCTACAAATCTCCATGGGTACAACAACTTGGGACAACTCGTTCAAAGTTAACGGATACGATTTGGTGCTCGACTACGACATGAAGTCACGCCAGGTCACGAGCTTCTTCATCGCCACAAATGAGGATGCTCTTGGCGACGGTGGAACTGGAGAGACACGCGACTGGAAGTCACTCGCGAAGCTCGCAAATATGGACGAAAACGCAACCACCTACTCCGTAAAACCGGTGCAGATCATAAACAAGAGCGGCTATTACACGGGCGTAACAGCCGCTGACAAGTAGACTCATCGTCGGAAGTTTCCGGGCTGATTCCAGTATCCGCCACCGAACACGTCCCCGAGGCTGTAACGAGGCTCTGGCCTGGTGTCGATGACCCAGACGCCAAATGTCTTAATCTTCTTCTCCATGCCATAAGAAGCAGTGATTGCAAAGGCATCCGCAAGGTCGTCGTGGCGCTCTACGCCAAAGTTTACGAGTTGGTTAATAAGATCCTTTGCTCCGTGCTTCGGGAAAAGAATGGTGCCGTTCTTAATCGGCTCTGAAAGAAGCGCAAGACGAGAACGCTTGTCGCTTCCTCGTACCTCGTATGGCTCGGCTTCGTATCCTTGGCGCTTAAGTTCCTGCCACATGGCGGCCTGATACGCAACGGATTCAACAGCGATTTTGGTCTTCTTCGGGCGTGGCGACGCGTCGTGAGTATCCTTGATTTTCTCGACTGCACGGGGA
The DNA here is from genome assembly GCA_964599455.1 of uncultured Gammaproteobacteria bacterium. Taxonomy (GTDB): domain Bacteria; phylum Patescibacteriota; class Patescibacteriia; order UBA9934; family UBA9934; genus JAGORL01. Next base: position 134,448 of record CAZREA010000001.1, on the reverse strand, counting down.
AATGTCAGACGCGCGTTTATTGGGCTTGGCAAGATATATATCTTTCGGCTGTCGCCATTCTTGTACACCATCGCCGTAACGATGGCGGTATAGTCGGCGCGGCTCCGTTGGGAGATGGCGAGATCCACCCCAATAACACCGAACTTGAAATTGTCTCCATTCACGCCGGGAAGCTCGTCATAATAGTGGAGCCATTCGCGATGAATAACACGCTCGACGTCCGAGATGATGTAGAGCATGTATTCGCGCGCCCAGGTAATCAGGTCGCCGACGAACGCAATTTTCTTCTGCACGTCTTCTTTGGTTGGGAAACGACTCTTCCAGAGCGGCTTATCCTTGCCGTCGAGAAACGGATACTTCTTGAAAACGCCTTTACGCTCTTTGTTGGTAATGGCATTTTCCAAACGCGAGAGCAGTCCATCTTCGTGAACCAGATTTCCCACCACAACGATCTTGGTCCGTTCGTCCCCAATGGGGAGCACCTCGCTCGTAAACCACTGGTAGGCTTTATCGCGTCCTTCTTTCGTCTTTGCCGAGGATACGTCTTCCACGTCGTCACAGATCACCAGATCGGGACGATGGCGTCCGTGACGCATTCCACGAATCGGCTGTTCCATGGACGCGCAGGTAATCCTCGCGCCGTAGCGGGTCAGCACGATTGAATTTGAACCCCACTCATCCTCAACAGTTTCAAATGGTCCCAGGTCATTGCGGAGCAGTTCATTTGTCTCAAGTTCGCGCTTGAGGTTCATGAAGTGCTGTTTAGCCTGTCGCTGCGTCTGACCCAAAAGCATGATGAACTTCCGCTGATCCTTTCCGAGCACGCTCCAGATGGGCAGCGACATCGTCATGATGGTGGATTTTCCCGAGCCCCGGAACGCTTCCACGATAAAGAGCGGGATGTCGTCGCGCTCGCTAAGCGCGAACATCTCCCGGTGAAAGTCCGCAAATGGAAATTGGGTGTAATGCGCAAAGTAGGTTGCACAAAACATGAGGTGGCTTGCCCGAGTGACCGCAACGCGGGTCTTGTGATTCGTTAGAAGGCTGTCGATGAGCTCTTTGGTAGGTTGAGCTGTTTGACTTTGCATAAGTAAGGATTAATTTTCTTGATTCTCATCACCTGTGAGTGCGAGCCGTAGCGACTGAGCAACGACCTCCATTTCTTCGGGGGTAAGCGGCGTGTCTTCATGGCGGACATTAGCTTGTACTTCCACCTTGTTGCGGTAGGCGGGGTGGCGATGTTTGAGCCAAAACGAGATAGCTCCGAGGTTTCCGCTCTTGATAAGGTTCGCAAGTTGGCTTTCGGCCACGTCGCTGATGAGGCCGTTACCTTCGGTAATGGATTCGTTGGCGAGCTTTCCGAAATCGGGATCGTCCTTAAGCCACCGGTAGAACGTGGCGCGACCGACGCCGATCTTCTCGCAGGCGACCTGCACGATCGGCGTCTTCTTAAGCTGATCAATCAGTAGCTTTTTTTGCTCGGCTTGCCGGACTTCGATACGGTTTTCTTCCGACATAAATCACGAGCTAATGATTTCCGCCTTTTTGCCGGTAAGTTTTTCGTATCGCTTTACGATCACGTCACAAAAAATCGGCTCCTGTTCACAGAGAAGTGCGCGACGTTTGAGCTGTTCGCAGGCAATGAGCGTCGAACCGCTTCCACCGAATAGGTCGAGAACGTAATCACCTGGCTTAGTGCAGCGTCGCAATGACTTTTCGTGGAGCGTCGGATTCTTGCTCGTCGGATGTTCGTAAGAAGATGAGGCGAGGCGTTTCACAAGCCATACGTTGAGGAGATCAAGCACGTCCTCGATAAGCTGGTTGCCTGTACCAACTTCTTTATTGAGGACTTCGTTCAGGTTCATAACGGAGGGTGCGAGATACGGCTTCCCGCGCGTTGCGTACACGCACGGTTCACTGACTTTGTTGAAAGCAACGCCCGGTGTGGGATTTGCGTTGTCCTTGAGCCAAATGCAGACGCGCCGATTCGTAAGTCCGAATTCGCGGAACAGTTCCTGCATGAGATAGATGTAGGACTCGTCGCACCAATAGAAGGCGTGGACGTCGTGCCTTGCGACGCCGAGTGCGTTCTCCATCGTCTTCCTGATGAATGCGCGATAGTCCTTGTCGCTCAGGCTGTCGTTGGTCTTGTGTCCTCCGTACTTCCCAGCAGTGCCGACGCCTTTGTCGTAAGAGAGCCCGATGTTGTACGGGGGATCGCAAGCGATAAAGCCCACTTCACGTTTGCTAACGAGCAGCCTCACTTCCTCGGTCTTGGTTGAGTCTCCGCAGAGCAGACGATGTGAGCCAAGCGCGTAAAGCGTTCCCGGTTTAGTTACGGGCTTCTTAATTGCGGCGATTTCCTTCGCCACATCGAACTCATCGTCTTCCGTCTCAAGCGTCTCATCCCAGATATTAGCGATGTCTTCGCTGTCGAACCCGACGTCGAGCAGCAGATCGATATCGAATCCTTCCGCGAGCTTTGACCAATCCCAATCACCGTGGACGCGATTGCTCGTGAGAAGGTATTGGTCGTATTCAGATTGTGTGAGCTTGCGATTCGGTACACGCACTTCGATTTCCTCGTCCTCACGTCCAAGGAGTTTCAGTACGGCCAGGCGTTGATGGCCTGCGAGCACCTTGTCGTCCGCGTCGATGACGGGGATTTCAACGAGATTGAATTTCTTGAGGCTATTCGTGAGATCCTCGACCTGCTTCGGGCTCATGACCCGAGGGTTCTTGTCGTTTGGCACGAGATCCGTGACGCGCCGCTTCTCGGTTCGCCATGTGAGCTTGGCTGTTGATTGGGTTTTCATATGCAGAAATTTTCCCGCACTCACCGCTTAACCGTCGATTAACCCGAGCCTCCGCTCCAATACAAAAAACAGCCGTCTTTTCGGCTGTTTCCAAACCTTGTCCGCAGGATGTTGGGTTAAGCGGTGTCGATCAGGCTGTATGCTTCGGCGAGTCTGTATCCGTAGCCCTCCCGTCCTTCAATGAAAGGTGTCGACAATCCGAACGTCGCTTGAAATTTGCGCTTGATCTTTGCTACCGCCTGTTGCACGCCGACAGCATTCTTAAAACCCGAACGTGCTGCCAGAGTTTTTGGAGAAGTAAATTCGTGAGATAGGGACTCGATCAACTTCCTGCGTTGCGCACTGAGCAGCATTCCCGTTGCGGTGGATGGCCAGCGCCGCAAAGTATTATCCGAGACGACGAAGACGACACGATCGGCACCACCTGCAGTCACAAAGAGGTCGGTCAGGCTGTTCGTCACACGCTCAGCTATTCGGTCTTCAGAGCCCTTTATTCCATTGAACGATGATGCGGAAAGAAGGGTACGACTGATTTCCGCGTGGTCACGCATGGATGCTCCTAGCTCCCTCACACGCTCTGTCTGCTCTTGAAGAGCTAGTTCGGCCATTTCTCGCCACACCGGATTAAGGAATCTTATTTTTGCTGGCATATACCGCAATATTACAGGACTTGAAAGGATTTGCAAAGCAAGCTAGTATTTACCCGTATGCATGAGACAAAACGCAAACTTCTTGCCCTCGCCCGTAGCCGGAACTTGGGCGATATGTCCCTCCAGCAGATTGGGGACGCCGTTGGTATCAAGAACCCAAGCGGCGTGAGCTATCACCTTTCCCAGCTTTACGCGTCGGGGCATCTTAAAAAGGGAGAGGGCGGTGTCGTGACTGCACTTGATGACCGCGGTGACAATCTTTCTCTGAACTCCATCCCGATCCTTGGTGCCGCAAACTGCGGTCCCGCAAGTCTGTACGCGGAAGACGTGGTGGAAGGCTTCCTTCAGGTCTCAGCGAAGCTCGTCCATCCGGGAAAGAAGCTGTTCGCCCTTCGCGCAAGCGGCAACTCCATGAACGCTGCAAAGGCGGGAGATCGCAAGAACAGCATCGAGGACGGCGACTACGTCATCATCGACTCCACCAAGCGCAATCCGGAGTCGGGTTCCTACATCGTCGCTGTGCTCGAAGGTCTGGCGAACATCAAGCGATTCTCCAAGAACGACCAGACGGGGGAGATCGCGCTTCTCTCGGAATCCACAGAACCTAACCCGCCAATCTTTCTTCATCCGGAAGACTCCGATAAATTCTTCGTGGCAGGTGAGGTAAAGTTCGTTCTTAAAAAACCGACCGTGAACTGGAGTTAGTATGGCAAAAAGAGAAGAAAAAGCGCCAGCGATTTCCGAGGCAACCATTCTTGAAGTATACGTTGCAGCCGCTGGTCGCTGCTCGTTTTACGGCTGCCCCGAGGGGGTCATGGTTGAATCGCTGACTCATAAAAAAGCACGACTTGGAAATATTGCGCACATTGTCGGAGATTCACGCAAGGGACCTCGAGGAGATCACCCACTGCCAATGAAAAAGCGGTCTGAACCGGAAAACTTGATGCTGATGTGCACCAAGCATCATGCGCTTATAGATAAGAAGAAACATGTCCCCGATTTTCCAGTCGATCTTCTTCGGGAGTGGAAACAGAAGCACGAAGATCGCATGACACTTTTGACAAGTATTCCGGCAACAGCGAAAACGCACGTAATCCGTTTGTTGGGACAAGTCAGGGGAAATCTCACAAAGATGTCAGACAGTGAGGTGTACCCGGCGGTGTTTAAGCATGAAAAACGCTATACCGACCAGCGAATAATCGACATTGACCTCGGAAAAATCGCGGATACCGGCGACAGGGATTACTGGAAGGCGGGTACTGCTAAGATCAAGACCGTACTGCAAGAGCAAATCCTGCCACAAATCGAGCGCGGGGATATCGAGCGTCTTTCTGTGTTTTCACTTGCCCGCATTCCACTTCTTTGTTTCTTCGGTTATCACCTTGGTGACAAAGTCCCGATCAGCCTTTATCAAAAGCATAGAGATGACGGTGAGGGATGGATCTGGCCGGAAGATGGTGCTGAGGTGAAGTTTAAAATTTCCCAGCACGGAAAACAGAGTGGCAACAAAATAGCATTCCTTGCTTCAATCAGCGGAGGTGAGGTTGATAAGGTCGAGAAATCGATGGGTGGCGGAATCGTCTACCAGATCGAACCAATTGATGTGCCGCCGAGCAGAACACTCCTACGTTCACCAAAGACATTGGAAAACTTCCGGAACACTTTCCAGGAATTTTTGTCGCTGCTTGAATCACGTCATAGAAATGTTGAGAAAGTGCACTTCTTTCTCGCGGTTCCTGCACCGATCGCCATCATCTGCGGTCGAGAGCTTCTTCGCGATGTCGCTCCTAAAGTGGTGATTCACGATCTTGTTGATGGTGAATACCGACCAACGATTACTCTTAACTAATCTATATGGCACAGAAAGAAATCAATGACTGTCTTGAATCCTTTGTGAGTGACTGCGTATCCCTGAATGAAAATCGCGTTGAGCGCATTCACAAAGGAATCGAGGTTGTCACCGGCCTTCTTCAGAATAACGATCCTTATAAGGATCTTTTCGTCGATTTGGTTCCGCAAGGGTCATTTCGCAATGACACGGCCATTCGGCCTGTTGCCGAAGATGACGATTTCGACCTTGACCTGCTGTTTATACAGAAGGAAGTCGCTGGGTGGGAGCCGAAGGATTACCTTAAGCACCTACACGATTTTTTCTACGGCATGGATCGTTATCGCGACATCGTAGACCGACGAGGTAAGACTCGTTGCGTAACACTGGATTACGAAAGCGATTTTCATATCGATATCGTCCCTTGTGTGCAGGTTGGATCCCAGAAGGTTATCTTTAACAAGAATACAAACCAATCTGAACCTACGGATGGAGACGGGTATGCAGAGTGGTTTGCCTCACAAAATGCAATCACTAACGGAAATCTCTCTAAAGTAGTTCGTCTCGTAAAATACCTTCGCGATTACAAGGGTACATTCAAGGTAAAGTCTATAGTATTAACGACATTACTCGGCCTGCAGGTTAATCATGCCGATGACCAGCGCCTGTATGCGGATCTCGCAACCACTTGTAAAACCATCCTCTCACGATTGAACGGATATCTTCAGGCTAACCAGGACATGCCGGATGTATACAATCCAGCATTGATGAGCGAGAAATTCACCTCCCGTCACTGGACACAGGAGGAATACGAAAATTTCCGAGAGAAATTTGATGGATACTCATCAAGAATTCTTGATGCTCTGACTTCCAGCGATGAGGACTTTGAAGCCGAAATGATTGACATCTTTGGCGACGAGTGTGTCATTGGAAAGGCAGCGTCTCCCTTGCTGTCTATTTCGCCATTCGCCGTTGCTGTTCGTTTTCCCTCGGTTCAAGAAGACTTTATCGAGAACTACATCAGTGGAACCGCTCCTGTTCTACTTGTTTTGGTGGTCGATGCAGACATCAAGCGTATGAAGTTTCTTGGAAAGCGACTCTCAATGATCGGTAACATGCTGTTGAAGAATGCCACTCTTCAATTCTTCGTGAAGCCACCGAGAAATATCGATAAATCGCGTCATACTCTTTATTGGAAGGTGCGCAACACGGGCGAAGAGGCTCGCGCGAAGGGGCAACTTCGTGGAGAGATTACTCGTGACCAAGGTTCGTATCGCAAAAAGGAGACGACTTCTTATTCGGGCGCTCATTATGTAGAGGCATACTTAGTTGAGAATTCTACGGGAATGCTTGTTGGAAAAGGCAGTGTCAATGTACCTATTGGCTAATGTCCGGATTTTCTTCCTTCAAAAACACATAGAACCAATGATGCTCGCCATTCTTGATCTGCCGCGCCTTGAGCTCGCCGTTCCGCACTTTCTTGGCGACAGTCGTATGGTGCCAACCGAACTTCTTTTTGAGATCATCCGATGATAACCAGGTATCGGACTTGCAGGCGACTTCTCCGGGGATCACGCCTTCCTTCACGGCCTTCTGGCAAACAGGGCACTTAATGCCGAATTGGTCATACCAGCCCTCATCGTTGAACATGTGCTGCGAACAAACGGCACACGAATAAGTACCCTGATTGGTCACCGCGAATCCATCGGGCTCTTTGATAAGCCGCTCCTTCCACTGTTCCATCCTTACATGAACGTCGAGCAAAGTTCGGTAAAGTCCCAGGAGATTCTCGGAATACTCCAACGCCTGATCGTCGGTTAAATCTTGGTCGTACTCTTTCTTCCAAAGTTCCTTGAAAGATTCGATCTGTTCGCGTTTTGTGCGCATAAAATCTGGGTTAATTTTAACTTGAGACACACCCCGTTTTTGTGTCTCATTTGTCTCATTTTGCCATGTGACCCGGGTGCTCGTACGACCTCCTAAAAAATCGCTCTGGGGGTTAAGGGAAATCAAGTTCTGTACCCGCCCGGGGAGGGACTTGAAAATACAAAAATCCCTCGTGAAATGCGAGAGATTTCTGTGGCTCCGAATACTGGATGGGTTCAGAATGGTGGATTGGAAAGGATGGATTATGAATTATTCCTCGATAGCTAATCTGAGATTAGCATGAGGCCTGCTTGGTGTTGAAAGTCTAAATTAGCAGAATATAAATCATCATTTAAATCATTCGGGCCGAGTATTATTCTAAAGCCATAGTAATCGAGACATGTGGCTATCTCAAAAATACAGAGAAAAATTGCTTCGGTTATAACTTTACGGCTTCTTTTAGCGTCATTATCAAGAACGTTGAGGGTGATAGATAGAATATTCGAATGAGCTAGATTGCTCAGATGTTTATAAATATTTTCGAAAGAATCTTGACTACCAGTCCAAGGTGGCATGAATATCTCTTTATAAGATGTATCGTAACCACCCCACTTTTTCCATTTTTTTGATTTTATTTCTTCTGGAATTTCTTTTGGAAATGATGAAAACTTTTTGAAATTCTTCGCTCGCTTTTCTTCATCTTTATCAGAACATAGAAAATAAAAATCTAATAACATTTCATGATTATACCGCTGCAGAAGGGCGAATATTAAAGGATCTTCGAGTGATAATAAAGCGTAAAGATTTGATCGAAATCTCCTAAGAAATATTCTGTAAATTTGCTTTACATCTAGGTCATCGGGGATATCGATGGTGGATGATGATCCTTTTTCAAGGAGCGCAATATACTTATCTAGGTGCGAGATGAAATCTTTTAATATTTTTTGATGATTGATTTCCATAGTGGTCAGAACCCATCTTTTTTCTAATGTAAAACAAAACTTGAACCATTTCTAGTTCAAGTCCTGTTGGCTCCACATCGCAAACGACATCGGAACCGCTATTCGTGAGCACAAAGGGTACATTCACATTCCCAAGCTCACAGTGGCAGATTGCGTTTAGCGATGGGTACGCCCCCATTCCATTGCTCGTATTTTCATTTCTGCCAAATATGGATCTTTGACATGTCGGTATGCCTGATAATCGTCAGGGTACTGTTCGTACAGGCGGATCTTCAAATCGGCGTATGCCTTTGCCTCGTCGGGATGGCTTTGCAAGAAGTCACGCATCACGATCATTTCTTGCGCATGCGGATGATCTTTCTCAAAACAATGCACGTTGACCAAGCGCTCGTTATTCACCTCCTTTGCAAATAGTCGGCCATTCGGGGCGACATATTCACCAAGTGCGATGTAGCCCAGTTCAGACATCGCTCCGTTCAAATCGTCCACCCCTGTAATGGCGTTTACGATTACAAGTACATCGATGGTGGGTTTCCCACTCATGCCGACGATCGCCGTACTTCCAACATGCATTATCTCAACGGCTCGATCACCAAATACTGGAGCGATCTGCTTTTTGACAGTTTCGAAGTCAGTCGCCCAACTTGGCTGATAAGGCACGATGCTATATTTACGATCTTTCCGTAAGCTCGATGCCGAAATCCTCCTCACGACGCTTTCCCAACCACAGTTAGTGCAATGTACCAAGATAGCATCCTTTTGCATCTCTATTTTCAAAGGGTTTCCACATGTTTGGTTGGGACACTGAACAATATCAGGGAATCGATCCTTACCATCATCAAGCGCCTTCAATAGCTTCTTCTGAAGGTCGGGAGAGAATCGATTTTCCTCCCATTTTGATTCACGGTTTTCACGCAGTTCTGGGTTGAATATGCTCATAGATGTCTTGCAGATAATCCCAAACGTCTTGCGGCCAGATTCAGTAACTCGATCATGCCGCCTTTATCACCGTGATATCCCTTGAGCATCTCGTCAGCGCTGATAATCGCTCGATCCGAAACATCATCAGACGGTCGCCACTGTTCGGTCAGCTGAAAATCGTTCGTTACAAAAATGAGCATCGATTTCCCACGGTATTTCTCCTCGGTTGCATCAGAGGCGATTGTTGCAATCAAGGTCGCTTTTCCGAATGTCGCCCCCGCCTCCTCGAGTACCTCACGCTGTAACGCCTCAATAATACTTTCCCCATTTTCGACGTGACCACCAAGAATATCCCAACCTCGCTCTTTATGGTGAGTGACTAGTATTTCGCCATGCTGGTTCAACGCAATAAGCGCAACCGAACTCACTTCGCTAACGCTGGGCAACGAAGCGGTTTCCAAAGCGGGATGTATTGTGAAAACAATAGGCATAGATACCCCGCCCATCAGACGGCTTTCAACCAATCACAGATCAACTGTTGTCGTTCAGGCGTACAGCCGTTGCACCAACGGTCAGAATTTGCCGCTTGATCAGACCAGTATTTCTCCATGCTCATCCATTTCGCTTCGGTGACCTCGTTATCAGAAAAGTGAAGATCCGATGGCTGACCATTGAAACGCACGGCGTAAAACTCGTAATGCACCTTCTTTATGTCATCTCGACCACGATCAATAAAATGAAAGTCCTCAAGAGGCCGAACAACGCCCGCTTCTTCCTCAAGCTCTCTCTGCGCCGACTCTTTGATCGTGAGTCCCGCCGCCACATGACCCCCGAAATACGTTTGCCACTTATTTGGATTTCCAGAAAGACCCTCCGCACGTTTCGAACACATGAGTTCACCGTGATCGTTCACGAGCCATACTTTACTCGTGGCGTACCACCAGCGTGGTGGCATCATTTTTACTTCGCTTCTCGTGTGCACTTCGGTAGGAAGACCCTGCTCATCGAAACACTGCAATAACTCGCTCTGTGGTTCAGCTGGATGCATAGATGGTTTTTCTCAACGACAATGCTCGACCTGATATTTCGGTCGTAACAAAATCCATTGCTCGGATGCTTTATTTTCAATCCGTCCATCTCGCAATAAACGATCCTCGACCAAGGCGATGACTTTTTTCAGCTTCGCTTGCATCTCCCCCAAATCTGTTGTCACCAACAAATCACTCACTGCAAGACAAAAGTCCTTTTCACCGTACGTATTCAGCTCGGTCGAAAGATGCTTTTCAAAAACAGGCCAATGCCCGCCCGTCATGAGTAATGCGTTACCGAGTAGCTTGATGATGTGGGAGCGCACAGAATGTGCGTAGAGAGCATTTTCTCGTCTGGCGGCGATAACGAATCTATCTTCAAAATGAAAAATGGACTCGGCAAAAAGCCAGTTGATTTTTTCACTCAAAACATCTTCGGGATACCACTGAATCGTCGATGCGATTTTCTTATAGCGATCTTCTGGATCAAGTACCACGAGTGCAATCGAGTACTCCCGCAGGGCGTCATCATTTTTCCACCCATTGAGATGCTCTTTTCGAAGCTCCTCAAACGTCTTTGCGGGATGAAACTGGATTGGTAGCTTCCGCTCATGAATACTCTTTTTGTATTCCTTTACTATTGCGTTCATCGTTTCCCGATCCGACTCCTCTACATAAAAGAACTCGCAATCGATGTCGCTGTATTGGTCGTAGTGATCAGAAGGAACGGATCCCGTGATAATCAAGCTGATCTTGTCTTTCAGCTTTGGATACTGCTCGAACATGTCGGTCACGATAAAATCACGAAATAGCTCGACTATCTCCCCTTGTGATTTTTCGTAAAAATGCTTGATATTCATAATCATTTTTTGATGAGCTCAAGCACCCTTTTGATCCAGTAACTTGAGCACGTCCTGTTTCTTGTACCTTCGATCGCCTCTTGCTCCGAATCTGATGGCGGGAAGAATACCTTTTGCATCCCATTGTCGGAGCGTGTTTGCATGCACGTTCAAGATCTCGCACACTTGACCAAGTGTAAGAATGTCGGGGAGCGTTTTTATGTCCATAGCGGTCTTGATTCCTGACTTACCATTAGTTACTATATACTACATCATATTCAGGAGGAGGAAAATGACTATTACACAACTATGGATGCGAGGGACTGGCCATGGTCACAAGAACAGAAACGAAAGTATGTGTGGGGAAATCTGACCGAGGCCGCACAAAAAGCTGGAAGTAATACGGCTTCGTATTTTGCGTACTTGGTGAAAGACGAGGGTGATTATGAGCCGATTTTCCTTGATCGAAGCGAACAGCTCACAATCTTGCAGGATTTCGATGCCGAAGGAAAGATCCGACTCATCGGAAAGAACACTGAACAGAAACACACCTACGATTTTGAACTTCTTGAACCAAATAGAACAGAACGATCCCCATACAGTCACTATTCTCCCAGAGTTCCGAACATGGGCGTTGGAGAACCTCGGTAAAGACCATGACAACGAAGTGACCAAACGCACGAAAGTGTACGAGTCCCAACTTGCGGCCATTGCTGAAAACCAGTCGCAGATCGATAACCTCACCCGCATGCGGGCACGGGATTTGATTGACGATGCCGAATACATCCGAGAGCGTGACCGTTTGAAAGCTGAACAAGCAGAGTTGCGCAAAGAGATTGATAAAACAGAAACCCGTGCTGACCGATGGCTTGAGCTTACGGAGGAGCTGTTCGACTTTGCCACCTATGCGCACAGCGCCTTTCTCAAAGGCGACCTGCAACGCAAGAAAGAGATCATGATGGCGTTAGGTTCGAACCCGACGATTTTGCACGGAAAACTCCGCATTGAGGCACATCCTTGGCTTGTTCCTATCGTAAATGAGTATCCAGCGTTAGAAGCCGAGTACCGTAGGTTAGAACCGATGAAAAATGGCGAAGACAAACATAAAACTGACGCATTTTCACACGTCAGTTCCATGTGGCTCCGAATAGTGGACGGGTTTAGAACGGTGAACTGGCAAACCTTAGATCTAACTCTCTTCAGTGAGACGCTCATTGATTCGCTCAAAGGCCATTATTAACTGTGGTGCTAAGTCTGAGTTTCCATTGAATTTAAAGTCATGATCTAAATCGTGATCACTATGAAGAGGCTTTCGTTCAAAATACCGTTTTATCGCTTCCCGACCCCGATAGTCTCTATCTAAATTCTTTTCATCTAATCTAGATAAAATAACATTTTCTGGTGTAACAACCTTGATAGAAATAAGAGGAATTCCAAATTCTCTCGCAACTTTCCTCATAACATCTCTATCCTTCTCCTGAACTACATCTGCATCAATCGCTACACCGTATCCTCGTTTTAAACTGTTCATTACCAGATCATATGCAAATTCAACCGTTCTCACCAAATTAAATCCTCTACCTTCTAAGTAACTTCGTATGCTATCGGTCCGAATAATGACCAATGAATAGTGTTCTGCAATTTGTTTTACGATTGTCGATTTACCTGATGCGGTCAATCCTGTTGGAATGAGGATGAATGGTTTTGGGGTTTTCTTGGGAAACACGACGCACGCCTGCTCAATTTCTTTCAGAAGTACTTGAAAATCATGATCCGTGACATCGTTGCCAATCCGACTTTCCTTATCTGGTGATCCTAGCTTTTGTAGATCTTCTTTTCTCATATTGAGTATATATTATCATGCTCGGGTTCTAACGTCCCACTTAGGTCAAACAAAAAACACCAATAAATATTGATGTCTCTTGCTGGCTCCGAGGCTGGGATTTGAACCCAGGACCAATTGGTTAACAGCCAACTGCTCTACCGCTGAGCTACCTCGGAATATATTTCAAACCGTCAGCATGATACCAAAATCTTTTTCTCATCGCAAGCGGGAAGGGAGATAAAAAGAAGGCCAGTAAGGCTAGTTGTGCCAGCCTTCAGAGAAATTTCTGAATATCTGGCCCACCGGCCTACTGGCCCACTTAAATATGTTTACTTCGCAGCAATCTTCGCTTCCAATTTGCGCATGCGGATAGCCTTGGCCTTGCGACGCTTGGCAAAGCCGTCTTCACGCTTCACAGCGAAACGAGCGTTTTGTCCTTTGCGAGAAAGATGATGACGTGAGGGCATAGGTAAAGAGGAGAGAAGGGAGTAAAGGGATTGAGGGGATTATCCAAAAAATACAAATATGCGTGTTGTATTCGGATAAAAGGTACAATTATTATGCCCGATGCAGATAAAATGGTCAAATATTGGCCAAAAGTGAATATTTTCCGAAAGTCTTGACGAAGAGGGAGTTAGTCTTTAGCGTAAAGAAGGTGACGAAAATCTTTCACTACGGAGGATGACATGAGTCTTCAAGGTTTTGTACTAACAAATCCAAAAGAGGGTCTGGTGTTCGAGTGGTGGTTCGAACTGCATCGCGAGGGTCATCATCTCGTGGTGATGCGTACCATTGGCGACGAAGAAGTGGACGTCATGGTGCTGAAGCTGCTGGATGAGAATACTTGCACCTTTGACCATGACTTTGGCACAGGTGATGACGCTGAAGATATGCTGATCGCCTCGATCCTCGACTTTGCAGCGTTTGTTCTTGAACGAGAAGGTGAGCCGTCGGAACTCATGGAAGAGTTCTTCGGTTCCTGATCCCGATTCCTCATCGCAAGACAAGGAGGGGTGATGAGAAAAGAACTGCAAGTAGGTGATACGTGGTATAGCTGGGTGGTCGATCTGGAGTATGAAGACAAAGAGTACGCCGTTTTCTTTCGTGAGGATGATTTCCAGATACGGCGAATCAACGACGAGGGAGATCTCGTTGACGAAGAACTACCCAGAGAGATCGATGCGCAGCTCTCGCTTATCGCTTTTGCTCTCATGCAAGAGGATCGTCGAGGGGTGGCGTGAATGAGTATCAATAAGAAACGTTGCTCGTGTCGTGGGTCGTCGGGGCGATCTCCGACGGCCTCGTTATTTTACAATTGCCTTTTTAGAAGAATTACGATGAACTTCGTCGGCACCGTTCGGAGGGAATATGGAAGAGAGGGAAGCGACCGTCATCGATCGAGATACGGTGGTTTTGGACGAGAAGATCTATCAACGTTATCCCGGTCTATTGTTACAGGAGGATGATGAGTATTACGTGGTGTTCATTTCTACTAGTCAGGATGAGGATGGTTCATACGAGCTCATCCTTCTACAGATCGTCGATGAAGAGGTTTTTCCGTATTTTGCAGACTGTGAGAGTGAGGCGCTGTATGATGAGTTGATGGACCGTGCAGTTGCATTTTTGAATGAAGTGACAGATGAAGATGCGGAAACGGCCTCACTGGAGATCATGTGGAACTGATAGTGTCATCGTGGCCGCCGAGCGTAACTCGGCGGCTTCGCTTTTTCCCGCATTCCTCTTGACCAAACATGCATTCTGCTGCAAAACATCTCTATATGAATATCACCATTTCCCGGGGGCGATTGACGCAAGCGGGTGCAGAATTGCTCGTCGTTCCGTGTTTTTTGGAGAAAGGCTTTTCGGCATTGGCCAGTTTTGGCAATGATATGGTGATGCGTGCCGAGCGTTTGGCCAAAGCGCAAGAATTCATTGGTCGCGCAGGACAATCGCTGCTTTTACCTATCTCGCCAGGACATGGTGCGGATATGTTGTTACTTGTTGGTGTGGGCGATAAAAAACACGAAGCATTTTTGGATGTGGTGCGTGAAGCAGCGGGACTCGCGGTACAAACGGCAAAGAAATCGGCATTGCGTACGTTGGCGGTTGATTTTTCTGCACGAGAATTTCACGTCGAAGCTGTCGAGGCATTTGCCAGTGGGGCATTGCTTGCAAATTATCATTTCGATGCCTACAAAAAAGAAAATGGCAATCGCAAAATTGCTGAGATCGACTTGTTAATTGCCGACAGTAAAATGGTTTTAGCGATGCGCAAGGCCGTTGAACGCGTGCACATGATCATGGCTGGCGTAAACATCACGCGTGATCTCGTGAACATTCCTGCGCATGACATGACGCCGGAACGTTTGGCACAAGCCGCTCAAGAAGTTGCAAAGGAATCGGGTGGCACGGTGAAAGTAAAAGTGTTGGGAAGAGCTGAATGTGAAAAATTAGGTATGGGTGCATTTTTGGCCGTTGCCCAAGGTGCTGATCGTGAACCGAAATTTATTCATCTTACCTACACATCTCCTCGCGCAAGCAAAAAAACGGTTGCGGTCGTGGGCAAGGGTGTCACCTTTGATTCGGGTGGATTGTCGCTCAAGCCCGCCGAGGCCATGATGAGCATGAAGTGTGATATGGCGGGTGCTGCCGCGGTTATCGGTGTGTTCGCTATTTTGGCACGATTGCGTCCGCGCCTGAACGTGCATGGCTACATTGCTGCTACCGAAAACATGCCTTCAAGTAAAGCGATTCGTCCGGGCGATATTGTGCGTTCGATGTCCGGTAAAACCATCGAAATTCTCAATACCGATGCCGAGGGTCGCCTCACCCTTGCTGACGCCATGACCTATGCCTTAAAAGATAAACCTGATGCCATGGTTGATTTGGCAACGCTGACCGGTGCGTGCATGGTTGCATTAGGTGAAGAGATTGCCGGTTTAATGACGAATGATCGAAGCTTAGCAAAACAACTTGTAACGGCAGCAAAAGAAGGAGGAGAGAAGATTTGGGAATTGCCACTCGAAAAACGGTATCGAGAATTAGTGGTAAGTGATGTGGCTGATTTGCGTAATATTGCACTTTCAAAATACGGTGGATCATTAACTGCAGGTCTCTTTTTACAGGAATTTATTCCCGAAGGAACCGCTTGGGCACATCTTGATATTGCAGGTCCCGCATTTGCCGAAAAGCCCATGGGTGCGTGTTTGCAAAAAGGTGCAACGGGGTATGGCGTACGCACATTGTGGAAATGGATTGAAGGAATGGCGAGATAAATAAAGTGGGCCAGAAGGCCGGTAGGCCAGATATTCAGAAAATTCTGAAGGCCTCGCCCGTAGGCTACGGCCGAGGGCTGGCCTACTGGCCTTCTCGCATTTTTTGCGCTATCATTCTCTCTATACTCTTGAACCTTTTCTTATGATCTCTATTGGCAAACCCGCTCCTGAATTTTCAAATGTAACCGCTTACAAAGCGGGTGAATTTACCAAGGTCAATCTTTCCGATTATCACGGTTCATGGCTTGCACTGTTCTTTTATCCCCGTGACTTTACCTTCATCTGTCCAACCGAAATTCGTGGCTTTGCCAAACATGAAGCAGAGTTCGTAAAGTTGAATACGAAAATTCTTTCCGCTTCCACCGATTCTGAATGGAGCCACAAAGCCTGGTTCGAAAAAGATCTTCCCGAAGTAACATATCCCATTCTCGCCGACACCACGCAGCGTGTTTCGCGTGATTATGGCATTTTAGATGAAGAGAGTGGCTCAGCACAGCGAGGACTGTTTGTGATTGATCCTGAGGGTATTGTGCAGTATGCCGTTGTTTCCGCGGGTTCTGTTGGTCGATCGGTGAAAGAAGTGTTGCGCGTGGTGCAGGCGTTGCAGTCGGGTGAACTGTGTCCTATTGAATGGGAGCCGGGTGAGGCGACGCTAGGGAAGGCCTAAGTTTTCTCTTAGATAATATATGCAAAAGAAATATCTCCCTTTGATTCTTTTCGGTGTTGCGGTCATTGTTGGTGTACTGGGATATGTCATCCATGACGGGTATCTCCAACATGTTTTTAACAAAGGACGTTTTGCACAACTTGATGGAGGATTTTATCAGCAAAATGCCTTGGTGCCGTATCAAGATGCATATTATGCAATACCTCCCGATGAGCTCTATGATACTGGCGTTGCAGCTGAAAATATTCCCGCATTAAACGATCCTACTTTTGTTTCGATTGCTGCGGCAGATGAATATATTGCCGATGATCTTCCCGGTATCGACGTTGCGGTGAACGGACAGCATCGTTTTTATCCGGTGCAAATCATGAATTGGCATGAAATCGTTAACGATACCTTTGCTGATAAAAAACTGCTTGTGTACTACTCGCCACTGTCTGGTGGTGCAGCGGTGTATGAACGAGATTTTTTTGGTGGTTTTGATGCTATTGATGGCTTACCTGTTATCGCGGGTGAAACTCCTGTTTTTCATGCATCGGGAAAGGTCTACAATAATGACATGTTATTGACGGAAGAAAAAACAGATACTGTATGGTCTGGTCTTGATAATCGTGTTGTGGTTGGAAAACTGTATGGTGATTTTCGCATGGCCCTTAAGCCATATCCTTTTGTATTCATGAAATGGAGCGATTGGAAAGAGCAGTATCCCAGTGGCACGGTTTTATCGCGTGACACGGGTGTTGTTCGTGACTATACGCGCCATCCGTACGGCAACTACGACACCTCACCCGGCGTCTTTTTCCCCATGAATCACACCGAGAGTCGTCTTGCTGCAAAAGAAACGGTGTATGTGGTTGAAAGTGGAAATAATCGCGTTGCCTTTGCGGATAAATATCTCGTTTTTCAAGAGATTCCGAATCAGAAACTCGGTGATTTGCCAATCGTTGCCTTGGTTTCGGTGAAATCACAACTAAAAGGATATGCGTTGCGCGTGTTTGAGCGCACCGTCAACGGACAAATACTGACCTTTACGCGCAAAGATGGCGACATTATCGATAATGAAACCGGTTCGGTGTGGAATGAAAAGGGTGAAGCAATTTCTGGCGAGTTGCGCGGCACGCAATTAAAACAAGTGCCGCATGTACGCATGTTTGCCTTTACTGCTTTTGCACTTTATCCCAATATCCCCATTTCTGGTGAAGAAATACTCCAACCAAAAACTGAGGATGATAGCGCAACAACTGATGATGTAACCAGTGACGCTATGGACCTCACCAATTCCGAAGACAAACCGGTCGTTATCGAATAAGTATGTCTGCTGATATCGGAGGAACGTTATTCATTGTCGCAACGCCTCTGGGAAATGTGGGTGATATCACCGATCGTGCGCGGTACGTATTGTCGCAGGTGAATGTAGTCTTGTGTGAAGATACGCGTGTGACTGCAAAATTGTGTGCCAAGCTTGGTATTGAACCCACGCTGCACACGTTTCATGAACATACCGATACCTTTAAAAGAAAGAAGATTATCACTGATCTTCTTTCTGGTATTTCTATGGCACTTGTGACGGATGCGGGCACGCCAGGTATCTCTGATCCTGGTGGCGTGCTTGTAGCCGACGCAGTGAAAGAGGGAATTCAGGTTGTGCCTATTCCTGGGGCATCTGCGGTCACTGCCGCACTTTCCATTTGCGGCTTTCCTACGCAACGATTTACCTTTTTAGGTTTCCCACCGCATAAAAAGGGACGAGAAACATTTTTTCGCGAAATTGATGCTATCGAACATGTCATTGTACTGTACGAATCAACGCATCGTATCGAGAAAACGCTTGAAGCACTAAAAGTGCACGATCGCGAACTTGTTGTTTGTCGTGAACTGACGAAAATGCATGAAACGATCTATCGCGGAAAGGCAGAAGATATCTTAGAACAATTACAAGCAACGAGTACGAAAGGAGAATTTGTTCTTATCATTGCATCAAAATAAGTTTTTGAATTCTACTTTTTATTCAGAAATCATTATATGGAAATGAATGCACAAGGTATCGTACCTCGACCACGTGTTGGCATCGGTGTTCTTATTAAGAATGTTGATGGACATATTTTACTTGGATTACGAAAAGGATCGCACGGAGAGGGCGAATGGAGTTTTCCTGGAGGCCATCTTGAATTCGGGGAGACGATCTTTGAAACAGCAAAGCGGGAGGTAAGAGAAGAAACCGGTTTAAATGTGGAAAAATTACAATTGATTTCAGTCGCAGATGAAATGCGTTACATTAAAACCGATAACAAACATTATCTCAATATTGGTATATTAGCGGAATACATGGGAGGCGATCCTCAGGTTATGGAACCAGAAAAATGTGAAGAATGGAGGTGGTTTCCCATTGATGACCTTCCGAACAACATGCTTGAGGGAAATCAGATGGTGATAAGGAATTATAAAACAGGTATCATCTATCAACCGCGGTAAAATCTGGAGGTCACAAATTGTGACCTCCAGATTTTTCAATATATACTTGATGCGTATGAAAAAGAAGGTGAAGAAAATAAAAGACATCGTGCCTTTTGAACGAATTGAGAAGAGCATCTATCTTTTGCGTGGAAAGAAAATCATGTTTGATAGAGATCTTGCAGTATTGTACGGAGTAGACACGAGAACGCTTAATCAGGCAGTTAAAAGAAATAATGAACGTTTTCCTGATGACTTCATGTTTAAACTTACCAAAGATGAAGTGGTAAATTGGAGATCACAATTTGTGATCTCCAAAAATGAACGCCAGGGTATCCGTTATGCTCCTTATGCCTTTACAGAACAGGGCATCGCAATGCTCTCAAGTGTTCTTAATAGTAAGCGTGCGATCGCGGTGAACATTCAAATTATTAGAACGTTCATAAAACTTCGAGAAATTTTGAAAGAAAATAGCACTTTACGAAAAAGAATTGATGCGCTTGAAAATAAGTACGATCAGCATTTTCGAATAATTTTTGAAGCGATTAGAAAATTGCTCGAAGAAGATGAAGAACCAAAAAGGCGACCAATTGGTTTCAAAACAAACAATGAAGATTAATACGAGGTTAGTATTTGTGATCTCGTATTTTTTATGATACAAAAGTTCCATTATGACGCGTTATATTACTGCTTCCATTCCTTACGTTAATTCCACTCCGCACGTTGGATACGCGCTCGAGCTTATTCAGGTTGATGCATTGTTGCGCTATTATAAAGCACAAGGCGAAACCGTTCGTGGTCAATTTGGTAGTGATGATAATAGTTTAAAAAATGTTCGTGCCGCACGTGATGCCGGGGAAGAGACTGAAGTATTTGTTGCTCGTCTCTCAGCGGCATTTCGGGAGCTTGATGAGCTTTTAAATCTTGATGCGTCATTCCGGAATTTTATTCGTACTCGTGATGACATCCACATGTGCGGTGCGCAAAAGTTGTGGTCCATGATGAAGAAAGAAGATATTGAGAAACGATCATATGAAGGATTGTATTGTGTGGGATGTGAAGCCTTTTACGACGCAATAGATTTACTTGATGGAAATCTTTGTCCTACCCACAGAAAGCCCGTTGAAACCATTAAAGAAGAAAATTACTTTTTTAAACTCTCTCGTTATCAGGATGCTATCGAGAAATTGTTGATCGGCGAAGAATACGTCAATGACCGCGGCATGAAGCATCGTTTGAAAGTGTGGCCAGACGAACGACGTAACGAGATGCTTTCATTTGTAAAAAAGGGGTTACAAGATTTTAGTATTTCTCGATCAGTAGCACGTGCAGAGAATTGGGGCGTGCCGGTACCGGGCGATGAGTCCCAAGTGATGTATGTGTGGGTTGATGCACTGTCAAACTATATTACCGCGCTTGGATTTGCAGATGATGCCGAGACGTATAAAACCTTTTGGGAACAGGCAGACGCACGCATACAGGTTATCGGCAAAGATATTGTCCGTTTTCATGCTATTTATTGGCCAGCATTTTTGCTATCGGCCGGATTGCCATTACCGCATGAAGTGTTTGTGCATGGATTTTTGACCGTTGAAGGCGAGAAAATGTCAAAATCGATTGGAAACGTCATTGCGCCAAAAGAATTGATTGATACCTACGGCGTTGATGCGACACGCTATTTGTTGCTTCGTGATTTGCCGCTTGTGGGTGACGGTGACATTGCAAAAGCGCGATTGGAAGAGCGGTATAATGAACTGGCAAACGGATTAGGGAATTTAGTTGGCCGTGTCGCCGCCATGGCCAATAAATATTTTGATGGCCATGTCGACGTACAGACGGGTCGTCGACCCGTCTCCCTCGACCACGATACGCAATTACACACCGAAATCGAAAATCGCGATTTCAAACGCTATTTAGAAATCGTTCAGCAGGCAATTGATGAAGCCAATAAAAAAATCGATGATGAAGCACCGTTTCGTACGGCCAAAACCGATCCGGTCGCATGCAAAAAAACATTGTCCGAACTTGCAGTCATGATTCGTTGGATCGGGTATGCATTGATGCCAGTTATGCCAACGGTCGGTGAAGAAATTGTCCGTCGATATAGCGGCGAAAAATTAGAATATGGTGCGCCGTTATTTCCAAAAAGAGAAGAGTAAAGGCCCCCTCTGACAATCTCTATGCTCACTTCCTTTCACATCGATATACTTTTTGCCCTTGTTGCAATCGGATTTTTTATCTTTGGTTGGCGACGTGGATTTGTGCGAATGGCTGGCGGGCTCGTGAGTTTGGTTGTGAGTATTGTTGTGAGTATTTGGAGTATTAGCTGGCTGGAAGATGTGGTGGGTATTCCTTTCTCTGTCCATCCCATCGCACTCATTTTTGCTTTTCTCATGATTGCGGTGTTGGTGGGAATAATTGTAAATCTTATCATTGCCGCTCTGGATCTTGTACGACGATTATTTTCCATTATTCCGGGTGTAGGTTTATTAAATCATCTGGGTGGAGCGGCAGTAGGATTGGTAGAGGCGGTGGCCGTCATTCTTGGTGTAAGTTATCTTTCTGTACAATTTATTACCGATGCAACTTGGCGCGCTTTATTACTTTCATCACAGGCTGTCGGTTATGGCATCCGAATGTTGTCTGGTTTAGGTTGGCTTTAGTGTATGTTTCGTTTTTTTGATTCCCATTGTCACGTTTCTTTTGAAGCCTATAAAGAAGATGTTGATGCAGTTATGGCTCGTGCGCGTGTGGCGGGGGTTGGTATGTTGACCGTGGGAACAACTGCATATACCAACGAAGCTGCTGTGCGTTTTGCAAATGTCCATCCCGACGTTTGGGCAGCGGTAGGTATTCACCCGTGTCACGTGCATGCACCGGATTATCATGATGACAACGAATTGCCAGAAGGGATGACGCACCAAGGTGTTATTGATGAAGAGGGAAGAGTGAATCTCGATGAACTTCGAGTGTTGGCGCAGAATCCAAAGGTTGTTGCGATCGGAGAATTCGGTCTTGATTATTATCGGTTGAAAACAGATGATGACGGATCGCAACGGATAATGACGGATCAACAGGCTGTTGCACGAGCACAACTGCAGCTTGCTACCGAGTTACAAAAGCCTGTGGTTATCCATTGCCGAGATGCGCATGTCGACATGACTGATCTCATCAAAGAAGAGATCGCTCACGGCGGATTATTACGACGAGGAGTGATTCATTGTTTTACGGGAACGATTGATGAAGCTATGAAGTATGTTGAGCTCGGCTTTATGATCTCTTTTTCCGGCATTATCACGTTCGGAAAAAATGTTGCCGAAGTGGTGCCCCATGTTCCTCTCGAATCGATATTGATCGAGACTGATGCGCCGTATCTCGCCCCGACGCCATATCGCGGAAAACGCAATGAGCCTGCATATGTTGTCGAAACTGCTCAAAAAATTGCCGATATGTTCAATCTCCCATTGGAAAAAGTGGCTGAACAAACCGTAAAAAATGCAGAACGCATGTTTCAGATAACCCCTTAACCATTTTAACCACCTTAACCCCTTTTCTTTCCACACTTCCTTGACGCTCGGCCTACAAAAATCGTATACTACCCCCGCTTTTTGTTTGTTATGCACCTGGAAAAGCGTTCTTCCTTATCGCCTGCGATACGTTTTGCACCGGCTGCCTTGGCCGCTGAGCCGCTTTTTCATATCAGTACATTTCCGGTCACCAATTCCATGCTCAATGCCTGGATTGCAGCCGGATTTTTTGTTCTTGTCGCATTCATCGCTTCTCGCCGAAAGGGCGCACTTATTCCACGGGGCGTCCATAATCTCATTGAAGCCGTCATTGTTTGGTTTCTCGATCAGATGGAAGGTATTACGGGAAATCGAAAAAAAGCGCTCGCATTCTTCCCGTTAGTCGCCACCATTTTTTTCTTTATTCTTATTAATAATTGGATGGGACTATTGCCAGGAACAGGAACCATTGGTATCTGGGGAGAAGTGCATGGCCATACTGAGCTCATTCCTCTGTTGCGTCCGGCAGCAGCTGATCTGAATCTTACTTTGGCTCTTGCAGCCTTGTCGTTGCTTGTGGTGCAGATTGTGGGTATTCGTGTAACGGGTTTTGTGAATTATGTTTCTAAATTCGTGAATATTCGTGGCATCTTCCGCGCTATTCCTAAAGGACCAATGGCTATTGTGACAGCGGTTATTGAGTTTTTTGTTGGCCTTATTGAGATCATCGGAGAATTTGCGCGTGTCGCTTCGTTATCATTACGTTTATTTGGAAATGTGTTTGCTGGTGAAATTCTCATGACCGTCATGTTATCGTTGGTGTCGTATCTGGTTCCTATCCCTTTCATGTTCATGGAAATTCTTGTTGGTCTTATTCAGGCAACGGTGTTTGCTACACTGGTGTTGGTATTTCTGACTATCGCTACCGAAGAACATGGCGACCATGACGAACACACGCACGAGGCCGATGCCCACGCTGGCTAAAAGTGAACCACGGAACGTCGAATATGCTCGACGTTCAGTCATTCATTTTTAACTTCTTGTATGGATGCAGCAACAATGACGCTTTTTGCAAAGGCGTTGGCTATCGCGGTTGGTGGTTTTGGACCAGCAATTGCGATCGGTTTGATTGGACGCTCGGCAATGGAAGGCATCGGTCGCAACCCCGAAGCCCGTAAGGAAATGTTCACGCCGATGCTTCTTGGTATGGCTTTTGCGGAAGCCGTTGCCATTTACGCACTCATCATTGCTTTTACCCTCTAAGGTATTTGCGGTTGTGTAGTGGTTTTCCACTACATTCCGGAGATTCTTTGGCTTGATTATGGCTACTACTGCCCCTACTACTCAGCACGAAACCGAATCACCTACGGCTACCACCCATGCTTCCACCGAGGAAGCATCTTCTGGCGGTATCGCAGGCGTGATCGGTACTTTTGGCTTGCGCACTGATCTGTTTATCGCGCAGCTTGTTAACTTTTTGTTGGTGTTGTTGGTGTTGTGGAAATTTGCCTACAAACCCATTTTGCGTGCGTTGCACGAACGGGAAGACAAAATTGCGCAAAGCGTCAAAAACGCTGAAGCGATCGGGCAGAAGCTGGCACAAGCGCAAAAAGAAAAAGAAGATATTTTGCGCGCCGCTCGTCAAGAAGCTGATGCGTTCACAACCAAGGCACTAACCGACACCGAAATTCGCAAGGTAGAAATGGTTGAAGCGGCCAAGAAAGAAGTTGAACGAGTTATTGCAAAAGGGAAGGAACAGCTTGATGCCGAACGACAGGCGATGATGATGGCTATGCGTAAAGATGTGGTCGAAATTGCGGTTGCGGCGGCAACGAAGATTGTCGCTAGCCAAATTGATGAAAAGAAATCAACATCCATGGCTGAGGAAGTGGTGAGAAAGATGACGTAAGTATGAAATCAAACATCAAACCTCTTGCTCGCGCCATTATTCGCACCTTGGCCGAAGTACCCGACAAGCAGCTCGATAAAGCCGTTGCCGAGGTGGTGCACTTTTTGCGCGAACAGGGACTATTATCCCGATCGCGCGAACTGCTTCGTGCCTGCGATGCAACATGGGCAGAAGAATTTGGTGCGTCAAAGGTAACGGTCACAAGCGCTTATCGTTTGCCTGCTGAATTAAAAAAGCATCTCGAAGAAAAGGCAGGAAGTGCAGAATTTCACACCGTTATTGATCCTCGGTTATTGGGTGGCGCGATTGTGCGCGTAGATGACCGACTGATCGACGGTTCGGCACTGGGTGCCTTGCAGACGCTAGAAGCTTCTCTTGAAAAAAGTATTTAATCTGTTGTATGGCAGCAAAAAAAACCGACATTCTTGACGCCTTGCGTGCAGAAATTGCACGTTTTGAAACATCCGTAAAAGAACAGCAGGTAGGAACAGTTTTATCTGTTGCCGATGGCGTGGCGCGTATTAGCGGACTGTCGACCGTCATGAGTCAAGAAATTGTTGAATTTTCTAGTGATGTGTTGGGCGTTGCGTTGAACCTTGAAGAAGGTGCGGTTGGCGCCATGATTTTGGGGGACGTTACGACGATCAAGGCGGGCGATACCGTGAAGGGCACGGGCCGCATTTTGTCGGTACCGGTTGGTGATGCGTTTATTGGTCGCGTGATCGATCCCCTTGGTAATCCTATCGATGGAAAAGGTGCAATTGCCTCGAAGCAATTTGCTCCGGTAGAAAAAATCGCACCAGGCGTCATGTCGCGTAAATCAGTGAGCGTGCCAATGCACACGGGTATTAAAGCGATTGATGCCCTTATTCCGATTGGTCGTGGACAGCGCGAACTTATTATCGGTGATCGTCAAACCGGAAAAACCGCATTGGCAATTGATACGATTCTTAATCAGAAAGGTGAAAATGTAAAATGTATTTACGTGGCCATTGGTCAAAAGGAATCAAAGATTGCGCAACTCATGGCCCGTTTACAGGTAGCGGGTGCAATGGAGTACACCACCATTGTTTTGGCAGGTGCATCCGATCCTGCAGCTATGCAGTACATCGCGCCATACTCCGGCTGTACGTTAGCCGAATACTTCATGGCCAAAGGTGATGATGTCCTTGTTGTGTACGATGATCTTTCTAAACATGCCTGGGCCTATCGTGAAATCTCGTTGTTGTTGCGTCGTCCGCCAGGTCGTGAGGCGTATCCAGGTGATGTTTTTTATCTTCACTCACGTTTATTGGAACGCAGTGCACGTGTCAACGAAGAGCATGGTGGTGGTTCAATCACCGCGTTGCCGATTATCGAAACACAAGGTGGTGATATTTCGGCATATATTCCTACCAACGTCATTTCTATTACCGATGGACAGATTTTCTTGGAAACCGACCTGTTTTACAAGGGTCAGCGTCCGGCGGTGAACATTGGTAACTCGGTATCGCGTGTCGGTTCGGCTGCGCAAACCAAGGCCATGAAAAATGTAGCCAAAACACTCAAGGTTGATTTGGCACAGTACCGTGAATTGGAAGCCTTTGCGCAATTCGCTACTGATCTTGATGAAACGACAAAGAAGCAGATTGAACGCGGACGTCGTGCGATGGAGGTGATGAAGCAAAAGCAATACGCCCCGCTTCATTTTTCCGAACAAGCAATCATCATGTATGCACTCAACAATGGCTATCTCGACACCATTCCTGTTGCTGATGTTATGCGTTTCGAAAGCGAATTGTTAGCATCAATGAAAGGCCTTGGCGCAGAATTGTTGCGCAAGATTGCTGAAAACAAGGAAGTGTCTGCTGAGGTAAAAACGGAGATTGACACGTATCTCAAAGATTTCGTCGCAAACTTTTCAACGAACGTCTAATATTTATGGCCGCACAAACGCGAAAAGCCATTAAAGCGCGCATGAAGTCTGTGCGCAATACCCGCAAAATCACCAAAGCGATGGAGCTTGTGGCTGCTTCGAAAATGCGTCGGGCCATTGCACAAACCATGAAAAGCCGCCCGTTTGCTAAAACATTAGCACAGGCACTGGCGGAAACGACGACTTCATTGCCGGAAAACATCACTCATCGTTTGCTCCACCCAACTGCGAATGCCAAGAAAACGCTCTTTATTGTTTTTTCTTCTGATAGAGGTTTAGCGGGTGGATTAAATGTGAATATTGCAAAATTAGCGCTTGCCGAAGTTCGTGCATTGTCTCAGGAAGATGTTGAGGTGGTTGCGGTTGGTCGCAAGGGAGGCGATGCGTTGCAACGAGCCGGTGTATCAATTGTTGCTCGTTTTTCGGCCCTTTCCAATCACCCCACCTTTGCTGATTTATTGCCGGTTGCACGTTTGGCGCTTGAAGGTTTTATGCAGGGAACCTATCGTGAAGTGCGTGTAATCTATACCGATTTTGTTTCTGGTATTAGTCAACGACCAGCAGCAATGACACTTTTACCAGTTGCAACTCCCGCTTCGGCAACAGCTCAAAAAAACACGGAAGCCCTTTTCGAACCTTCACCGGCGGAATTGCTCGAACGATTGCTGCCGATGGTCGCGGAAACGCTGCTGTGGCAATCGTTGCTCGAATCCGTTGCTTCCGAGCATGCGTCGCGGATGCTTGCGATGAAGAATGCTTCTGATGCGGCGGGTGATATGCTCAGTGCGCTCAGTTTCACGTATAACCAAGCCCGTCAAAGCGCGATTACGCAAGAAATTGCCGAAATCAGCAGTGGTAAAGCAGCTCTGGAATAATATAAACACTCCTATGAAAGGTTCTCTCGCACAAATTATTGGTCCGGTGGTTGATGTTCACTTTACTGGTGATCTTCCTCCATTGATGTCGGCTATTACCGTTACACACAACGAGCAAACGCTTGTTCTTGAGGTCGCTCAACACCTTGAGGGCAATATTGCACGTACTATCGCCATGAGCTCAACCGACGGTTTGGTTCGTGGCATGGATGCAGAGGCGACCGGAAAACCTATCAGCGTACCGGTCGGTCCGGAGACACTTGGTCGCATGATGGATGTTACCGGTGTACCGATTGATGGTCTTGGTGTAGTAAAAACCAAAAAGACTGATGGTATTCACAAGGGTGCGCCGGCATTTGTTGAACAATCAACGAAGGCTGAAGTTTTTGAAACCGGTATCAAAGTTGTTGATCTTATTTGTCCGCTGTTGAAAGGTGGAAAAACGGGTTTGTTCGGTGGAGCTGGCGTGGGCAAAACCGTGCTTATTCAAGAACTCATCCATAACATCGCAAAGGAACACGGTGGCTATTCGGTGTTTGCGGGTGTTGGTGAACGTACGCGCGAGGGAAATGATTTGTACATGGAAATGAAGGAGTCGGGCGTGCTCGATAAAACCGTGCTTGTTTTCGGTCAGATGAACGAACCACCAGGTGCTCGTGCGCGTGTGGCATTAACCGGTTTGACCATGGCTGAATATTTCCGCGATGAAGAAAATCGCGATGTACTCATGTTTATCGACAACATCTTCCGCTTTACGCAAGCGGGAAGTGAAGTATCATCGCTTCTTGGTCGTATTCCGTCGGCCGTGGGTTACCAACCAAACTTGGCAACCGAAATGGGACAACTGCAAGAGCGCATCACCTCAACCCAAAAAGGATCGATTACTTCGATTCAAGCCGTCTATGTTCCTGCCGATGACTTAACCGACCCGGCTCCCGCAACCACCTTTGGTCATTTGGACTCGACCGTGGTGTTGTCGCGTGCACTTGCTGAACTTGCTATCTATCCGGCCGTTGATCCACTCGATTCTTCCTCGACTATTCTTGATCCAAACATTGTTGGTGATGAACATTACCAAGTTGCTCGTGGCGTACAGAAGGTGTTGCAACGTTATAAAGATTTGCAAGACATCATTGCTATCTTGGGTATGGATGAGTTATCGGAGGATGACAAGCGTACGGTCGCTCGTGCTCGTAAAATCCAGAGGTTCTTGTCGCAACCCTTCAACGTTGCCGAGCAATTTACCGGCGCTCCAGGAAAATACGTTCCTGTATCCGAAACCGTTCGTGGCTTTAAAGAAATTCTCGAAGGTAAACACGACGATAAGCCTGAACAGGCATTTTACATGAAGGGAGGTATTGATGAGGTGAGTGGGTAGGGTCTTTCTCTATGCCTCTTATATACTCCCTCCTCACTCCCGAAAGAACGGTTGCTACCGGCGAAGCCGATGCTCTTATCGTACCTACAACCACCGGTCAAATTACGATTTTTCCCGGTCACATCGCGCTTTCATCGTTACTGGCTCCAGGGGAGATGCGCGTACGTTCCAAAGGAAAAGAAGAGCTTTTTGCGCTTTCAACGGGTTTTCTCTCCTTTACGAACAACACCCTCACGATCTTAGCCGATACCGCCGAGCGTTCAGATGAGCTTGAGCTGGTTGCGATTGAGAAAGCCAAGCAAGAAGCGGAAGAAGCGAAGAAGCAGGTTCGTTTTGCTGATGATGTTTCGTATGCCGCCGCCGCAGCCGCGCTTGAACGTGAGCTCGTTCGCTACAAGGTTGCTTTGAAAGGAAAAGGCAAGGGACGAACAATTACGCAGGGAGACGAGAGATAAACGATCTCTCGTTTTTCTTATCCACTGAGCTCATAGCCTAATACCTTACTTTTTGCCTACACTACTGACAGTTTATG
This sequence comes from uncultured Gammaproteobacteria bacterium, assembly GCA_964599455.1. Taxonomy (GTDB): domain Bacteria; phylum Patescibacteriota; class Patescibacteriia; order UBA9934; family UBA9934; genus JAGORL01. The sequence continues at coordinate 105,205 of CAZREA010000001.1, read as the reverse complement.
ATGTCTTTTTTGCCTATGCGCTGGTCATTTTCGGGGAGAAAGGTGTGCGGGTTTCTTGGTCGAGTTCTCGGACTCGTGCTTATTGGAGCGGTCTTTTTTCCGGGGTTTGAGGTGTTGATGGGCTGGAAAACATTGATAGAATTCCCTTCAACCGCGTGGACCATGTTGTATGGACTGGGCTTTACGCTCGATCGCTTTGCGGCCATTTTTGTTTGTTTACTCTCGATCTCGGCAGTTTGGCAATGGTTAGGAAGGAGAGGGAAGATACATCCCGTTCTCTTTTTCATCACCTTTCTATCGGCGTTAGGGGTACTGACGGCTTCGAGCATGGTGGTACTGCTGCTCTCGAGCATGGTCCTGTTGTGTACACTCGCAATCTCATCCTCCATTGCTCACAAGGGTTTAGCCATTGCCGGAATCTTTTTGTTGGGCGGTGGACTTTTGGCATTATCAGGTGGGGCATTGTTGGTTGATTTTCCTACCATGGCGATGATCATTCCTCAACTTCCTAGTCAAACACTCTTGCTTGGAACTATTGCGATCATTACTGGACTGGGAATGATTGCCGTTGTTTTACCTGTTGGCTTGGATATCGCTGCTGTCTACATTTTCTTCCGTCTCACCCTCTTTTTATTGACAGGCAGTGAGCCAATTCTTTTTACGGTGACTTTGGGTGTGTTGCTCCTTGGGGGGGTAGGTGCAAGCTATCGTCTTTTGCGTGCCTCGGCTGAACTTTTTTGGCAGCGCATGGGACAAGCGCAACTTGTCCTCATCCTTATTGCTGCAGCCATGACACTCCTTATTGGAGCGTTGGGTATTTTTGAACCGGTTCAGGCATTGCTCTTTGCCTGTTTCTTCATGATCTTGGCTCGAGTATTGAGCACAGAGGTGCTGCTTCAGCTTTCATCAACATCATGGACGCGGACGATGCTTGCCTTGTTTGCCGTGGGACTACCCGGATCAGTCATGTGGTCGGCAATGTGGCTTTTCTTTACGGGAACAATTGCAGCGCTTCCACAAGCTTCTTCTTTTTCAGTGTTTATAGCCATTGTTTTGATCATGACCGGACTCATGATCGGCGTAATGCTGCTGACATTGATAAGGAAAATCTTGCTTTCTCAAGCATCGTCCGAAAACACAATGAATAATTATCAAGGAATGAAGTGGTATGGACTCTTTCTGGCATGTATTGCCAATCTTTTCTTGATCCCCATTCTTCCTTTCTTACTCGTGACATTGGGTACGGATTTGGTTTCGGAGGGAGTGATCGTTTTTGGTACAGCCTCATTGGCGCCCATAAAACTCTTTACCTACACCACACTGATACTCATGCTTGTTGTGACGATTGCCACGGTGTTGCAACACGAAAAACCTGTTCTTGTTACCTTGATCAAAAAACACATAAGTACTCTTTCGGAAATAATCATTTCATTTCTCCAGCGTCTAGATGTGTTTATTCAAAAAGGAATCGCTTTAGTGACTACTCGCGTACAGCGTTTGTTCTTGAATGCTGATCGTGTCGTAACTCACGGGGCTGACAACATAGCTACGATAGCACCCACGAGTGCAGTCTTCGTTCTCGTGGTGCTCGTGATTATTCTTTTGAGCCTCTTTCTCTAAATCTATGCCCCCTGTCGCCATCCTTCTTCTCTTCTTTCTTTCGGCACTCTTGCCGCTGATACCGTGCAAAGAACGCTCCATGCGCATGGGTTTTTTTGGAATGGTATTGATTGATGCTATAGCCATTCTTGCACTCGCGATTCCTCATCTGTCGGGAGTGGTAGCAGTCTATGCCCCTTTGGCGACGTTAAAGGTGGATTTTACAACTGCGCTCTGTTTACTTGCTTTTGCGAGCATGTTCATGATGATCTCTCTGTTTGCTGGATTTTCTTGGGCAGATGGGTACAAAAAGGGTGTTCTTTCGCGCATCATGCTCATGCGCCATATCACGGCTTTCTTTCTGTGTGGTTTTTTTCTCCTCCTAACCTTGCTCGCCGATGCGTTGCCTCTCGTCATCATCGGTATGGTGGGCGCACTCGTAACTTGCCTTGTGCATGGCGTTCGTGGGCTGCCATCTCCTGATTGGAAGGGCATTGAACGATGTGTTCGTTTGAGTAGTATAGGTTTACTGTTCGTGATAATCGGATATGGTGCGGTTAGTACGGCGATCTTTTTGGCGCATGGAGAGTGGGCTTGGACCTATACGATGCTTGCGGACATGAGTCAAATTACTTCAATTGCGGCCCAGGTAGCACAAAATCATGTCTTGCTGATGAAGCTTGGTTTTTTGCTGAGCAGCATGGGATTGTTGCTTGTTGCGGGGTTGGTACCTTTCTTGTCGGTCTTTTTTGAAAAGCATCGTGTCTTTGCTGAACCATTGCGCACGCTTATCATGCTTTTTCTTCCCATTATCAGCCTTGTGCACATGCTGCGTTTAGGATATGTGCTCGATGTTGTCTTACAACAAAACGGATGGGTACTTGGGGTCTATCTTTTTGTGGGCATCGTGCTGTTTGCCTACAGCTTTTTGTTGGTATGGCACAAGTCTGCGCGTTTTGCTTTCGTTCACTTCCTGCAGATGTTCCTGATAGCACTCTTTTTCCTGACCGCAAGTACGGGTCCGGCGGGAATTATTGCCGCACTCATGTTATTACCAACGATGCTTTTTGGTGTTGGATCGTTCCTCCTTTCTGTAAAAAATCAAGAAACTGATGAACAGGAAAAGATCGAGAAAGTTCCTATTCTCGTCATGTTGTGCGCACCTTTTCCTTTTTTGTTTTTTTCTTTAGGCTACGGGTTACAGCAAGAGCCAGGATGGGTCATATTTTTTACCGTGATTTCGCTGGGTATGGTCATGAAAGCATTCTCGCTTTATGCACCTCCCCTTTTTTCATCATCCGTATCGCATGACGGGAATGATTTATATACTTTGTACCGAGTTTTGGTTTGGATGTTGGTAGCGGTACATATTGGCTTTGCACTGTGGCTATTAACACCTCAGGGACTTCAGGTATTTGTACAAGCTGCAAGTAGTTTAGCGGCGGGCTTATAGTATGGAGCATCATGATGCCGAGCATTTACTGATCGATCTTCATGCCGCGCAACGTGAAGCGGTTACTCATACCCAAGGACCACTCATGATTATTGCGGGTGCCGGAACGGGGAAGACCACGGTGATTACGCGGCGTATTGCTTGGTTACTGGCAACTAAAAAGGTGTTACCGCACGAAATTCTTGCCCTCACCTTTACCGATAAAGCGGCGACGGAAATGGAGGAGCGTGTCGATCGTTTGTTGCCAATGGGATATGTTGATGTCCATATTTCCACCTTTCATGCTTTTTGTGAAAAGGTTTTACGCATGCACGCTATACATATTGGTCTATCTCCCGATTTCCGCTTGCTCAACGAGATTGATACGTGGCTCTTGGTTCGTCGATATCTTGATCGTTTTGCGCTTGAATATTTCCGTCCACGAGGCAATCCAACCAAATTCTTACAGCAACTGTTGAAACATTTTTCTCGTTGTAAAGATGAAGGAATTTTTCCTTCTGCATATGCAACGCGGGTAGAAGAAATACTGACGGAAAAATCTGGTGGTGCACCCGAGGCGTTCACAACGCTTACTGATGAAGCAAAGGTAGAGATGCTGAAGTGGCGTGAGTTGGCTGCTGCATATGCAACCTATGAGCAACTCCTTGCTGAACAAAGCGCGATGGATTTTGGAGGGTTACTTCTCAATGTACTTGAGCTATTTCAAAAGCGACCAAATATTTTAAAAGAATATCAAGAGCAATTTAAACAAATTATCGTTGATGAATTTCAGGACACCAACAGTATTCAGTATCAGCTGGTAAAACTGTTGGCCGGGAAAGAACGGAATATTACGGTCGTGGGTGATGATGACCAGGCGATTTATAAATTCCGTGGCGCGGCGCTCGCAAACATTTTACAATTTCGTGCTGATTTTCCTGATGCTAAACGTGTCGTGCTCGTTGAAAATTATCGCAGTACCAAAGAGGTGCTTGATGCCGCTTATACGCTCATCACCAAAAACAATCCTCACCGATTAGAAGTTGCTGAAGGAATTTCCAAAGCACTGCTTTCACATCATCCACATGCTGGTTTTGTGAAGCATATACACATGCCAACGCAAAACGATGAAGTACAGGCGGCGGTGCGGACGATTTTGGATTTCGTCGAGAAGGGCGAGGCGAATTGGGGAGATTTTTGTTTGCTCGTGCGAGCAAATGATTCAGCGGAACCGTTTCTAGAGGCGTTTGAACGTTTTGGTATTCCGTTTCGTTTTTCGGCCATGTCGGGACTTTACAGTAAGCCGCTTATTCTCGATCTGTTAGCCTATCTGCGCGTGGCAGTCGAGCCTTATCATGGACCAGCGTGGTATCGCGTTTTATCGCATCCACGTTTGGGACTGTCGGAACAAGACGTACAGGCGCTCCTCTTTTTCGTTCGACGCAAAGGCATGCCGCTTCTTGAAGCTATGCGGCGCGTTAGCGATGCCATGGGTTTAAGTATGGAAGGGCGCAATCGTTTATTTACCATTTTAGGATTGTTAGAAACGTTGAACCGCGCTGCCAAACAGCAAAGTGCGACCGAGTTTTTGGTCACCGCACTTAAGCAGAGCGGCTTGTTGGCGGATGTTGCTTTCTTTGATGAGCGAACGCAGCAGGAAATGTATCGGCAACTCGAACAATTTTTAGCACGCATCAAGCGGTTTGTAGAAATGAATCCTGAGCAAAAGCATATCCGTGCCTTTTTGGAAGAATTTGATGCCGAGCGTGAGGCAGGTGAGGGTGGACAAGTTGCTGCTGATATCGAAGGTGGACCAGATGTGGTGCATGTGATGACGGTGCATGCGGCAAAAGGTTTAGAATTTCGGTATGTGTTTGTGGTTAATTTGATCGAACAGCGTTTTCCTTCCGTATCACGAACGGAAGCCTTGCCCTTGCCTCCGGGTCTTGTAAGGGAAGCGCCCGAACTCGACGATCACGTTGCGGAAGAGCGTCGACTTTTTTATGTGGCTATGACGCGTGCCAAAGAAGGTCTCTTTCTTTTTTCTGCCGATGATTATGGCGGAAGTCGCTTGCGCAAACCTTCTCGTTTCTTACAGGAATTGGGTTTTCTTGCCGAATCAACTCCCTCAACTAAAAAGAAAGAAAAGCCAGTCTCTTTATCATTTATTGATAAAACTCCTACAACGCCATTACCATTTTCTGTGCCTGAGCAGGCGTTAAAGCAATTAAGCTTTTCGCAAATCTCTTCCTTTGCTTCTTGTCCGGCGCAATATCGGTACGCGCATATTTTGCATATTCCTACCTTTGGCCGACATCAGTTGTCTTTTGGGCAAAGCATGCACAACACCTTACAACGTTATCTCGAACAACTTATGCATTCGCAACAAGCGGTGCAAGTAACGTTGTTTGGTGAAACTGGGGCTTCCAACACGCTACCTTCTTTGCAAGAATTGCTTACCCTCTACGACGCGCATTTCATTGATGAATGGTATCCATCGGCGGAGATAAAAGAAGAATATCGAAATTTGGGTCGAGCCTCTTTAAAAGATTTTTATGAGCGTCTTGTAGGAAATATTCCCAAGCCGTGGAAGCTTGAAGCGAGTTTTCATTTAAAAATTGATGATATTGCGGTGAAAGGTCGTATTGATCGTATTGATACCGTTGAAGGTGGAGTGGAAATTATTGATTATAAAACCGGAAGTCCAAAAACAAAATTGGAATGGGACGACAAGCGACAATTAGTGCTCTATGCACTTGCGGCTGAACAGTGTTTTGCACCACCCATGCTTGTGCAAGCCTTGACGTATTATTATTTAGAAAATAATACAACGGTTTCTTTTGTTCCTACCGATAAAGACAAAGACAAATTGCGTGAAGAAATTCGAGAAACAATCGCTCACATTCGCGTCGGAGATTTTACGCCCACACCGAATGAGAGAATTTGTAAATATTGTGATTTTAAAGATATTTGTCCGGCAGCAAAAATGTAACTATGAAGACTCCCAAAGCGCTGCCATCCCTGCTGTCCTCCTTCAGCAAGCGTCATCACATTGGTGCTCAACTCACTGCTTCCCGAGTAATTGCGGAAGCAAATCGTTTGTTTGTTGAGATCGCTGCCGATACGCCACTTGTGAACGATGTGCGTATCGTGAGTTACAAAGATGGCACTTTGCTTTTTGCTTGTCGTCATGCTGCTGCCATGTATGCTATGCAAAAAACAGCTCATGATGTTGCTCGCGCATTAGAATGTGCTTTTCCTGCACTAACCGTTCATCCGCAATGCCAATTACGAACAGAGATTTGGAAGGAGTATACTTAGGAAAGAGTATGAACATTCGTCACTACGTCCTTATTCTTTCGCTCGGAACTCTGGCATCACTAACGGCCTGGGCCATTGTGTTGTACATGCTCGATCCGGCGACCGCAGGTTTGCCAGGATTTTTTGCATTTTATATTACGCTTTTTTGTTCCGTGCTTGGTCTAGCCGCAATTATCGGAACCGTTATTCGTCTTGCTCGCGTAAAGTCGCATGAAGAGTCGGTTTTTTTGCGTGTGATTGTTCGTTCATTTCGTCAGGGAATAGTACTCGCTTGTCTCGTCATCGGCGCATTGCTGTTGGTGAATGCACGTATTTTTTCTTCGCTCACATTCTTTTTTATTATTGTAGGTGCGGGCATTTTAGAATTCCTGTTTCTTTTTTGGGAAGAACAACAAGTTCGTCGTGTTTCGTAGGAGAAATATATTTCGCAAAACAAAGAGCGCGTCTCGTCGGCAGAGGCCCGACAAGACGGGTACTCTCTGCTCGCGGAACGCGCGAGATGGTGATGATGAGCTCAGCTCGGCGTCTTCAGGACGATGTGATCGATACCCATCCTGAAGCGGCGCCACAGACCAGTGCAGGTCTGGACGACGTGCGGCCAGCCGTTGGTTTGCATGTTGTCGATGAGCGCATCGTACTCCCTGTCGTGACCGAAGGTCGCTTCGATCTGTCCGATGCTGTAGATCTTGCCACCGGGATAGTACAGGCCCGGTTGGGCTTGTTCTCCTCCTGTGAGTTCGACGGTTTTGCCGTCCTCGATCGCTGATGCATGGATACGGCTGAAGAATTCGAAACCATAGGCTTCGGGTGGTAGTTCGACCTGTGCGGGATCGTCGTGATCGACTTGCCGTTCGGTCTCCTCGGAGACGTATGTACCGGGAAAGAGGAATCTGACGAATAGTTTTCGAGAGGCATTATTAACGTGTATCACGATGTACTCCTTGTGAATTGGGCGAGGCCCGATGTGTTGCGAATGAGAGATAGATTCTATCTCATCTCCACCTACGATAAATATATCGCAAGAAGAGATGAGCCCTGAAGACGTGGGTCTTCAGGACGAGGCTCGGGAGAACGACGAGAGAGGCTGTACTACTTCAGCAGAGTCCCCGTGATCTCCTCGGTGGAGCAATCCCGTTTGTTCTCCTGTTCTTTGTGTTGCTCGTTCTGGCTAATAACGATTATGACGAGGAGGAGGAGAATGGAGAAATACCGATGCTTTCCGATGAGGTTCTGATCCCTATCAGGAGTGTAGGTCAAATCCACGGCTTTGTACGTGTGGTAAAAGAAGCTTCCGGCGATCGCGATTTTCAGAATGAGAAGAATCGCAGAACCGAGGATATCTCCCAGCATGTGTAACTCCGAAGGAAAGTCGGCTTCTAGGCCACCTCGGCCCAAAAGAATCGACTGCTTTATATAACAGAAAAAAACATCTTTTGCAAATGTTTACCTTTTTTACCCGTGCATAATTCACTTCACCAAAAGGCCTTTACATGGTTCAATCACTACGCGCAAAAAACGTAAAAAGCGTGTAAAAAAGAACGTTTTGCGAGGATTGTATGTTTAATCGGCTTTTTGGTCGTTTTTCTCAAGATATTGCGTTGGATTTAGGAACGTCGCATACTCGTGTCTTTGTGCACGAGCGGGGAATTGTCATGCACGAGCCGTCAATGGTGGCTATTAATACCCGATTACAGGCAATTGTGGCGGTGGGCACTTCGGCTCGCGATATGCTGGGCAAAACGCCGGCACACATGACCGTGATTCGCCCTTTGTTAAAAGGAGTGATTTCTGATTTTGAAGTTACCGAAAAAATGTTGCGCTACTTTATCGATCGAGTACACGAAGACATCCCCACGCCTCTGCCTCGTCCACGCATGATGATGACCGTTCCACTTGAAACGACCGAAGTTGAACGCAAAGCCGCCGAAGACGCGGCACTTTCCGCGGGTGCACGCGAAGTAACGCTCATCGAAAATCCTTTGGCTGCTTGTGTGGGTGCGGGATTACCGATTATGGAAAGTGTGGGTTCGATGGTGGTTGATATGGGCGGGGGAGTAACGCAGATTGCGGTTATTTCTTTGGGAGGCGTGGTAACTTCTAAAACGCTCACGGTTGCCGGAGACGAAATGACGCGCAACATTATTCAATACGTTCGTGATGTGTACAGTTTGTTGATTGGAGAAAAGATTGCCGAAGAAGTGAAGTGGCGATTGGGAAGTACCATGGAAACAGGAACACCGTTTGAAATGGAAGTGCGTGGCCGACATCTTATTACCGGTTTGCCAAAGCAAATCGTGTTGCGTGAGGCAGAAATTCGTGAAGCGATTCACAAAAATATTTCCACCATTGTGACAAGCATCAAAGCTACCCTTGAGGCAACACCCGCCGAGTTGGTGGCTGATATTTATGAACGCGGCATTATTCTGGTTGGTGGCACCTCGCTTTTGCGCGGCATTGACCGCACAATTTCGCGCGAAACCGATATTCCTGTTCGGGTAATTGATGATCCAATGACAGCGGGCGTTCGCGGTGCGGGTGAACTATTACGCCGTCCTGATATTGCTCAAGCCATTGCGCTACCTTCTACACAAGACGATCGACGATAAGATGTTATGCGTCGCATTCCGCGCTTATCTGCCGACATTCGTGCACGTCTCATTCGCTCGCTGCCCTTGTTGGCTGTGCCTATTCTTTTTCTTTTCCTGCACAAAGTACCAATAGTAGGAGGAATATTACGAAATATCGAAGGAGGAATTGGTGAACGTTTAATGCGTGTGGGCATTGCTCTGCGGTATGTATTTACCGGAGAAGAGGTACTACGAGCAGAATTCGCTCAGTGCACCTGGGAAAAGGCTCAACTCAGCTCTCAGCTTGGGAGAGTTATTCCTCAGCAAGATCAGGGTGAAACGACAATTATTGCCCGAGGATATGCGAGCGACAGTCATAGTGCTGTTCTTTCCATTCCTGAGAATCTTTCAGTAAAAATGGGCGATGCCATTGTCACGCAAGGGGGGCTGGCGGGTGTTGTCACGAGCGTACAGGTAGATACTGCGGTTGTGCGCTTGCTCTCACATGCACAAAGTCGTATACCGGTCATGGTTCTTGGCAAAGAACGAACGATTGGTTTGGCGGTGGGGACTACTGGAGCTTGGCTTGATTTACTGTATCTTCCCAAAGATGCTGATGTGATTGTAGGAGATGTTTTGGTTACGAGTGGATTGGGAGGAATGACGCCAATAGATATTCCCGTGGGTATCATTACGGAAATTGCTTTCCCAGATGCCTCACCTTTTTTACGTGCACGTGTTTCTCCTCTTGTAAATCCTGATATGTGGTCGAGTGGACAAGTAGTCGCAAATCTCGCCTTATGAAACAACTCATCCCCCTTCTTCTTATTGGCTTTGGAGGTATGATCGGAGGCTTTTTTTGGTCCTTTAGTGGAGTACCGACCATTCTTTTTTCTTTCTGTTTACTCACATTGCTGTATGGGGCAATTTTAAATTATGTCTGCGATTCTGAGCATGCATTGGTATTTTTCATCTCTCTTTATGTGATCGCTGCCTTTTTGCATAATAGCGCTCTTTTTTTCTTGACCCATGCAGCACTTTCCCTTTTTTGGTACGGCATTGCCCGTCGTTTCCTAAGTTCTCGCGCATTTTCTTCGTATCTCGGCACATTAGCCTTGCTTTTTGTGTTGCTTTTTCTTCCCTCAGCCTTTCCCGCCATTCATCAAAATATCGCATTATTTTTGTGGTCAATAACGGCATATGCTCTCCTTGCATATAGCTTTTATCGTTTTTGGCGTCGACGACCATCGCTTATTGGTTAAGAGAACATGTGCCTATGTCTCGTTTATTCGGATTTTTTCTCAATACACCAAAGGGAGATCTCAAAAAAGAGGAGGATATTTTTGCTTCGCCCTTGTCTGCAGAAGAAACACCTCAGCCCGTATCTTCTTTGGCGGGGCAGTGGTTTTCTCGCACGCGTTTTTTGGTGGGGACATGTTGTTTTTTGGCGGTAGGTATTTTTTATCTCGGACGCGCAGTCGAGTTGCAAATCTTGCAAGGCAATCAGCTGCGTGCACTTGCCGAGCACAATCGTTTGCGACAAGTTGTCACCTTGGCTCATCGCGGTCGTATTTTTGATCGTAATGGTATTGTGCTTGCGGAAAATATTCCCAAATTTCATTTACTTGCTGAACAAAGTGCATTTTCCCAAAATACAGATCTTCGTCAGGAACAATTTGCACAGATCGCATTCTTGTGTGGCCTTGATATGCAGCGTTTTACTGATGCCTATGCCCAAGCGCTTCTGGCTGATTACGACGTTTTTTTGCTTGATGACACGCTTTCGTATGAATGCGCAATGAAACTCATGTCACAGCAGAATCTCCCTTTTGATGTGCGGGTTGAAGTTGCTGAAGATCGCTCATATCTCACCACTGAAATTCCCTCACTTTCGCATGTTCTTGGCTACATTTCTTCCATTTCTGATGCCGAATACGAAGCCATGCGCAGTGAAGGTTATCGACCCTTTGACGATATCGGGAAGCAGGGATTGGAAAAGGAGTATGAAACATTGTTACGCGGCATCCAAGGTGTAACCGAAATGGAAGTCGATGCTGGAGGGGGTTATTTACGTACGATCAAAAGTACCGCTCCGCAAGATGGAGTTGATCTCACCTTGTCTCTTGATGCGCGATTGCAAGCGTATATTGAGCGGGTGTTAAATGAGCGTTTAGGTGCTGCACCTGTAAAACGTGCCGCAGTGGTCATGATGAATCCGAAAAATGGGGAAGTGTTGGCACTTGTATCGTATCCAGCATTTGATGCAAATAGTTTTGTTGGAGGAATTTCGCAGGATGCATACACGGCCCTTATTCAAGACCCGAACGCACCTCTTTTTAATCGAGTTATTTCGGGCGAGTATCCTTCCGGTTCTACCATCAAGCCTTTGTATGCTTCCGCGGCATTAACCGAGGGCATTATTACCCCGCAAACAACATTCCTATCGACGGGTGGTTTGTGGCTTGGTGATCGCTTCTTTCCTGATTGGCGAGCGGGTGGACATGGCATTACGAATGTCTATCATGCGATTGCCGATTCGGTGAACACCTACTTTTATGCTATTGGTGGTGGTACGGGTGATTTTGTGGGATTAGGAGTTGAAAAATTAACGGATTGGGCCCGGGTGTTTGGCCTGGGTGTTTTGTCTGATATTGATCTTCCCGGAGAAGCGGAGGGTTTTCTGCCATCGAAAGCATGGAAACTCGCTGCCAAAGGCGAGCCTTGGTATATCGGTGATACGTACAACGTTTCTATTGGGCAAGGCGATGTGCTCGTCACTCCTTTGCAGATCACGCGAGCAATTGCTGCTATTGCCAATAATGGACTCATGGTTGTGCCTCATTTGCGATATGAAAAAGAGATTGATCAATCACAGCGGGTTATTGAGGAAGATATTGCAAGCGTTATACAAGACGCCATGCGACAAACGGTGACTGCGGGTTCTGCGCAGATGATGCAAAGTGTGCCGGTTGCCGTGGCAGGAAAGACCGGTACTGCTCAATGGTCGCAAACGGCCGCGCCTCATTCGTGGTTTACCGGTTTTGCGCCATTTGATGACCCGGAAGTGGTGATTACGGTGTTGATTGAGCAGGGGGGTGATGCAAGTCTTGCTTCTCCGGTTGCACGTGATATTTTGCAATGGTATTTTGGTGAAGGACAGCGAAATATTGACGGACAAGAAAGGGAATGATTTAATGCATAAATCTTACCCCACGATGCTTGGTCTATGCCGAGCGTCGTTTTCTTGATTAAAAAATATGGAAAATCAAATCACTTACCTCTCCTCCTCTGCTTTAAAAGAATTAAAGCAGGAACTAGAATATCGTCTAAAAACCTTGCGACCAGAGATCGCTGCCAAAATTTCTGATGCCCGTGAAATGGGCGATCTCTCCGAAAATTTTGCCTATCACGAAGCACGTGAACAGCAGGGCCACAACGAAACCCGCGTAACCACTCTTCAACAGATGTTATTAACCGCAGTAGTTGTTGATGAACAAAGCGGCGGTAAAATTTCTCTTGGTTCAACGTTTGTGGTGCGTGTGAACGGCACAGAAAAGACTTTTAGTATCGTTGGTGCGCATGAGGCTAATCCTATGGAAGGGAAGATTAGTAACGTTTCGCCTTTAGGTCAGGCATTTCTCGGTAAGGCAAAAGGAGAGAAGGTTGAAGCTACAGTTCCCTCAGGCGTCATGACGTACGATATTCTTGAGGTAAAATAAACCTGTATGGAAAAAGGAGAAATCGACATTCGCAAAGACCGCCTTGCCGCCATGCGCGAACAGGGTATTGAACCCTATCCGGTCAATCCCGAACGCACGCATACCATTGTTCAAGTCCTTGCAACATTTGCTCAACTTTTGGAAGGTAAAGACGTCGTCAAGATTGTTGGTCGCGTGATTGCTGTACGTCGTATTGGTGCTCTTACTTTTTTACGTTTGCGTGATGAGTCGGGTGAGATACAAATTGTTCTACGTTTGGATGATCTGAATGCTGCCTACGAAACCCTTCTTTCCTTTTTGGATGTGGGTGATTTTTTGGAAATTGAAGGTGTCGCGTATGTTACAAAAACTGGCGAGCAATCCATTTTAACGCAGGCCGTTCGTCACTTAGCAAAATCACTCCGTCCGCTGCCCGAAAAATGGCATGGATTGCAAGACGTCGAGGTGCGCTATCGTCAACGCGAGCTTGATTTGATTGCAAATCCAGAAGTCCGTCAACGTTTTGTTGTGCGATCAAAGATGATTTCTGCACTCCGTCGCTTTCTCGATGAACAAGGATTTTTGGAGGTTGAAACACCTATTTTGCAACCTATTCCTGGAGGGGCAAACGCTCGGCCTTTCATTACCCATCACAACGCACTTGATGCAGATCTTTACTTACGTATTGCTCCTGAGCTTTACTTGAAAAGATTGATCGTTGGAGGTTTTGAAAAAGTATACGAAATAGGCAGGCTCTTCCGTAACGAGGGTATCGATTACGCACATAATCCTGAATTTACCACCATCGAACTCTATTGGGCCTATGTGCCGAGTAAGGATTTCTTCGTTGATTTTCTGGAAAAGATCATGAGATGCATTATCGAGCACTCGATTGGTTCATTGTCCGTTCCTTATGATAACCATATTATCGACTCTTCATTAGCATGGCCTCGTAAAACGTTCCGTCAAGCTATTATCGAGGCGTGCGATATTGATATTGATGCATATCGAGAAGAGAAAAATTTGATACAAGCGGTTAAAGAAAAGGGGTTGAAAATAGATTTCGGCAATTGTGTAGGAATTGGTGAGCATTACGATCAATTGTATAAAAAGACTGCACGTGCAAAACTGCAGCAACCAACCTGGATTTTTGATTATCCTATTGAATTGAAACCGCTCGCAAAAGCCTGCCCTGAAGATCCAACCAAGAGCTCTTCTGTTCAATTAGTTGTTGAAGGAGCAGAAATTATTAATGCGTATTATCACGAATTAAATGATCCTCTGGATCAACGCAAACGGTTTTTGGAGCAAGAAGCACTACGTGAACAGGGAAGTGAAGAGGCGCAATTTTTGGATGAAGACTTTTTATCTGCGCTTGAATATGGTATGCCTCCAACAAGCGGTATGGCTATCGGTATTGATCGTTTAGTTGCTTTTCTTACCAATTCACCGAATCTCAAAGAAGTTATTTTCTTTCCTACGCTCAAGCCAAAATCAAAAGATGTATGACACGAGTCATGATCTTCGGATCGTTTGATGGACTGCATCCCGGACATGAGTATCTTCTTACAAAAGCAAAAGAGTATGGAGAGGAACTCTGGGTCTCACTCGCGCAAGACGATGTTATCCAGCGACTGAAGGGAAGACAGCCGCAATATACTTTTTCACAAAGACGAGAGGCGCTTTTGCATTCGGGGTTTGTTGATGAAGTAGTGCCTGGAGACCCTGTCGAGGGGGAGTATCACTGTGTTCTTGCACAAAAACCTGATGTCATTGCCTTTGGCTATGACCAAGACGCCCTACGGGGAAATTTCTTGGCATGGAAGGCAAAAACGGGGTACTCTGTGAAGGTTCTTGTATTGTCGGCTTTTGAGCCGGACAAGCACAAGAGTTCATTGTTAAGAGGATTATTATGATCGACCTTAAAAAATTCCGCGAAAATTCCGTTTTCTTTAAAGATGCTGCTCAAGCCAAGTGTGTCACGATTGACACCGATCGCATTCTTGAACTTGATCGACAAGTGCGTAGTTTGCGTTCGGATATCGAGGCCATGCGTGCGCAGAAAAATACCGCTTCAGCTCAAATACCCAAAGCAACTCCCGAAGAGCGACAAAAGCTGATTGAAGAAATGCGCGAACTTGATCGTCATTACGAAGAAAAGATTTCGCAGGAGCGACCACTCAGCGATGAACTTGATGAACTCTTGTTCCGTATTCCCAATCCCGCCCTTCCTGACGTAAAGAAAGGAGAAAATGACGAAGAAAATGAAATCCTGCGTGAAGTAGGTGAGCGACCAACATTTGCCTTTACCCCAAAAGATCATCTCGAGCTGGGAACAGCACTCGATATCCTCGACATGGAAAAGGCAACGCAAGCAGCGGCTTCACGTTTTACATATATCAAAGGTGATGGCGTTTTGTTGCAGCTTGCGCTCATCAACTACGCCATCCAAACTGCCATGGCTCGGGGGTTCCGACCGACCGTCGTTCCCCATATGGTTAATCCTCGCGTTATGCGCGCAATGGGATATTTAGAGCACGGTGGCCAAGAAGAAATTTATTATCTACAAAAAGATAATATGTATCTCATTGGTACGGCCGAGCAACCGCTTGGTGCACTGCACATGGATGAAATACTGCCTGAGGAAAAATTGCCTCTTCGGTACATCGGCATCTCGCCTTGCTATCGTCGTGAAGCGGGAAGTTATGGCAAAGATACAAAAGGTATTATTCGCATGCATCAGTTCGATAAAGTTGAGATGTTTTCGTATACCACTCCAGAAACATCCGATACTGAACATGAACTTTTATTGTCGGTTGAAGAAAAGTTGATGCAAGGTCTTGGGCTTGCGTATCGCGTTATCAAACAATGTACCGGTGATTTAGGTCTACCTGCTGCCAGAAAATATGACATTGAAGCATGGGTGCCGTCACAAAATACCTATCGCGAAACTCATTCTACGAGCACCTGTACCGACTATCAATCACGTCGCTTGCAAACGCGCATGAAGCGCAAGGATGGATCAATTGAATACCTGCACATGCTCAATGGCACCGCTTTTGCTATTGGTCGTACGTTGGTAGCCATTTTGGAGCAGTATCAGCAAGAAGATGGATCGATTATCGTTCCTGAGGTATTACGACCTTGGGTGGGAAAAGAGCGGATCGTGAAAGGAGATTAGTCGGTCAAGGCGGTTAAGATGTTTAACCGCTTAACCGTTTTAACCATCACCGATCCTTTATGCACACCAAAACTTGGCTTGAAATTTCTTCATCCGCTTTTGCACAGAATGTTCAGGCTTTGCGCGATGTGCTATCTCCTAGCGTAACATTTTGTGGAGTCGTGAAGGCAGATGCGTATGGTCATGATTTAACGCTTTGCACTCGTCTTCTTGCCGAACAAGACGTTTCGCACTTTGCTGTTGATTCCATTGATGAGGCAGAAAAAGTGCGGTCACTTGTACCAGAGGCAACGATTTTTATTTTAGGATATACCTTGCCCGAGCATGCGGTGCGGGTTGTTTTAGCTCAAGCTATTCAAACGGTCTCTAGTGCAGATGAGATTACTACCCTGGCTTATGCTGCACGGAAGCTTATGAAGTCGGTACAGATAACTCTTGAAATTGAAACAGGACTTCATCGCTTGGGGGCAGGGGAACGTGCGTATGCAGCATTACATGATGCGCTACGAGCTTCTGCAGGATGGGTGTACGTGCAAAGTATTGCTTCACATTTTGCCGGAGCCGAAGAAACACGCAGCATGTGGGAAACAAAGAAACAAAATACTGTATTTTGCGACGCAATAGCTTGGTGGCAACAAAAACACATCAATCCTATCTACCAACACATTGCCTGTTCTGCCGCCAGCATCATGCAACCAGAAACCCAACACAATCTTGTACGATTTGGTATCATGCTCTATGGGTTATGGTCATCACCGGACACTAAACGAGAGGGAACACTCGGAAAACGCCATGCAGAACTCAAACCAGTCCTTTCCTGGAAAACCCGTGTCGCACAGGTTAAAGACGTTTTGCCGGGTTCAGGAATTAGTCACGGACCAACGTTTATTACGAATCGTCCCATGCGTATCGCAGTCTTGCCAGTAGGATACTACGATGGACTTGATCGCCGTGCCTCAAACAATGGTTACGTGATTATCAAAGGTGCAAAATGTCCGATCGTCGGCAATATGTGCATGAATATGTGTATGGTTGATATCGGTTCGGCACCCAGTTCTGTAAAAACAGGTGATGTCGTCACCCTTATTGGTCGAGATGGCCTTGCCTCAGTTACTGCTGATGATTGGGCTCAACGCTGGGGGACCATTCATTACGAGGTTGTTGCTCGTATCGGGCAACATATACCACGCATTCTTGTAGGGTGAGGGGACACTACTTTTCCTATGAGTTCATCGCTCATCCAAAAACTTAATGCCAAATTATACGCAGTCAAAGGTTGGAAAAATCCTTTTTTTCAAGCACCTTCTCCAGAAAAAACACATACCGGAATACCTTGGTTTGTGGGAGGAGGTTTTTTTGTTTTCATCGCCCTTGTTTCACTTATCTTTTGGATCGCTGTACGTCCAACACATCTCCTCACCGACATAAAAATTGAGGGTACGCGCATGCTTCCATCACAGCGTTTCGCATTATCAATACATACATTCTTGCAAGAGGAAAAGTGGCTAGGTATTCCTCGTTTATTCTCGTGGAGGATTAATACCACTGCACTCGAACAGATGCTCATCACAACATATCCTTTAGAACATGCGAGCTGTGTACTCGATAAACATATGCTCACCTGCGCAGTTGAAGAAAAGGTGCAGTTTATTCCATTAAAAGTGAGCAATCAGATTTTTCTTTTAGATAAAAATGGAGTCGTTATACGCGAGACCACACAGGATGAATTAACGGCAGGGAAAATTATTCCTTCTGAGAAACTCTTCTTTCTTGTTGCTGAAGAAGGAACAAATGCTCCTTCCGTAGGTACTCCTTTTCTCAAAGCATCCTATCTCCAAAGTCTTGAACAATACGGAATACTCCTTCATCAGTATGCGAATCTAACGCTTTCACAATTCGCGCTTACCACTGATGCCGCACGAGTGATTGTACAAACGGATAAACCTTATACCATTATTATCAATCCTTTTCTTAATGCAGCCACACAAGTCGCTCGGTATCAAAAAGTCATGCACGAACTACCGATCGATCAACAACCAACAACCTATATTGACATTCGCTTTCATGAGCGAATTTATGTACGATAAGAGAAATCATTAAATCACCTCGACGATATGTCGCTCCTCAATAATCCCGCTCCTGACTTCACTCTGCCCGATCAAATAGGAAAGATGCATGCTCTTTCAGATTACCGTGGTAAATGGGTTATTCTGTATTTTTATCCAAAAGACATGACGCCGGGCTGTACGGTTGAAGCTTGTAGCTTCCGAGATAATCTCCAAGGTCTTGTTGTAAAAGGAGCGCAAGTGCTGGGTGTATCAGCTGACTCGGTTAAACGTCATGAGAAATTTGCACAAAATGAATCACTTACTTTTCCTCTTCTGGCAGATGAAGAAAAGAAAGTTTGTGAACTCTACGGTGCTATTGGAAAAAAGAAATTCATGGGACGGGAATATATTGGCATTTTGCGCAACACCTATTTGATCTCTCCAGAAGGGAAGATAGTAAAAATCTACGAGAACGTGAAACCCACGGGGCATGTACAGGAAATTCTTGATGATCTCGAAAAGCTTTCCTAGATATTTTGAAACAGAAGAGGGAAGAGCACCGCACAAACCGCTGCAAAAACTGCAACTGCGTAACAAAAATAGCCAAAGAACCGATGAAACATCGTAACCGTTTTATCACTGGTTTGTTTAATCCAGGTACGCGTCATCGAACGCTGCCAGGGAATAATCCAACCCAGGAACCATTTCTGAAACCATGTTCTACTCTGCACATTAGTTTCGTAACGTGTGAGATCGGCTTCAAGTGAAGTGATGGAGAGAAGCTTTTTCCCAAGTGCATACGCAACGAAAGCAAATCCAAGAGACATGAGTGAAAGAATGTAGGGGTTCATAAAACGATACAAATTATATAAATGATGATGCTAGTATAAACGATTTCTTTAAATACATAATGCCACCCTTCGTACAGGGTGGCATCCGAGGTGACGGTACGGTTTTTGACAAGACCCTCGTGCAGAGGGCTTGTCAGAGAAGGGAAATTGCGATGGAGACGGTCACAAGGAAAAATGCGACCACGAAGGGAGCGTAGATGCGCTGCTGCATCCAATTGTTTGCTCGCTCCTCTTCATCGGTCTCCGGGATTGGTGCATCGAGCCATTCCCACGCTACCCAGAGACCAAGGCCTGCGGGTAAGAAGCTGATGAGAAGCAGAATGAATGCCATTGCAGAAACTCCTAGTTAGTGGGGGTAACTATAAAGAGTAGCAAAAAAGGGGATTAAAGTAAAGAGATTATTCTTTGCAGCTTTGTTTATTAAAGAGTCGTACAATATACAATTTACGTAACTATGCTCTAGATTCTCCCAAAATCGTCAGCAAAACGTTCAATATCATCCTCCCCAAAATATGAGCCTCTCTGAACCTCGATCCAAACAACCTCATCGGTTTTATGTGGATTTTCTAAACGATGTTTTGTACCTACAGGAATGCAAATTGTATCTCCGGGTTTTTGCTCAGTTATAACATCGTCAAGCGTCAGGATAGGATTTCCCGATAGGATCACCCAATACTCAGTTCGTTGTTGATGGCGCTGATATGAAAGACGTTTTCCTGGATATAGGACTAAACGTTTTACCTTATGCGTCGCGGCATCTTCAAGCACAATGAATCGTCCCCATGGGCGCTCTTCGGTATAACCAGGCTTGAGAGTGGAGAATTCATTCATAAAGGTATCAGACTACCCCTAAATCAACACAGCGCGTTTAAATGCGTCTGATATTTTAAGCTGAGAGCAAGTACCAGATCCTTTCGAAGATTTACTTTTGACTATTGAAGAATCAGGGTCTTTTTACGGCAAGTATCTTCGAGGATCTACCGGAATACCATTTTCACGTACTTCAAAGTGTACGTGAGGTCCGGTAGAAAAACCTGCACCCGGTGAACCTGCGCGTCCGCCTGAAAGACCAATGATTTGACCACGACTAACATATTGATCCTGAACCACATCCATACGCGACATGTGTGCATATAATGTTGCACGACCATCCGTATGAATAATCATGACATAATTGCCATACATGCGACCAAGTTTAGCCCAGGCTACAACACCTGGTGCAGCGGCGGTGATGGGTGTTCCCTGAGGGACGGCGATGTCGAGTCCGGAATGCTCAAAAAGATTGCGAAAAGGATATGTTGGGTCGTGAAATATAGCAGTAATAATGCCGTCAACGGGCCAAGAAATAGCTGAGCTGTCACCTATTGCATCAGCCTCGCTTAAACGATCGGTAATGTCTCCTTGCAATTGTGATATGCGTGCCGAGACCGCCTGCTGCTCTTGTCGCAGTTCACTCAACAATTGTCGGTATTCATTTTCAGAGTCTTGTGTTTCGTTAATAAGTACCTGCTTGGCATATTGTCGTGTTTCGAGTGTGGTGAGTTTCTTTTCAAGCTCAGTCTGTAAACCTTGGAGATCATTCATTTTTTCTTCGCGAGCAATCTGTTTTTCGGAGAGATCACCTCGTGATTGTTGTGTAGCAGCAAGTGCTTTTTGTAAATCGGTATTCACATCAGCAAGCTGCGCAGCTGCTTGGAATACATCCCCAAAATCTGTAGCACCAATGACCATTTCAAAAGGCCCACCCCGTTTATCTTGTTTTTGTAAGGCAAACAATATATCACGCAATCGTGCACGCTGTGTGGCCAGATCGGTATCAGCTTGTTGAATACCTTGTTGTAAGATTTGCAATTCGAGTTCCTGTGCGCCAATCTCTGTTTTTGTACCTGCAATATCCAATTCAGTCATGGCTGCCTCATTTTCCAAAAGCGCAACGTCGGTCGATAGCGAAGCCGCTTTTGATGCATATTCTGCAATCCGTTTTTTGTATTCCGCAAGTTGTGTATTAATACTTTCTACCTGTGCTTTGCGATTTTGAATTTCAGCTTGCAATTGCGTGATATCTTGTGCAGCTGCAGCAAACAGAAGATGCGGAAATGAAAAAAGAACGGTGGTAAACATGACTCCGAACGCAGGTATTTTCCTCCATGAAATCATAAAATACTTAAAGCACAGTAATGGCATCTTGAATGCGGTGAAGCGATTCCTCTTTACCAAGAACAAAAAGATATTCAAACGGACTCGCAGATTGTTCTTGACGCGACAAGGCAACACGCAGCGGCCAAAGAACTGCACCAGTTTGCAAACCGTTATGAGTAATATACTGCTTTACGGTGTCTTCAAGAAGTTTTGGTGCGGATAACGTTTCTTCTGGTAATTGTTCAATGATAGGAATGAGATTGGTGAGTTGTTGTTTGGCATCTTCAGGACTTCCCTTCTTCCAGACAAGAGCAGAAGGTTCAATTTGTTGCGTCGTCAAATACTGCTCTATGACCAGCGGTAATTGATCAAGTCGGTCAATACGCAATCGTTCAACTAGCATGGCACGACGAACCTTTTCGTTAGTCATATCCGAAGTAACAAATTGTGCCGCATAGGCAAAGAACTCCCCTTCCCTCATTTCTTTCAAGTACTGTCGGTTCATCCAATCCAGTTTTTCGGTATTCATGACTGCCCCGCTTTTATTCACACGACTAATGTCGAATTTTTCAATCAGCTCTTGTCGGGTATACAGCTCTTGCTCGGCACTGGGATTAAAGCCGAGGGTACAAATAAAATTTATAAGCGCTTCGGGGAGATAGCCTTTTTTCACATAACTCTCAACAGCTACGTCACCTTTGCGTTTAGAAAGTTTAGTCTTATCGGGATTGAGAATAAGCGGAACATGCGCATACGTTGGCAGCGTAAAGCCAAGCATCTTAGCAAGAACAATTTGCTTGGGCATAGAAGGTAGCCATTCCTCACCACGTAACACATGGGTGATGTACATGAGTTCGTCATCGACAACGACCGCTAAATGATATGTGGGAATGCCGTTGCTTTTGACGAGAATCTGATCATCGGCATCTTTTAAATCAAAAGAAATTGTTCCACGAATTGCGTCGTCAAATACAACTACTCCTTCGGGTAATTTCATGCGAATAACGGCCGTCTCACCGTTCGCTAAACGCCGTTGAACTTCGTCGGCAGAAAGACGCAAACAGGCACGGTCGTACTTCGGATTTTGCTTCATGAGCATCTGCTCTTTTCTCATCTCATCAAGCCGTTCAACCGAACAAAAACAATGATAGGCATCGCCTTGTGCTAATAATTGATCGGCATATTTTTTGTAGATGTCGAGTCGTTGTGTTTGAATGTAGGGTCCATAATCCCCTTTTGATGCAAGCGTACCGTCAGCTTGCAAAACAGGACCTTCATCGTGATCAATATTAAGTTTTTGCAGCGTCTCAAGGAGTGACTCCAGGGCCCCAGGAACAAATCGCTCCTGATCGGTATCTTCAATACGAACAATGAATTGGCCACTCGACTGGCGGGCCATAAAGTAATCCCACATCAAGGTGCGCAAAGTGCCTACATGCATAAAACCGGTGGGAGAAGGAGCGATACGAGTTCTCATGGGAGTCATAAAAAGGGGAAGAAAAGTATAAACAGCATACCGTTTTTCATAAAAAAACAAAATGGTATGCTATACTCATATGCTTTCCCGAATAAGAAGATGGGGTGAAGAAAGATTGGGGATAAGCGATGAACAAATTCGTAGAGAAAGAGAGATTGATGAGTTGGGTCTTTCCGAAATAACAACAAAAGAACTAAAGGACGTAAAAAAGAAATTTCCCGATATTGTTATTGAAAAACGTCAGAAGCCAAGAGAAAGATTTGCATACGTTTTTTTAAAAAACAATGAAGGGGACATCGCCTATAAAAGATACGAACAATCAAGTCGGCATGATCACGGACATTGGTATCTCATCGTCGAACATCACGATCCTGAGATAACGGGTCCAAGAGACTCACAACAACCCGTGCTCTTTGCAGCGATTATTGATAATCTTGATTTTCTACAAAAAGCCAAAATTGCCCGCGGCAAGTAATCATTCCTTCTCTGACGTTCTCTTGATTTTTTGTAAAAAATATTCCTTTACTGTCAAAAAGCTCAAAACAATTACCGCTTTAAAAACTCGCTGCAATCTCCACGGTTGTCGCACCAGACGATACAGCCATTCCAATCCTTTTTCTTGAAACCATTTTGGTGCACGTGCAACATTTCCTGCCAAATAATCAAGCGTTCCGCCAATACCAATCACTATTCGCACATGGGGACATAGATCACGCAATTGTTGCATGATCTTTTCTTGTTTTCCCTGCCGTTTCCCTCTTCCCTGCCCCAACGCCACACACAAAACGTCATATTTTTCGCGCTTGAGACGTTCCTGCAAAGGAGACGACAAATGAGGATCTTTTTCATCAATCAAACCGGGATCAATGGCGCGGACATATAGTGCGGGGAAAAGAGCGTGGTAGCGATCAAGAAACGCAGATTGCGTCTGCGCGTCTCCACCCAAAAGCAGTACTCTCAACGATTGTTCATTGGCCATGCGCAGCAAGTCTTGAAAAAGATCAACGCCAGGATATCGAGTAATATGTTTCTTTTTGAGAATTTGCATCGCATACACAATGCCAACTGTATCAGGAATAATGCAAGCAGCTTGCTCGAGTGCATTGCGAAATGTACGATCGGATTGCGCATCAACCACCATCTCGGACGTGAGGGTGACAATGGTATTGCCTTCATGCTGTTTGAGCATGTCGCGAATGCAGCTGACGTATGCATCCTTTTCCGCAATATCCAATGGGATACCCAAAAGACGCTCGCGCATCATATCGATTTTTGAGAAAGAACTTTCTTTTCTATAAGAACCACAATCGCAAACGCAATAATTCCACCTAGTAAATCAAAGTAAAAATCGAGCATGGTATCGATCAGACCAGGTTGAGAACGAGGCAGATCAAAAAGAGGAACAAGAATGGTATCAGCGCCTGCCTCAAACCATTCCCAACCAATACCAATCAATCCCACAAATCCCAAAATAAACACACATTGCAAAAAACGCATCTTTCCCTGAGCAGGACGCTTCTCCTCATAAAGCCAAAACCACAATGTCCCGCCGACAAAACCCATGGCAACACCGCCCAAAAAATGCATCATGACGTCATACCACCACAAAAAATAGTACCAGTAATATAGCTCAGCCAAACCATGCAAGCCGAGAACGAAAAGGATAAAAAGAGTTGTAAACATCCATAAACGCATACTCGGCCAATATTAGCGTAAAATAGAGATGAGAGCAACTTGTGTGTTTTGGACTTTACAAATCTTTTTAGCACTCTATAATTGAGAGTGCTAATCTTCTATGATTCCCAACAATTTTACCTCTAAATCTCAAGAAGCTATTCAACGAGCACAGTTTGTTGCCAATGATAACGGACAACATGGCGTTGAGCCACTACACCTTTTAGCCTCACTGCTGAGTCAAGAAGACGGTTTTGTTATTACCATGCTCAAAAAAATGGAGGTTCCTCTCTCGGCTTTGCGCGGTGATATTGAACGGCTTCTGCAATCACTTCCTCGGCATGCCGATGTGGATCGAGGTACAGTTGGACAAGTGATGCTGGCACCATCGATGGCAACCGTTTTGCAACAAGCCGGTCAAAAAGCGAAACAATTTGGTGATGAGTATGTCAGCACCGAGCATCTATTTCTGGGCTTATTGTCTGATCGCTTAACCGGAGATTTGCTGCAACAATTTGATGTACATGAAGAAGCGATGCTCAATGCGCTCAAAGCACTTCGTGGCAGTCAAAAAGTCGATTCCCCCGAACCTGAAGCCAAGTATCAAGCCATTGAAAAATATTGTCTGAATCTTACCGAACGTGCTCGACACGGTAAACTTGATCCTATTATTGGACGTGATGAAGAAATTCGCCGTGTGATGCAAGTACTTTCCCGCCGCACCAAAAATAATCCGGTGCTGATTGGTGAAGCCGGTGTGGGTAAAACCTCAATTGTTGAAGGCTTAGCGCAGCGCATTGTTGCAGGAGATGTACCTGAAACATTACAAAATCGTGAAGTGGTTTCACTTGACTTGGGTTCGCTGATTGCGGGAACAAAATTCCGCGGTGAGTTCGAAGAACGATTGAAAGCGCTCATTAAAGAAGTGCGTGAAGCCGAGGGAAAGTACGTGCTGTTTATCGACGAACTTCACATGCTTGTCGGTGCGGGTAAAGGTGACGACTCGCCCATGGATGCAAGTAACTTGCTGAAACCCGCACTTGCGCGCGGTGAATTACGCGTCGTCGGTGCTACGACTACCAAAGAATATCAAAAATATATTGAGAAAGATCAGGCACTTGAACGTCGCTTTCAACCGATTTTTGTCGTTGAACCCTCGATGAGCGATGCCATTGCCATGCTGCGTGGCACCAAAGAGCGCTACGAAATTCATCATGGCGTGCGCATTTCTGACAATGCCATCGTGGCCGCCGTTGAATTGTCAACGCGCTACATTTCTGATCGTCAACTCCCCGATAAGGCCGTTGACCTCATTGACGAAGCCGCGTCGGCCTTGCGCTTGCAAATTGATTCAATGCCTGAAGAACTTGATCGCTTTAAGCGTGAGGAAACAAAGTTGCAAATTGAAAAGCGAGCATTGCAAAAAGAAGATGATAAAGAGGCCAAAGAACGACTAAAGGAAATCGAGAAGCAATTGGCTGACCTCAATGAAAAAAGTCGCGATTTAGAATTACGTTGGCAAAATGAAAAAAATCTTATTGCTGATATTCGTAAAACCAAAGGCGAGATCGATAAACTCGGCAATGAAGCCGAATACGAAGAGCGCCGAGGGAATTTGGAACGCGTCGCTGAAATTCGTTACGCACAAATTCCTGAACGACGAAAAAAGCTTACTGCACTCGAAGATGAACTGCGTCGTTTTCAGGCTGAACGCGGCCTCTTAAAAGAAGTCATTACCGAGGAAGATATTGCCATGGTGGTGTCACGTTGGACGCATATCCCCGTTTCCAAAATGCTCGAAAGTGAGCTCGCAAAACTCGCACGCATGGAAGATGAGCTCAAAAAACGTGTGGTGGGACAAGAAGAAGCCATCAATGCCGTTTCTAATGCCTTGCGCCGATCGCGCGCAGGCATCTCGGAAGAAAAACGTCCGATTGGTTCGTTTATTTTCCTGGGTCCAACCGGCGTTGGGAAAACCGAACTCGCCAAAGCACTGGCAGAATTCATGTTTAATGACGAGAAAGCGCTGATTCGTTTAGACATGAGCGAATACATGGAAAAACACAGCGTGTCACGCATGATTGGTTCACCGCCAGGATATATTGGCTACGATGAAGGCGGACAATTAACCGAAATCGTTCGTCGTCGACCGTACAGCGTACTCCTGTTTGATGAAATTGAAAAAGCGCATCCTGATATCTTCCATGCACTATTACAAATTCTTGACGATGGTCGACTGACTGACGCCAAGGGTCGTACCGTCAACTTCAAAAATACAATCATTATCATGACATCGAACATCGGTAGCGACATGATTCTTTCGGGCGGAAAAATGGACGGTATCGGATTCACCTCAGAAGCTCAGGATGAAAACCCCATGAAGAAAAAAATTCTTGAACTCCTGAAGGAGCAGTTCCGTCCGGAATTCTTAAATCGTGTCGACGATACGATCGTTTTCCATCCCCTTACCCAAGAACAAATTGGTCAAGTGGTTGAACTGCAATTGGAGCTTGTCAGCAAACGTCTCAAAGAAAATCGAGGTATTACCGTAAAAATTACCGAGAAAGCTAAAAAACTCTTGGCACAAAAAGGGTTTGATCCGCATTACGGCGCTCGCCCGCTAAAACGGGTTATTCAAAATCTCCTGCTCGACCCTTTGGCCATGCATATTATTAAAAGCGATGTACCCGAAGAGGCTATTGTTACCATCGACGCCAAAAAAGATGACATTGATATCAAAATCAAGTAAGATAAGGCACGGAAATTTCCGTGCCTTTGGCTATGAAACATCCCAAATGGATTCTTATCGTTGATGCAGCTGCTATTTTTGCCTTTTTCGCTTTAGTGATCTGGGCTTTTATTCGTTTGCTGTACGTCATTCCTTATGTTTTTGTCAGTGATCAACCACTTGATTGGATCGCTGTCCTTAGCGCTATCATCATCGGTTATCTTTTGGCAGATTTTACGTCAGGGTTTGTACACTTTCTAGGAGATACGTTTGGCAGTCGTTCCACACCAATCTTTGGTCCATTCTTTGTGGAGCCTTTCCGAGAACATCACGTTGATGAAAAAGATATTACGCGACATGGTTTTATTGAAACAAATGGGCATAATTGTTTTGCCAGTCTTCCCGTTCTTCTTGCACTTGTCTTTTTGGTTCCGGAATCTGCCTTGCAGAATGGTTGGGGAGCCTGGTTCTTTTTAACGGCACTGGTGTTTATTCTCGGCATTTTCGCGACCAATCAATTCCACAAATGGGCGCACCTCGATAAAGCACCCGCATCAATTGCCTGGTTACAAAAACACCACTTCATTCTTTCACCCACACATCACCAACTTCATCACACCGCTCCCTACACCAGCGATTTCTGTATCACCACCGGCTGGCTCAATCCCTTGCTCAATAAAATACATTTCTTCCCGCAGACCAAACGCTTGCTCTCACCGATCATGCCGAAAAGTGATGAGATCTAAAATCCCCCGAAGCTTCGGGGGATTTTATTATTTCTTCGCTCGTTCCATGCCTTCCACGATCAAACGCTTTGCTTCTGCCGCATCTTTCCAGCCTTCGATAACGACCTTCTTGTTTTCGAGTACTTTGTAGTATTGGAAGAAAAAGGAAATTTCGTTTTTGAAATGTTCAGTCACGTCACGTAAATCATTAATGTGTTTAAAGCGTGGGTCATCCTTGGCAACCGCCAAAATCTTTTCATCTTCACCTTTATCGTCACTCATGATCAGCACACCGATAGGGCGAACATCAACGGCAACACCAGGAAAAAGTGGGTTCGTCACCATTACGAGTGCGTCGAGTGGATCACCATCACCACCCAGCGTTTCCGGGAAAAACCCATAATCGCACGGATAGAACATCGGTGCAAAGAGCACGCGATCAAGCTTCACAATTCCCTGCTCCTTATCGAATTCGTACTTATTCTGACTACCCTTAGGAACCTCGATAACCACCTGGCACACATCCGGTGCCTTGGAACCAATAGAGAGATGCATAGTGGGAATAGCGTAGCAGGAAAAAAGAATCAGGTGAAGAGGTAACTGCACGTCCTCAGAGATTACTTCGGCAACCTTCAAAGAATCATGGATTACCTCGCAATGACATGCGCGATCTCCTCACAAGGGTCCGCTTTTGCTATACTCTCCGTGTATGAACCGACTCCAACGATTATCTTCTGCTTTTCTTCTGGCAACCACGGTTTTTCTCCCTTTTTCTTCAGCACTGGCCTTTGATCCAAACTACATTATCTCCGATGAGGAGATGACCGACTCGTATGGCATGGACCTCAATCAAATTCGTGCGTTTCTTTCGACTCGAGGAGCGCTGGGCTCTATGCGCCTGGAAGATCATGAGGGGCGAAAACGTTGGGCGGCGGACATTATTTGGTATGCCTCGCAAAATCACGGCATCAACCCGAAGGTACTTCTTGTCATGCTGCAAAAAGAACAAAGTTTGATTGAGGATGAAGATCCAACGCAAAAGCAATTGGATTGGGCAATGGGCTATGGCGTTTGTGATGATTGCAGCATGAACGATCCAGCCGTGCAGCGTTGGCAAGGTTTTGGCAAGCAAATCAACTCCACAGCCTTACAATTTACCGAAGGCTACCTTACCGATATTGCCGCTCATGGTTACACCGCCGGAAAATATGGCCCCGACATCACCGTCACCATCGACGGCGAGAAGGTGACTCCAGAAAATGCGGCCACTGCAGCGTTATACGCCTACACACCGCATCTACATGGAAACAAAAACTTTGCCTACTTGTGGCAAACATGGTTTGGACGCGAATATCCCAGTGGAACATTAATGCAAGTGCCAGGAGAAGAGGGTGTGTATCTTTTGCAGAATGGATACCGACGCCCTATCACGTCAGAAAGCGCATTGCGATCACGTTTTAATCCTGATTTGATTGTCCAAGTTTCCAAAACCGTTTTGGAAAGCTATCCCGAAGGTGATGCCATTTCCTTCCCCAACTACTCACTCTTACAAGATGAAAATGGCACTATTTTCTTACTGGTCGATGATGCACTACGACCAATTGACTCCATGGAAACCTTCCGCAAAATCGGTTTCTCTGAAGATGAGATCGTTTCAGTTAGCAATACAGATCGGGCTACATACGATCTGGGCGACAGCATCACCTTAAAAACCATTGCTCCGGAAGGAGCTTTGTACCAACTCTCTACCAATGGTGCAGTTTTCTATGTGCAAGACGGTATACGTCACCCGCTTTTTGATGCCACGCTTCTTACTATTCGTTTCCCTGGATATCGATTAACTGCTGCCACGCCAACTGAGATTGAACAATTTAAAGAAGGATCACCTGTCACCTTGCCTGATGGCGTGCTTGTACGTTCACCCTCTGAACCTGCGGTCTACGTCATTGCCGATGGCGAACGCTTGCCGATTGCCTCAGAATCGGTCTTTACGTCATATGGCTATGCCTGGGAAAACGTCATGGTCATTGCCGATAATGTTCTTGAACTCCACCCGCTCGGTGATACCCTTGATACCGCTATTGATGATGAGGTGCAGGCGGCAAGTGTGAATTAGATTTTCTATGCTTATCACCGCTGCATTCGCACCTTCTTCTCCTCTTCTTCTTGAAAGTGTCAACAAACACAAACGAGCAGAGGTACAGGAAGCAGTCACCGCCCTCGAAGAGCTGGCCGATGAGTGGTATGCTCGAAAAATTGAAACGATTGTGGTGATTACAGAATCACGCTTTGCCTATCCTGACGCCACCTGCATTGATGTTGCCGACCCCTACACCGTTGACCTATCATCATTCGGTGATTTAAGTAGTGTCGCTCGCTATCATCCTGACTTTTCGGTTATTGATGCTCTGCAGCGATTCGCGCGTCATCGTGACGTAGCGCTCACTCTTTCAACTGAATCGAGTCTTCCTTTTGGCGTAGCTTCAGCACTTTTTTTCTTATCGCGACGACTGACAAAAATAAAAATTGTTCCTATTATTCCTGCACAACAATTTGATGCAAAAAAACATTTCGATATCGGTATTTCTCTGAAGCATGTCTTGAGCGAAAGCTCGAAACGCATCGCTATTCTTGCAACAGGTGACGTATCAGTCGCTCATCTAGAAACGATGCGTATCACCCTAGAAGAAAAAAGCACCGCTAGCCTATTAAAACTCGCACCAGAGATGAAAGAAAATGAAAATGATGCCAGTTATCGTTCGCTCTCTCTTCTTTTTGGCATGCTTGATGGCTTTGCTACGCGTGCAGAAATTCGTAGCATTTCATCTCCGTTTGATGCCGGCTATGTGGTTGCGGAATTTCTGTTATGATCGCACGAGTATATCCGATTACTCGCTTGCCTCGTCACTGCACCTTTTTTGATTTTCTCATCCCTAAGCACCTTACCGTACAAGTTGGTGATCTTATTCTTTGTTCGTTTCGTGGAAGAATACTACACGGCATTGTCTGTGGTGTTGTCGAACAACAAGATGAGAGAGAAAACTTACTCACGCTTGAGCGCGTAGTGAAAACACCCTATCTCACCCCACAAGACATCGAGCGTATTAAACATATTGCCCGGATAATTGCTCAATCACCCAGCTCACTTTTCGCTTACGCGCTTCCCGAAGAAAGAAAGAACACTCGTACATCTCGGACAATCAGCTATACAAAACAACAGGCACGATTGTCACAGGAAGATATTGCGTTTATTCATGATGTTCTGCAACGTAATGAACAATTTTTATCAATAGCCGCAGACAACGAAGTAGGTATTGCGCTAGCATTAGGATTAGCAAAACAACTAAAAAAAGGAGAGCAAATGTTCATTCTCGTTCCCCATGACAAAGATGCAGAAAGTATTGCAAGTTATCTTCCACAAAACCTCACTTCCGTAGTGACGGGCATGACCTCATTACTACAACGAAAGCAACGCTGTGAGGATTGGAGAAACGGACAGATTCCTCTTTTAGTTGGCACGAAACAAGCGGCTCTTTGGTTTCCTCGGCAACTCGGCTATGTACTCGTTCTTGGTTCGGGAAACGATGAATTTGCCAATCAGCGCCGCAATCCTCGTTTTGATCCACGTGAGGCTGCTTTTCTTCTTGCCCAGCAACACCAGGCTCGCATGATCAACATAGATCCGTTGCCACGACCTGAGGACCTGTATATGACCTTGGTCGATAAGACAGAGACGAGTCAGCGACTCGTCTCTACACCCACGTCCACGTGTATTCATCCGCTTCTGACGCGACTTGATGCCACTACCTTTCCCCAAATCATCAATCTGCGTAATAAAGAAGAACGCACGGCGAATCCCCTACTCACCAACACTCTCTTGAATGAGATAAAAATGGCTTTACAGAGCCAAAAAAAGGTGCTACTCTTTCTTAACCGTAAAGGAGTAGCCAGACGCTTGCAGTGTAGCGCCTGCGGCTACGTTCCTCTGTGCGGTACTTGTGGCAATATCCCTACTATTCGCGCCGAGGACTTGGTCTGTGACCGATGCTTTGCTGAAATGTGGGTGCCAGACCATTGCCCTTCTTGCCAAAAACGCACACTCAAATACGTTGGCATGGGAGGAGAAAAAGTCGCTCACACACTGCAGCAAGCATTCCCTGATGCGCGCATTGCCCTTGCACAAAAAGGTGAAAACGACCATTGGCAGGCAGCTGACATCTTGATTGCGACAGAATATTTCTTTACCAGTCTTGCAGTTCCGTTTATGGAGCAGCAATTTGACCTGGTCGCTGATCTTGCTACTGATCTTTCACTTCATCATCTCAATTTCCGAGCTCAAGAACATACCGCTCGTCACCTCCTGCGTCTCACTTTCTTTGCCCATCGGCAAAAGGCAAAGTGCCTCGCACAAACTTGGCTTCCGGATGAAATAACCAACTTCTTATCCGTTGAACAGGCTCTTGAAAAAGAATTTCATCTTCGGCAAACCTATGGCTTACCGCCATTTGGTTATGAGCTGCATCTCAGCTCAAAAAAAGGAGATGATTTACCAAAAGAATTGGATTCCTATCTCGTACAGAAACAAGAGAAGGATGATAAAAAAACATTTGTTCTGCGTTTTCCTTCGTTTTCTAACAAGGGGTCGGGTATACCCGACCTCTACGGCTCACTTCCCTCCTCCTGGACCCTAACTCTCGATGGACCCTATGGCGACTTACCCCGTACTTCAAGAACCGAATGAACAACTGCGTATTGTTTCGCAGCCGATTGCGGTTGCGGAAATTTCTACGCCTGACATGGAGCAGTTTGTGCAGGATCTCAAAGAAACCATGGCTATAGAAGATGGTATCGGTATTGCCGCACCGCAAGTAGGCATTCACAAACGCATTATTATTGTCGACACGCCCGACCAAGGTCCACGTGCTTTTTTTAATCCGGTCATTACGCAACGATCATTTAAAATGATCAATGGCACCGAGGGTTGCTTATCGGTTCCTGAATGTTCAGGCATCGTCAAGCGTCATCGCAGCGTGACCGTCAAAACCTATAACGAACAAGGGGTGGAAGAAACCATCAATGCCACCGATCTGTTGGCGATTATTTTTCAGCATGAAATTGATCACTTAGACGGCATTCTATTTATTGATCGGGCTGAAAAAATTCGGGGAAGAAAATAATCTATGCGCGTCATCTATTTTGGTACGCCTGCATTTTCTGCATCTTTTTTACAAGCACTGCTTGATGATCCTTTTTTTGTTGTTGTCGGTCTTGTTTGTCAGACCGATGAACCGCAAGGACGAAAAAAGATCCTCACCCCTCCGGCAACAAAACAAACCTTTCTTACCCGCCATTCCGATCGTCCCGTTTTCCAGCCAACCAAACTCAAAGATCCCGCCTTCGCCGAATCACTTCGCACACTCAATGCCGATGCCTTTGTGATCGTTGCCTACGGTCGCATTATCCCTCAGCATATTCTTGATATCCCTCGTTTAGGGAACATAAATGTACATCCCTCACTCTTGCCGAAGTGGCGTGGCCCTTCACCCATGCAAGCAGCCATCGCTCATGGTGACAACGAAACGGGCATCACCATTATGCTTATTGATGCCGAAATGGATCATGGACCTCTATTGGCACAAATACGCTTCCCTCTCACAAAAAACGAAACGACGCCATCATTAACCGAAAAGGTGATCAATCTTGGCGCTCCGCTTCTTTTAGAAACGCTGAAAAAGCTTGCTCAAGGTGCCATTACTCCTCAAGAACAAAATCACCCGCAAGCAACCTATTGCAAACTCCTCTCTCGTGAAGATGGACGCATCAACTGGCAAGAACCGGCTGAAGTCATTGAGCAAAAGCTGCGTGCCTACACCCCGTGGCCTGGACTTTCAACCGCATTTATTCTCCAAGATGGTGCAAAAATTGAAGTAAAGATACATCAACTTGCGTACACCGATCGAAAACTTCAGCCAGGAAAACTCGTAATCGAAAACAAGCGTCTCTTTTTCGGAACCGCAACAAATGCTCTTGAGATTCTTGAGTTACAACCCGTAACCAAACAAAAAATGTCTACGAAAGATTTTCTTAATGGCGTTGGAACAATCATTTCTCTTGAAAACTAAACCATCTCTTGAAACTTTTTCTTTGCTATCTTTTCATCTTGACCCAAATGCTTTACCGAAGATCGCTTACCCTTTTCATCAATACAAACTGAACGATAATCATGTACCGTGACAGTTACGGGATTATAACGACTGGTGGGAGTTCGTGTAATTTCTTCCAAAACAAAACGGTAACTTCTTCCCTCTCGCATGATCTTTTTCTCTGCAATCACTTTCGAAGGATACATGTTTAACAGCGGCTGAACACGGCCACCAAGAAGATGAGAGAAGACAAGAAGTAAAATAAACCACAGGAAAAAAAGATTGGGATAGTGGTCGGAAAGATAAAGAAGAAGACCGACCATGAGCAGGAATAATCCCAAAAAAACCAGAAGTGATTTAACCATATACAAAAGTATATCCTATTTCTTCACCTGTAAGACAGGTGCTTTCTGATAGAGCGTGGTGACA
The DNA here is from genome assembly GCA_964599455.1 of uncultured Gammaproteobacteria bacterium. GTDB lineage: Bacteria > Patescibacteriota > Patescibacteriia > UBA9934 > UBA9934 > JAGORL01. The sequence goes on along the minus strand of CAZREA010000001.1, from coordinate 71,193 downwards.
GATGATAAGGAGGTGCGAACAGGCTGTTCATCGGTTTCTTTTTCATGCTTTGGCCAACGCAACAACATGGCCGCAATCAAAAGGAATAACAATCCGATAGGGTGATTCAAATACGGAGAAAACATGTGTGCCGCATACAACATGACAATGCCCGCACATAGTCCTACGCTCAACCAAGTATCTTCACGCTTTGTACGCAAAGCAGTGATGGTATTTTGTAAAAAGATGAAGAGAATCCAGCCAAAAGCCAAAAGCCCCAAAAGCCCCATCTTCAACCAAATATCCAAAAATCCCCATTCAAAACGATAGGCTGTCCATTCGCCCGTGGGATTGATCGCACGAACACGCGGATCATCAGAAATAAAGGTTACTTCTTCACCAAAACCCGAACCAATAATTGGTGATTGACGAATTTCTGCCATCATCGGTGGTAGCAAATTCCAACGGCTCGAAACAGCTAATTCTCGTGTATCATCACTTTCGCCTTTATAAAAAGGGGAGCTATACAAATCAGGACGTGCAGGAGCAGGAAAGGTAATTGCGAGCCACAAGACGGCAATGCCAGCTAAAGCACAAGGAATAAGTATAAGTGATCGCTTTACGAGCGTAAGGAGGCGCACCTGATCCCAAATTGCACCAATTACTACGATACATGCTCCGGGAACTAGGGCGACCCAAAAACTGCGCGACAAACTCGCAACCAGAGCAGCTAAAAGTAAGATGTGCCAAAGCCAAATAATGCGCGGATGATGACCTTGCGTATGTTTGCGCATCATCCAGGTTGCCGCCAAAAAGAGCAGCCAGTACGCAATCACATAAAACTGCCCCTGACTAAACACCCGAAAATACCACTGACCGTTATAGAGCGTTGAGACGATTTCGGCTGGCGATGATAAGAGCGTTACCTCAAACAATCGGGCATCACGAACAAACGTGTACAATGTCCAGATACCATCAGCGTCCAGATGAGAAAAGGCGTACAAAAGACCGATAGTGAATATACTCACCCACAATGCGCCTACGAAAAAAGTTGAGAGAAAAAGCTTGCGGGTTTGCTGATTCCAAATAAGCGTAGAGAGCGGCAGCAAGTAGCCAAGAATAATAAACGAATTTGCATCATCAACTAATGCGGAAAGAGGGTTTCCTTGTATCAAACCATTGATAATGCCAGCAAAAACTGCAAAAACAAGGAACGCAAAGGGTAGGTCACGTTGGAGAATAAAACGTGGCTGTTCTTTTTTTGCGAGAAAACGAAGGACCCATACGAGCATGACGGCCAAAAAGAGCACGATACGGAACGATAGCGGATAGCCAAAATCTAAAAGCGAAAAAAGATGTCCGTGTCCACCGATGATTACTTCTAAAAAAGCGACTGCCAGCGCCCAATCCATGCGATACCAGGCAAGCATAGCCATTCCGATACCAAAAATTCCCAATACAACTACTGATATCCAATGATGCTGAACTACAAAGGCAAGCACATGGAACAAGGCAATACATCCAAATACCGAGAAGAGATGTTTGACGGAAAATTGATCAACAAGAGAAAACGACATAAAAGATATTATCGAGAACGAAGAAAATTGCGCAGTTGTATCATACCTTCAAGGATCACATAGAGCGTACCGGTTCTTATCAGACGAACGGGTTCAAGCAGCCAGGCAACAAGCCATTGTCCCCAATCACCATATTTTCGCATATAGATCCGAAAATCTCTTCGCACCAATCGCTGTTCATGGAATGAAAGAATCTCTTCCCTGCTTTGTTCCTGTAGTCCGTTAAAAAGGCCTTTGGCATGACAGCGCACTTCCCATCCTGCTAATGCCGACAACAACCGATAATCATCCAACGCAAATGAAGTCACATACTGTTCATCAAGATTTCCAACGACTTTATGAGACACTCCATCACGTACTGCTCTACGAACACAAACATAGGGAACGGCATGATAGGCGCTATCATTTAACGCGCCAAGAAAATAGCCAAGTTGATCATCACCTTGAAATTGCGCCTGTACCTCTTCTACAAGTGATGAAGTAATAGCAAAATGAGGAAGAAGAAAGAAGATGTATTCGCCAGTCGCCTTAGTAAAAGCTTGATTTACCGCCTTGGCAAAACCCGTTTTCGGCAAAGGTGCAATGTAAGTCGCGCGAGGAATGTATTGCGAAAGTAATCCCAGAATTTCCGATCGCGACGAAAAATCAACTAAAAAATATTCGGCATCTCCCTGAGCAAGACTCTGCATACGAGTCATGTGTTCACGCAATACTTCAATCTCTTCTCTATCGGAAAAAACAATATATGAAACAGAAATCATACTTCTTCAAGATGATGTTTCTTTTGAATGATTGTGCGAGCATCAAAATATTTCTTTATTCGTTTTGGCATCCAACCAATCATTTGCCAGGGAATTTTATAGGCGATACTTGGCAACCATTGTGAGCCAATACGAGATGTTCCATGAATTGCCACAGAAAAGAGCTCCTCGGGGACAAGAACGCCTTTCTTCCCTCGAGCAAGAAACGTCAACCAGATATCCCAATCTTGCAAACGCTTAATTCGTTCATCAAACCCAAAAAAATCTTTGGCCCGAATAAGTGAGCTCGTGTGAATATAATTTGCTTGACGCAATCGCTCGGGATTCCATGATGGACTCACGAAGCGTTTCCAGCCAAAGCGAAAGGGGCTATAGGCAAAACTCACATCAGGATGCGTTTCAAGTACCTGGACCATTTTCGTAATCATTTCAGACCGAAGAACAAGATCCGCATCACAAAAAAGCAGATATTCGCCCTTTGCCTCATGCCAACCACGATTCCGTGCTGGATTTGAACCCGCATTTTCTTGTTTAATCACTACAATTCGATCCGTATACGCACGCAGAACATCCTGTGTATGATCAGTAGAGCCGTCATCAACAACGATAATTTCCAGCGGTTGATACGTCTGCGCAAGAACCGATGTTAAACATGCCGGTAAAGCCGTGGCATGGTTGTACGTCGGAATAATGACAGAAACAAGGGGGTTCACAGATAGATATACGCTAGCATATTTGGGAACAAAGCGCGAAGGAACGATCCCGAGGACAGATATATCTTTTTTCGTAGAACAGAGTAAACCGAAGGCCACTACGTTGCTCGTTCAAGAACAAAGATATATCTGTCCTCGGGATCTCAAACCAATGTACGAAGGCATTCTTTCATTTGTTGAACGGTAAAGTGTGAAAGAACATATTCTCTCCCCTGAACTCCGATACGTCGAGCGAGTTTGAGGTCTTTTTCAAAGTGTTGCAGTGCTTCAAGAAGACTCTGAGGTGTATCATCAATTAGATACCCCGTTACACCATCTATAACTACCTCATCAACTCCCGCAGAACGTGTTGCTATCACCGGCAAACCAAACAAACCCGCTTCAGCATACACAATGCCAAAACCTTCGCGATCCGTTGCTGATTGCGTCACTGGCATGACAAAAACATCATGAGCGGCATAAACTTCTGGGAGCTGGGCGTCAGAAATATCTGTTAAAAATGTCACGCGATCGCTAAGATGACGTTCTTTCACATATTGAATCAATTCATCACGCAACGGTCCATCACCAACAATGGTATATATCGCGTGAGGTAGATACTGCAGTGCATCAATAACCTTACGATGACCTTTGCGTGAAATCAAACGTGCAACCGTAAGCAGTTTATAAGACGATGTAGCATGTGGTTTTTTTTGTGCAATACTTACGCCCGCAAGCGTAGCAGTCGTTGCCAGCATCATCTTAGTCAGCTCTTGCAAAGAAGGTTTTTCAAAACCTTTGCGAACACGTTGCGAAATGTCTACAAATTCGTCGCTCACACAAGGATACACCGTGATTACATCTTCACGCCGAGTGAACTGCATTACTTCACGAGCAAGTGCCTGCGTATTTGCGACTATTTTCCGCGCACGACGCAAGATGCATTTTGCGAGAAATCGCTTCCAAATATTGCGTCGCGCCAAGTCAAAATCTAAACCGTGCAAAAAGACGACGTACGGTCGTTTTTTAAAAAATGAAGAAATAAAAAATGCCGTGCCTATGGGCAATACATGGCTTGTCCAGATTTCCTCTTCGGGTTGATTGAGCGCATATTTCACCAACGAAAAGAGCTTCGGAAAACCATCAGTAAAAACATCAACCCGCATTTCCGGGATGCATTGCTTTACTGCATACAAATATCTCGCAACTCCTCCTGTCGCAGGCAGATAATCATTCGTTGGCAACAGGATCTTGACCATACGTTTTCTTGCCTTTTATTAACGTTGTTGCCGCTTTAACATGTTCAGCAGTGATCCCTCCAAACATATATCCACAGAAAAAGAAGATGCCTGCGCCTAAAGGAATGGTCGCAAGCCACGCCAAAGGATGTATTCCTGAAAAAAGCCATTTAAGTCCTGAAACGCTCATCAACATACACAAACCTGCCAAGGTGATACCTCCAACTGTCTTCCACCACTCTCCGATCTTCACAGAGATGACGCGTTGCAAGAAATAAAATCCGATCGTAAACATGAAAATAAACGTAATAATGGCCGATATACCGGCACCAGAAATACCAAAAATAGGAATCAGTGTAAGATTTGCCAAAATATTTATGATCATGGTTGCACCCATGATACCCGTTTTTACATGTTGCTGATGTGCTGCATTGAGTGTTGAACCAATGGGAAAATCTAAAAAGATAAACCACAACCCAATCAATAAAAATTGCAATGCTGGAACCGCAGCTGCATACCGTTCGGTATACACCAAATGCACTATTTCAGGAGCAAGGGCGATTAATCCAAAAATAATTGGTGCAGCTAACATTGCCAGGTACCACTCGCTTTGCAAAAAGATCTTTTTCACCTGAACGCGATCATGCATAGCGGCACTCATGGTGGGATAGAGCGCGCCGACAAATGCCAACGGCAAAAATTGAAAGGCATAGGTCAATTTATACGCAACACTATAAACTCCCACCGCTCCCTCTCCTAAAAAATGCCGAATAGTAAATGAATCAACGTATGAATAAATTTTTACGAAGACACCTGCCAAGAAAAACATGCTGGCCATACGCAGTGGAGTGACTCCCGCTGTCCACGTTGGCACCAATGCACTCCTTCCTAATCGATGCACCACTTGCCAACCAGAAAATACCGCATTCCACACACTCCCCATCAACAATGCCAAAATAAGATAGCGTAAATCACCGGAGGCAAACACTAGCGCAAGAGTTCCTACAATGGTCGTCAACACCTGTCCTACACAAACCCCAATGGCTTCATAACGAAGATTTTGCAATCCTCGCAACACCCCATAAAACGTCAACGACAACGTATCAGCCAACATGACACCAATCGCAACCTGAACTAAACCCGTTGTTTCGGCCGAAAATCCTAACAATGTAGGAGCAAAAAAAGCTGCCATGACGGCTATGGGAGCAAAAAAAAGCTTCCAGCCTAACACATTTTTTAAAAACTCTGCTGCCTGAGCTGGCTTTTTGGCAACCTCTCGAATCAGTACCGAGGTCATGCCCAAGTCGTCAAGAACACCGATCGTCGTCACCAACGCCAACGCCAAAAAATACGATCCTAACAACGTTTCATCACCCAACATTCGAGCAACAAAGGCAAAATAAAGAAAAGAGATCGCCTTCTGCCCCACCGATGCGATAGTCAGGAGAAACGTATTTTTTGCCAAAAGAGACATGCAAAGAGGATACCTTAAAAATAACCTCCTTGCCATCCCCGCTTCTCAATGTGGATAAAGTACATTTTTTAAAAAAGACACAATGCATACATGCTAAAATATAAGTAATATATGACAAAAGAAACATCCGGTTCTGAATTCGGTAGAGAACCAAATCTAAGAGCCCTTACACGACATACGATAGAGAACAATGCTCCAAAATCATCCCCAACTATACTCCGAATAACAGAAGGAGGAGCTGAGCATAGAACTGCCGAAGAAGAAGCGGCAGGGGAAGAAACTCGTGATCAAGATTCTGCGCCACCATTAGATGTGGAGAGCGCACCTATTAGAATAATTCCGTCTCTGTCAGGAGAAGTTAGACAGGATCATGCACCCGCAAAAAATATTTCTTCAAAGGCAGAAAAGGGGCAAAAACGTGAATCACCATTAGCAAACGAAAATCTCACCAATCTTTTAAGCATGCAGGCTGATGAAATATGCGTTCCTCCAAATAGACGATTAAGAAAAGATGGCGAATTACTTCCCAATGACAACGATCTCGTACCCATCGTACGAACTACTCTTGAGAATCTGTCCCAAATATTAGAAAGTGGGGATCCTGAATTGACAAAGGGATTCATCAGGGAAAAGATTTGTCAAATGGAACGAAGATCCTTGTCAGCAGAGAAGATCTTTGTCACGGAATGGTTAGAGGAAGTTCATAAAAGATTATCAGAAACGCCCGCAAGCGAGCTACGAAAAATCTCAAATATTCTTAAGCAAAATCATAAAATAAAACCGGTCAACGAAACTCCAAAAACCCCGAAAAACAGTAAGGGAGATACGCCACCGATTACTTCTTCAGCCACAACAGTATCAATACCCGCACCAAAACCCGAAGCTCAAACGTTCATGGGGCGCTCTATCAGAAGAATAAGAAACGCGCTCTTCGCAACCGCCGCTTTTTTTGGTCTTGCAACGCTAGCAGTCGATCATTATAAAGATTCATCCGCTCAAAAAGAACGTACCGAAGAGGCTTCTCCCGAAAAAGCATCCGGTCCAGAGAAGAAAACAACTCCAAAGTCTCGAGAAGTCCGTAAAATAGGAGGAGGGATTGAATCTCCTTCGGCTGAGTTAGAAAAAACTTATGCCGCGTCCCTTACACATACCGTAGAAAAGGGCGAAACGCTTACCTCTATCACCTTTGACATGATGCAGGATGCGGGCTTGGTCTCGAACAGCGATCGCTTCGAAAGACTTATGAGCTCTATCGTACGTGAAAGCGATCTTGATAATCCTAATGCGTTGCAAATCGGACAAGAGCTCAAACTTTCACGTGCCACAAAACTCATAGACAGCTGGGTGGCTCTTGAAAAGCAAGCGCAATCATCTACCATCGAACAAACAAGCTCAAAAATCGATGCCGCCACAGCAACACCCGATGCTCCGAGCACTGAGCAACCCACCACAACACCCGACACGGTATTTAATGCTGACGAGGTCTCAAGCCATCCTGTTTTCTCTCAGGAGTATCTCAAGCGATATGAAACGGTAAGTTCTCTCGCGAAACACATGCTCGAAGCTGCAGATATTAAATACACCACACAACGAGGCAACTTGATAAAAAATGCCATTTTACGAGAATCAGGTCTTACCGAGGAAGAAGCCGCAAAATTACGTTACGAAGGTCAAAAAGCAAAAGGACGTAGCCGAGGTGTATCAGAACAAGATCGTCTCGTCACCGATTTCGAAAAGTACTCCTCCCTTCTTGAAGATATAAAGAAGGGTCAAGACTCAGGAAAGCTGAATCTCGGAGCTGTTGCTAAAAAGCATGGTCTTGAAGATCTTTACACCAAACCTGCTCGTCCAGCCTACCTTGATGACATCTTTACTGAACGATAGAGTGCTCAAACATGTAACGACAAGCAAAAAACCCTCTCGTTTTTGAGAGGATTTTTTGTATCTGTACTATCCGTTTTGATCTGTGTAAATCTGTAGTTTTAACGCTTGCGCCACTGCGGTGAACGACGTGCACCACGCTTACCAGGCTTCTTGCGTTCTTTCTTACGAGGATCACGCGTAAGAAGTCCAGGAGCTTTCAAAGCAGGCTTAAGGTTTTCATCGGTCTTTAAGAGTGCACGAGCAATAGCCAAACGTGCGGCATCAGCCTGACCAATCAACCCACCACCAAGCACCTTCAGGGTGACGTCGGCACCTTCAGTTTTACCGGCTTCGGTCAACGGTCGCAAAACCGTAAGACGAAGTGTTTCGGTTGTGAAATAATCTTCAAATGCACGATCATTAACCGTGATTTTACCACTACCACCCAAAGAAAGGCGAGCTTGTGCGACAGCGGTCTTACGACGGCCGACGGCATGATAATACTGTTGTGCCATACTTACGAAATAATGAGACGCTGCAAACGAGCATCACGATGTTTATTCTTAGGAAGCATGCGAGAAACGGCAGCACGCAACACACTTGCGGGATCTTTCTCCCACATTTTGCGCATGGTGGTTTCTTTAATACCACCCGGATGACCGGAATGCTTAAAATACTTCTTTTGCTCGTATTTCTTGCCGGTAACACGCATAGCGGCAACATTTGCCACTTTTACGTCATCACCCATATCGACATGCGGAAGATAGTTCGCGTTGGTCTTCCCTATCAAATGTTTGGCAATATCACTTGCCAAGCGGCCGAGAATTTTTCCCGTCGCATCGACTTCGTAGGTTTTTCGATTAATCGTATAAGCCATAAACTAGACAAGTTCAATGATCGCCGTTTCAGCAGCATCGCCTTGACGGGTACCCATTTTAATCAAACGAGTATATCCGCCTTTGCGCTCTTGATAGCGAGGGCCGATTACTTCCAATAATTTATTCACCGGTTGTTCGGTTGTAAAAAACGCCAACAAGCGACGACGCGCAGCAAGCGACGGATTCTTTGCAACCGTGATCAACTTTTCCAATTGCTGACGAGCAACCTTGGCGCGTACAAGCGGCGTTTCAATGCGCTCGTATACAATCGCAGCCGTCACCAAATCGCGAATCAATGCCTTGCGAGCAGGTCGTTTGCGGCTAAGAATCTTATTTTTATTACGATGACGCATACATTATTCATCAAGCTTCGGCGCTTCCTCGGCTGCGCGAGCAATTTGTTCAGTAAGTGAGGCGTGATTAAGTTGACCCTGAATCCACGTGAAGTGATTGAGAAGAATTTTTGTTCCTTGTTCAACAGCTTCCTGCGGAGTAACGGTGCCATCGGTCACAATCGTCATGATGAGCTTATCGTAGTTCGTGATATCGCCCACACGGGTATTTTCAACTTTAAGGCTGACATCACGTACAGGGCTGAACATGGCATCAATAGCAATCATGCCGATTTCGGTAGTTGGTTCTTCGCGCTCTTCGGTAGGCAAGTAGCCACGACCACGAGAAACAACAATTTCCATTTCCAATGTTCCGCTAGCGGCAGTGATCGTCGCTAACTCCAAATCAGGATTCATGATTTCTACATCAGCATTTTTCTCAAAAGCTTTCGCCGTTACTACACCCGCGCCTTTGGCAGAAAGTTTCAACGTAACTGCTTCATCGGCATGTACTTTGAGACGCAATTTTTTCAAATTGAGCATGATGTCGAGCACATCTTCCTTAATGCCCGATACTGCCTGGAACTCGTGCTGTACACCCTTAATCTTCATGGCTGTAACTGCAGCACCAGGAAGAGAAGAAAGCAGCACACGACGCAATGCATTACCAATGGTTGTTCCGTAGCCATGATGCAAAGGTTCTACGGTCAGAATTGACTCGTGTTCCTGAGCACCAGTAGCGAAGTGCATTTTTGATGGAAGAAAGATAGTCTCCATAAAAGAAGATTAAGATAATGCGAATTAACGCATGGAATAAAATTCGACGATAAGTGTGGGATCGAATACTTCCTTCAAATCTTCACCAGCAGGAGTGCTGACTACCTTTCCCTTCATCTCCTCCCGATGAAGCCAACCAGGAACCGTATGAACCTTTAACCGATCACCCAGATCAGAAAAAACTTTCTTTTCTTTTTTGTTTGAACGGATTTCCAGAGTATCGCCTACCCGTACATGATACGACGGAATATTCACCGTCTTTCCATTCACCATGAACATGCAATGGCTAACCATTTGACGAGCCTGTGGACGGGTTTTGGCAAAGCCCAAACGATAGACAACATTGTCTAAGCGAGTTTCCAAAAGACGACAAAGATTTTCACCGGTGTTGCCTTGTGTTGCCGCAGCTTTGGTGAAATAGTTACGAAATTGACGTTCTAAAATGCCATACAAACGTTTGGCTTTCTGCTTTTCACGCAACTGTTTGCCGTAAACCGACACCTTTGGTGCACGTGCAGTTGGACTGCCGTGTTGACCAGGAGCGTAGGCACGACGCTGCATGACCTTTAAGACACTAGTAGAAGCCGACAGCGGTACGCCTTCGCGACGGCTGAGTTTTCCAAGTGGTTGTAATGTTTTACCCATAGAGAATCAAAGCCGTAAATTACACGCGGCGAGCGCGACGTGGTCGGCAACCGTTATGTGCAACCGGAGTGGTATCTTTAAGTGTGAGTACATTGAAGCCATTAGCATTCAAGGCACGAACCGCACCATCGCGACCATTGCCGATTCCTGTCACAAAAACATGAATATCTTTTAAACCGTATTGTGCAGCCTTTTCTGCAGCTTTTTTCACCACCACACTGGCAGCATACGGAGTAGCTTTCTTTGGTCCTTTAAAACCACAGTTTCCGGCCGATGCCCACGCAAGTAAATTGCCATGGGGATCGGTAAGCGACAAGATGGTGTTGTTATAGCTGGCATGGATGTACGCACGACCCTGAGGCACCTGTTTGAGCGTGCGCTTTTTACCCTTGGCAGTCATGATTTTATCCGACTTTTTGACTACCTTGGCTGTTTTATCAGAAGACGAAGCATCATCCGTGGTTACGGCGGCGGTCGTCGGCTGGTCGTTGAGAAGTGTTTCTTCAGTCATAGCATTAGGTCTTAGTCAACATACGGCGACCGCTACCCGCAGTCTTACGAACGTTTCCGCGTACCGTACGAGAATTGCTCTTGGTACGCTGACCACGTACCGGCAAACCCTTGGTATGACGAGAACCTCGATAAGAACCGATATCTTTTAAACGCTTCACATTTGAAAGCACATCGCGTCGCAAATCACCTTCGACACGATATTCTTTTTCAACGATCGTACGAATAGCATTTTCTTGATCCGCAGTGAGATCTTTCACGCGAATCTCTTCGTCGACCTTCGCTTTTGCAAGCACTTGTTTGGCACGAGTAATACCCACACCATAAATATATTGCAGCGCAACAATGATGCGCTTTTGCGAAGGGAGAGTAACTCCAGCAATACGAGCCATAGATTAACCTTGACGCTGTTTATGTTTAGGAGTCTTGCACGTAACCATAACGCGACCAAAGCGACGAATCACCTGGCAATCGCGACAAATTTTCTTAACCGATGAGCGAACTTTCATAAAGTGAATAGATCAGATCCTGACGCCAGGAAGGATCTAAAGGATTCTTTCAAAAAGGGTCTGCTAGGCCCCTCCTGGCGTCGGGGTCTGTCCTTTTTATACAAAATCACCCAGGCACAAAAAACCGGATGATTTTGCACAAGCGCGAGATGCCGCTCGGTAATGAACGGGTAAGGTTCAAAACCGGAACGTGATTCGTGCCTTGGTGAGATCGTATGGACTAATCTCACACTTGACCTCGTCGCCGGGCATCACCCGGATACGATTCTGACGGAGCTTGCCGGCAAGATATGCCGTAATCACCATCTCATTTTCCAATTTGACGCGGAACGCGCCAGCGGGCAGTGCCTCAAGGACAGTACCACGCATTTCGAGAAATTGCTTTTCCGCCATAATGGCGTTTTGGACGCGTTTCAGCTTCAACTGAAAGCGGTAAAATAATAAAGGATTAAAGAAAAACCGTCAAATTAAGCTCCCAATACCGCCTTGATTCTTCGGATTCCCGCTGCCACTGCCTCTTCTTTCACAATCTTAATGCCTCCGAGCTGGCCGGTATGTTCCACATGAGGACCACCGCAGATCTCTTTGGAATAATCACCCATGAAGTATACCTTAATCTTATCGCCTACCTGGGCATACTTGTCCTCAAAGAGCCCAATCGCACCTCGAGCCTTAGCCTCCTCGACGGTCAGCATTGCAAAGTGCACGGGCATGTCTTTGTGAATTTGTTCATTGACGATTTCTTCAACCCGAGCAATTTGCTCAGGCGTCATTTTTTCGCCATGGCTAAAGTCGAAACGCAAACGATCAGCAGTAATATTACTTCCCCGTTGCGCAACGTGAGACCCCAGTACATCACGTAATGCCTGATGAAGCAAATGAGTTGCGGTATGCAGCTGTGTTGTTTCTTCAGAATGATCAGCAAGGCCTCCGGCGAACTTCTGCTCAGAACCGGCACGAGACAAGTCTTGATGTTTCTTAAACTCTGCACGGAATTCCTCAACATCAACGGCCATGTTATGAGAACGCTGCAACTCTTCGGTTGTGAGTTCTAACGGAAATCCGTATGTCTGATAAACATCAAACGCATCTTTGCCGGTAAATGTTCCGGTTTTATCGAAAATCTTTTTTACTTCACGCAAACCTTGCTCGATGGTTTTAGCAAACTTCCCTTCTTCGCGTTCCATTTCAGACAAAATCTGCTCACGTTTTTCTAAAAGATTCGGATATGCGTCTTGATACGTGGAAATAAAGGCATCAGAAACTTCACGAACGAGTGCATTTGCTACACCAAGTTTTCGAGAAAAACGCACCGCACGACGAATAAGACGACGTGTGTAATAGCCCTGATCTTTATTCGCCGGCATGACGCCATCGGCCATTAAAAATGTTGCGGCACGAATATGATCGAGCACGACACGAAAGGCAAACGTTTCGTCTGCATTAGCTCCGTACGTTTTTGCAGAAGCGCGTTCAATAGCAACACGAGCTTGTATGAATACATCAAGTTTAAACACGTCCGGATCTTGATGAGCTGCAGCAACAATACGCTCTAAGCCCGAACCATGATCGATATTTGGCGCTTGTAAAGGAACAAATACACCTTCATCTTGTTTGCGATACGTCATGAAGACGTTATTGCCGATTTCCATGAAGCGTCCGCAATCGCAATTGGGATGACAATGTTCGCCGTATTTGGAGTTATGTTCGGTTCCGAAGTCGTAAAACATTTCCGAATCCGGACCACAAGGATCACCAATCGGTGTTGTTTCAGGACCACCGTTTCGACTCCACCAATTTTTCTTCCCATCGTAAAAGAAGATGCGTTCTCCTGCTTTTATGCCACGTTGATATCCATCGGCCTCCGAACCAATGTCGGCAATCTGCGCTTCGATATTTTTTTCACGAAAAAGCTTTTGCCAAATTTCAGCCGCCTCAGTGTCTTTCGGAATATCGTATTGAGGCGCACCAATAAAACACGTGATGTAAAGCTTATTTGGATCAAGCCCCACAATATCTATAAGAAACTTAAACATCCATGGAATTTGCTCTTTCTTAAAATAATCTCCCAGCGACCAATTGCCGAGCATTTCAAAAAAGGTGGTGTGACGATTATCACCGACTTCCTCAATATCTTGTGAACGAAAACATTTTTGACTGTCGGCAATACGTGTGCCTAATGGATGCGGAGCACCAAGCAAATACTGAATCATCGGCTGCATACCAGAACCGGTGAAAAGCGTTGTCGGATCATTTTCGGGAACCAAGGAAGACGAAGGTACAACCGCGTGTCCTTGCTTGGCAAAAAAGTCGAGATATTTTTGACGAATGTCGGAGGTAGAAAGCATAGAAAAGAGTCGAGAGCTAGAATACCGAAATTTCCCTAAAAAAGGAACATGACCGTCCGGCAAAAGGCAGAACGGTCACGATACGAGCCAAAGGCTCTAGAGAAAACGCCACCACTCGGCCGGGATCAGGTCTCGCCACGACGAGTCGTGGGGGCCAGCAAGATGCGCCAAAGCAATCGTAAAAGCAAGGACGATCAGGATGGCTACAACTTCGAGCGGCCCAAGTCCGAGCACAGTCTTCTTATATTGGTTCCGACGCATGAACACCTCCCGCTAGAACCTAGCAGGAAAACCAAAAAATGTACAGAGGTTAGGGAAATATCCAGAGAAAAGGCGGGCTAGTGGAGCTGGGTGGGCAAGGTAAGATAAACCAGTATTTGCCAAAAGATGCTTTTTGCAACATCTCTTTCTCCCAATACGCGTGCCATACTCGATTTCTACAACGGGGAGATCCCCTTTCTAAGGCTGCCACCATCCTGAACACGACAGCAAAGACGGTTCATAACCAAACCCGTCTTCGGCGCCGCCCTTCGTACAGGGCGGCGTTTGTGCATTTAAAACTCATCCCACGTAAGTCGACCATCACCAGTAATATCAATGGAATCTCCCAGATACTTCGACTTTGCGCCAAAAAGAATGTCGATGAATATCTTTGGTCGAGCTAACCATTCACGAGCATATTGCTGCGTTCGAGAAAGATAAGGCTGTAAATCCGCAGAGACACCTTGCACTTGTATCCCAAGTGCCTCAGCAACATAGAGTGCACGCGGTAAATGAAAATCTTGCGTCACAACAATGGCATCGGTAACGCCAAAAATACGTCTCGCGCGATACATCGTGTCGTAGGTATCAAAACCGGCATGATCGAGAAAAATATCCTCTTCGGGAATATCTTGACTGAGCGCAAAGACCCGCATGGCATTCACTTCGTCATATCGCACCTGTCCATTATCACCCGAGAAAAGTAGCTTCGTTCCCTTCCCTTCTTTGTAGAGTTTAATTCCAACCTTCAATCGATCTCTTAAAACATCCGACGGTGTTCCATCGGGCTTTAATCCTGCACCAAGAACAATGATGACGGATGTAAGTTCAGGATCGGTGACGATGGTGTTTTTGGTTGATTGGAGGATGTAGATGTTTATTCCAAGAAAACAAATTATTCCGATAAGAAAAATAATCAGAACATATCGCAATATTTTCATAAAAGACATGGTACCTATTCGTAACGCAATGCTTCGATGGGGTCCAATTTTGCCGCACGTTTTGCGGGATATAATCCAAAAACTAAACCGACGATCGTTGAGACAACAACCGATAACACGATCGCTTGTGGAGGAATAACTAATTCCCATCCATCAACCACATTTGTTAACACTGCCGCAATAAGCACAGATAATCCTACACCAATGAGCATACCCAAAACTCCACCACCCAAGGTCAACATCACTGCTTCGACTAAAAATTGTCGCAACACTTCTTTTGATGTTGCGCCAATCGCTTTTCGTAAACCAATCTCCTTTGTACGCTCAGTCACTGAAACTAACATGATGTTCATGATACCGATACCGCCAACAACTAATGAGATAGCTGCGATTGAAGCAAGAAGTGCGGTCAACGCCGCGCCGACTACACCAATCGTGTCAGCCGCATCTTGCTGACTCGAAACGAGAAAATCATCTTTTGCTAAATCACCTTCGGGATTGTCGAGATTATGACTATCGCGCAAAATGTACCGCGCTTCATCTTTGGCCTGTTCGAGATCACCCGTCGCACGTGCGGCAATGTATGAAATCGTATCTTGCCCCAATACATCACGAAGTGCAGTAGTGACAGGAAGATAGAGATAGCCATCGAGGTTAGAAAAAAATCGTGTTCCTTGTGGAGACAACACGCCGATAACGCGAAGTGAAGCATTTTTTACGGTCACTGTTTTGCCCAGTGGATCATTATCACCAAAAAGATCCTTTGCCAGATCGTACCCAATAACCGCTACCTTGCCATATCCTTCCACATCATCACGGTCAAAAAATCTGCCCATTTCAATATCAGCAGGAAAAACTTCCAATTGATACTGATCAACGCCAGTAACATCAGTGAACAAGCTCGCCTCTTCACTTTCAACGGTCGTGTTGGTCAACACTTGTGCGGAAACAAAAGAAAAAGGACCGCGCCGACGAAGCGCTTCAACATCATCAAGGGTGATGGTTTGTTCGGTGAAGGGACTCGGTGGTCCACCTTCGGCATCACCCGAACCAGGCTCAACGAATATTTGATCCGAACCGAGATCGGCAACTTGATTCAGAATGAGCTGCTGAGCACCCTGCCCAATCGATAACATCAAAATAACCGCCGCAATACCGATCACAATGCCCAGAATCGTTAACAGCGAGCGCGATTTATTGCGCATGAGTGATTGCCACGAAGATTGGAAGAGATCAGCAGATTGCATATTAGGCGCTTTCAACAATTTTACCGTCCTTCATGCGAATCACTCGCTTGGCATAGGCGGCGATATCAGGTTCGTGAGTCACCATCACAATCGTCTTCCCTTCTTTATTCAACTGCACCAAAAGATCCATCACCTGTTCACTGGAAACCGAATCTAAATTTCCGGTCGGCTCATCAGCAAAAATAACCGAAGGTTCATTCACCAAGGCGCGAGCAATAGCCACGCGCTGACGCTGTCCACCCGAAAGCTGATTAGGCAAATGATCCATTCGGTCACCAAGACCAACGGCTTTCAACGCTTTTTCTGCGCGGGGTCGACGATCTTTCAACGGGACATGTGCGTACATCATCGGGAGGATGACATTATCAATAACCCGTGCTTTAGGAAGGAGATGGAACGCCTGAAACACAAATCCCACTTTATCACGACGCATGCGTGCCAGCTGTTCGTCGCTTAATCCTGAAACTTCCTTGCCATCAAAGAGATATTCACCCGACGTTGGGCGATCGAGAAAGCCGAGAATGTGCATTAACGTAGATTTTCCTGAGCCAGATGGACCCATCAGAGCAACGAATTCTCCTGGCTTAATAGCAAGATCAACGCCACGCAATACAGGCGTGACAACTTCACCGTTGACGTATTCTTTCTTCAAATTGCGGATAGACATCATATTCACCTTCGTTCCCTGCGGTACAACCTCCTCCCGGCCTCCTCCTTAAAAAGGAGGAGGAGCCACAGGCTCACGCCTGCGTTCTTACAAACAGCCCTTACTTCTTTTCTTTCAATGAAACAATAACCACTTCACCTTCGGAAAGGCCGCTGACGATTTCTATGAATCCGTCATCGGCGCGAAGGCTGGTAACTACCGTACGTCGCTCAAAGTTCCCCTTATCATCCGTTGGGATACGGACAAATTTCATACTCTCTTCTTCAAGTACTGCACGCTGTGGGAGATAAAGTGCGTTTGTGCGCTCTTCGGTTGTGATTGTGACGTCGGCGGACATGCCGGGGCGCAGCTCCTGCTTGCGAACCTCCCCCTGGCCCCCTCCTTGAAAAGGAAGGGGGAACGCGGACTCATCCACGAGCACGATCGTCGCTTCATAAAATACCACTCCCTCGATCAGCTTCTCAGCTGGATCTATAGAAGCGACGGTTGCAGAGAACGTCACATCATCACCAAACGCATCAAAAGTTACGTCTGCCGCATCTCCAACGGAGACTTTTGCGATATCAGATTCAGGAATGCTTACAGGAATTTTATATTGCCCGGCATCGGCTTGTACTGTCACGATTGTTGTGCCCGCATTTGCCTGCTCTCCTCTATCAAACGCAACATCAGTAACAATACCACCGATAGGCGCAGTGATCGTTGCCTTCGCATAGCGAGCTTGAGCAGCAGAGAGATCGGCACGCAAGGCAGCCAAATCAACAGCTCGCGGAGAAGCCTCTACCTGTGCGAGCGAAGCTTCGGTTTTTGCTACATCAGCTTTACGTGCAGCGACACTCGAGTTTGCACTGGTAACTGCTGCTTGTGCAGTGGCTACATCACGTTCTTTTTTTACGACTGCAGATTCGTAATCTTGCTGCGCGTCTTCAAGCGCTTGTTCGGCATTCGTTTGTGTAGTCTCGGCATCTTGCTGGGTTGTTTCATACGTTTGCACGATGGTATTAAGTGAGGTTGTTTCGGTTTGCACGTTTGTACGAGCAGCGTCAACATCATCTTTCATGACTCCCAGTTCAGCCAAAGAACAGTCAATGGAATCGGCAAAGGTTTTATCCAAAACTTGGCGAGTATAGAGAAGTGCAAGCGACGCATCGTGCAGTGCATTCTCAGCAGCAACAATCGCAATCTCCAAATTATCATTCGCGGCGTCGTCAGTAAGTGCATACACCAGTTCCTCGGCCAAATCACGACTTTTCATTGCTCGTTCAAACGCATATTCAGCGGCAGACAAGGATGCGGGATCTCCAGCTGCGAGCTCTTGACCACAATCATCATTTTGCAAGGGATTCTCGATACCCAACACCGTATCAGCTGCCGATAATCCTGAACGCACCGCAATACTCGCATCAGTCAGCGCATCAAAAAGATCTTCGCGTGACTGTGCAACATCAAGTTTGGTATCAACCACAACACGCTCGATATCCGCTTGCGCATGTTCGACAACGAGCGCGGCACTTGCTACCGAGGCATCGGCTGAACTTTTTACATACACCAAATCATCTTCCTGTACGACCAGATCTAGCTCAGCAGCCTGCAACGCAACTTCAGCAACTGTTACCGAAGCTTCAGCGACAGCGATATCTTCATCGGTGGCACCGGCAAGTTTTTGCGCAAGTGCGGCTTGTGCAGCAGTGACATCAGCGCCTAAATCATTTGCATTCAGCGTAGCCAAAACTTCTCCTGCCGAAACACGGTCACCAACCGCCACACGAAGTGATCCAATCGTTCCCGAAGTTGCGAAAGAGAGATCAATATCTTGCAATGACTCAACTTCACCCGTGACATCAACAGTTTGTACAATATCTCCCCGTTTCACCGTATCGGTAATGATTTCGTACTGACTTGCGTCAGATCCTCCGAAAAAGGCAAAAGCCAGTCCGCCAACGACCAAAATGCCAATACCTACAATAATCCAAGATTTTTTAAATTTGGGCATAAGGGCCGTATCTTAAAGGAAATTCGATACTCTTTCAAGCACTTCCCAAATGGAAAAATGATTTACCGATACCGAGGGTCATGCCCGAGTCCCCAAGGAAGCAGGCGGTGGCTGCTAGGTTCTTGGTTTATTTGTTGAGGAAATGTATCGAATAACTCCGCAGTTCGTGTTTCAGGAAAAGATGACCACACATAGATCTGAGCGATAGCTTCATTGAAACGTATATACGCAATCTGCGAACCATCAGCAGAAAATTGTGCTTCACCTATAAACATAGCGGGTTCCTCAGTTTCAGTTTCGAGATGAAACATCTTTCCCGTTTCAAGCTCATATACCCCCAACACTTCACGATTTTCTGTTTCATCCTGATGCACCAAGAATGCATGCTGTGCGTTTGGAGAAATAGCAATGACACGAACTTCACCCTCGGTACCGTCAAGAACTGTTTCAAGAGTCTTTTGACACAGATCAACTGCATAGAGAGTTTGCAAAGGAAAAATACCTTCGGGTGACTGCGCTTTGCCGATATACGCATATTTCGATGAAGCCTCGAGCACATGATAGCTCGCAGGATCACCTTTCATTTCACCCAACCATGTCTCACCAAGCGATAAAGAAAAGGCGCTTGGTATGTCAAAAAAAGTTTGCGTTATGTCAATCTTAATATCTGATGATGTTGCGCAAAGAAGAGTTTCGTGCTTCGTTGTTCGTGCGACTTCCCAATATGTACGCAAAGAGTTTTGAGCGATGTCGGCAATAAAAAACGCTCCAAAAATCAAACCTATGACAGCTCCAATAAACACACCGGGAAAGAAATGCGTCAGGACGCCAGGATCACGGTGATGATTGTGCATATGGGAAAGTATAGCAGAAAAAAATCGGAAAAAATTAAGATCCGATTTGGTTTTGAGGAATTTCTTTTGGTGCGGCGCGTTTTAACATTTTTCGTTTCAAACCTGCAAAAATAGAAACTAACTCTGGGCTACGCAACAACGCTGCAATACCAAGATACACAAAACCTCCTATTGAGGTCGCAATCACAAATTGCAGCAGCACACCCACATATGTGGTGAGTGGGATGTATTTCACCACTTCATATTTCGCGATCTGTGTGACAATCGCCATAATCATACCGGCAAACGAAATAATCGCGAGTGAACGTAGAATATTCCTACCATCAAGCGATCCCACCAACAAACGCAACCATCCCCATAATGCCGCGCATTGCACGACCGCTGCAATACTAAAAGCAATCGCTAAACCTAAAAGTCCCCATATCGGAGCTAATACAAATGAAAGAACGATATTGATACCGGTACTTATTAAGGCAATAACCACAGGAATCGCCGTTTTCTCGCAAGCAAAAAAACCACGAACGAGAATGTAGACTAAACTTTGCGCACAGAAGCTGATGGCAAACAACGCCAACACATCAGCAGTCATAATCGTTGCTTCCCAAGAAAATCCCTGTGCACCCAACACCAAACGCACAATTTGCGCACGCAACAAAAGAAAAAGGACGGTTGCCGGCACCATAAAAAACAAGACTTGTCGCACCGTACTTGAGAACGTATCAACAAATGCTCGCGAGACTTTTTTATTTTCTTGTACTGCAGCACAAAACGCAGGAAAAGCCGCAATCGCATAAGACACCGCCACAACGCCAATCGGGAAAAAATTCAGGTTATAGGCATATTGCAACATCGCCACGCTACCCGCAGTAAAAGTTGACGCGATGCTCGTCATGATTAAAAAGTTTATTTGCGTCATGGCTAAACTGAGCGTTCGCGGACCCATTTGCAACAGTGTTTTACGTACATCATGATCAAGAGAAAAAGACGGACGATACCGATAGCCCAACGCAAACACACCCACTCCCTGCACAAGCGCATGAAGAAATGCTCCAAACACCGTTCCCCAGGCAAGACCTAATGGACCAAAAATCGGCACCAACATGACCGCCCCAAAAATAATACCGACGTTGTACAAAATGGGAGCAAGTGAATACAGAAAAAAACGACGACTTGCTTGCAGTACCGATCCAAATACCATGCTTAAAGCAAAGAAACATTGTCCTAAAAAAAGCACGCGCATCATCGATGCAGTCAGTAGCTGCTTATCAGGATTAAAGCCCCAGGCAATAAGTGGAACGATATCATCAGCAAAAAGAACGAACAAGAACGAACAGAGAGTAAAAAGTACCAGTAAGCCATTCAGCATGTGACTGACATATCTCCAAGCCCGTTCGTGATCTTTCGAAAAATAATGAGAGAAAATAGGAATAAAGCTTGCAGATAGCGTTCCGACAATAAGGAGTTGAAAAAACGTATCCGGTACACGAAAGGCGGCATAATACGCATCAAGCGTATCACCAAGTCCAATAGAGCCCACAAGAATGTAATCACGAACCAAGCCAATGAATCGCGACAAAAGCGAAAAGATTCCGACGATTGCTGCTGCGCTCGCCACATTCTCGGTTGCTGCTAAAAACAAGCGGCGAATCATACCTCATCACGAGTACGTTGTCGTCGCAATTGCATCAAAAACCATATCAAACCAAACAGGATTAAAAAGAGTATGGCGAGCGTCCCTTGCAATAAAGGGTTACGGAGATGAAAAAAGGAAATAGTGAAAGACTGCGCATCAGAAACAACTCCCGCATCATCAGCAGCGGTAAGGGTGACGCTGTATGTTCCCGGATGCGAAAAAGAATGGGTAATTGTTTGCTGTGCCGAAGTTGCACCATCACCAAAATCCCACGCATACGTGATCGCATCATCACCCGGTGTGGGATTTGCAAAAAATTCGTAGGTACGCCAATCAATTTGTCGATAGGTAAATTGCGCATCAGGAGAAATTTCGAGTTTACCGTAGCCAAAAAGCACATCAGTGATCGCATCAGGAAGTATCGCGGTTTGTACAGAATTCGCAGCGGTTGCGTCATCTTCTGTATCAGATGCACTGGAAACCTGGTCTTGTAAGGGACTTGTTGTCGTCGAAGTCGTTGGTGCAGTCTCTTGTTCAGATGTCACTGGTGTCGAAGGAATCTCTTCTTGAGAAGCGGTTACAGGAGCTGAGGGGGTGTTTTGCGTTTTTGTTGGATCATCGGGAAATGCATCTATACTATTTTCCACCTCATCGCCATCACGATCGTTATCGCACACATCGCCCTCATCATCTCCATCACTATCAGCTTGATCACTGTTGTCATCTTCCACACAATTATCCTCATCATCGGCAATACTATCCCGATCTTCATCAGCGATACCAAAAAATGTTCCCGTTACCGCTTCATCATTCGCTGCATTCGTATCTTTAGGACTTTGTCCTTGCACAACAGCACGAATATTAAATTCGCCGATGGGAATAGTAACATCGATATACACGTCATCACTCGCGCCATCGGCAAGAACGGAAACGTACTGCGATTTCCCTACCAATTCTGCTCCAATATAAAAGAAAACCTGTGCCGAAATATCAACGTCACTATAATTTCTCACCGTTGCATATAATCGCACGTCGTCTCCTGCATAGAGTATTTCTTCAGAAAAGCGAATGGATGCAGCAGAAATACTTAAATCCGCATCAGCCGCATGTATGGACACAGGATAAAACAACATCATCGCCAGAACCAAGCGAGACCACAAAGAAGTGAATGCAAAAAATGTTTTCATAAAAAATACTTAACGATGAATGCGTCGTACTTCGGCATAACACGGTCCGGCAATCCAATGCTCGCGAGCAATATCAGCATGAAGATGCAAACGTAGTTCGTAGGTAGGATGTACGCGAACAATGACCGCCTCGAGTGTTCGGGGAATATCGAGCAGCAAATCAATCGCGATCTCTTGTCCGTTTTCCAATCGCAACGCAAGCGCTTCATCAGGAGAACAATGCAGGTGTGGTCGAGGGATGATGACTGCTTGAGCTTTTACTTTTCCCTGAGGTCCAATCATGACGCACGACCCTGCCGCAGCAAGATCACCTGATTTTGCTACCGGTGCCTCGATACCTAAAAACTTTGCCTCGGTCGGCGTCAGCTCCACCTGCGTTTGCTTGCGCTCGGGGCCTAGCACTCGTAATTTTAGCGAGCGCTTTAAGAGTTTACCGGTAATCTCAACCGTTTCATGCAAGGCATGTTGACCGTTTTGTGACAGACGATGCGCGATGGTTAACGATTGTTCACCAAAAAGAGACGCTTGATCGGCGACGGATACATGCACATGCGAAGGCACGATTTCAACTGGGATAGGATGCATGCCTCCTAGTATAACAAAAGTTTTGCCCTATTTTTTCTTTATCTTTTCAATCACCTTTTTATCGTACCCGAATCCGTATTTAAATTTATCATGACGTACGGGTCCAAGGAAAAAAAGATGCATCTCGGCCAACATATATTTGATCGCCATATTCAGACGACCATCACGCTCTTGTCGACGGGTGGTGACCGCAATTTTGACACTATTAAGGAAACCAAAACGCCCTACTCTACTCGCACGATTGGCATATTCATGATCTTCGCAAAAAACCACCGAAGGATCGAATCCTCCAATGGCATCATGCAACTTTTTGGTGACAAAAATACAAAAACCCGGCGCATGCGGATACAGTGATCCCCAAGCCCGGGCATATTTATTGTAAAACTCATGCGTCATTTTATCGTATGATCCTCCTTCAGGAAGGAAAACGTCGGCCGTCGCAATATCGAGCCCACGCTCTTCAAATTCTCGCAATGCCTTCTGAATAAAATCCTCTTCAAGCAATGAAACATCAGCGTCAAGAAAAAGCAGAAGATCGGTCGTTGCCACCGCCGCGCCCAAATTCCTTCCCGGACCCGGCATGTCACCATCCACGACTTTTGCTCCAAATTTCTTGGCGATTTCCCTTGTTTTATCAGTACTCTTTGCATCGGCAACAATAATGGCATCGGGTTGTTGTGTCTGTTTTTGTATTGATTCAAGCAATATCGGCAAAAAGGCTTCTTCATTTTTGGTAGGGATAACGATAGAGAGAGTGGGCATAGAGGAAACGGATGGAACCCTTCTTCGCTCTCGCATTATGCTTGAGAGCTACAAAGGGCGGGCGGATCAGGACAGTAAAGACGGATTTAAGAATTTCATCTGATAAATCTCTATCTATCTTATCACTTCGTACGACTTCTTCAAGATTTCCCTGTATCTTTTTTGCTATTATTAACTTAAAAAAGGGCTGGTGCGCTTAGGACGATTCGAACGTCCGACCTTCTCCTTCGGAGGGAGACACTCTATCCAGCTGAGCTATAAGCGCGTGAAGGCGTACATCGCTACTCCGGCGGCAACCGAAACATTCAGCGATCGCTTGGCGTGCATCGGAATGATGATCTTTTGGTCACATTGGGACAATATTTCCGGCTCGATACCTTCGACTTCGTTTCCGAGAATCAGTGCGGTGCGATCTTGCCGTACTTGATCAATGAGCTGCGCATCAGGTGTCGTTTCGAGTGCGCAAATACTATAGCCACTTTGCTTCAGCGATTCAATGACAACAGTGATATCGTCTGCTTCCCACGGAACCAATCTCTCCGATCCTAATGCGACTTTCGCGATTTCTTTTCGTGGTGGCGTGGCCGTGTACCCGGTTAAATAGACTTTTTCAATCCCAAATGCAGCAGCACTGCGAAAAATGGCGCCAACATTGTGGAGACTGCGAATATTATGAGCAATGATGACGAGAGGCATAGGAACGTGTAGCATAGTAGCCAAAGAAGGCCAGTGGGGCTAGTCCCTGTTCTCATCCTCCATCCCCCTTCTCCCCTCAATTCCTTCTTTCCCCTCTCTATGTCCCCCTGCCCTCATCCCGACGTTTGTGGCTCCTGTGGTTGGAGTCACATTCCCTATCAAAAGCAGCTTCAGCAAAAACTTTCCGATATTAACGGTTCATTCAAAATCAAAAACCTTGATCTTCGCATTGAGGAAATCATTGCTTCGCCAAAAACTACACACTATCGCAATCGCATGGACTTTGTGATTGATTGGCAAGGAAGTGTGGGGCTGCGGGAAAAAGGCAAATGGTGGAGAGTCATCGATGACCATACCTGCTTTCTCGCCGATGAACGTATTGAAGAGCTTTTTCATATTGTACGCGATTGGACGAAAACAGCAGGACTGTCTTTTTATGATCGCAAAGCAAATGTGGGATGCTTGCGTTATGCCGTCATTCGTTCAACGACGCTTGGACAAGCGATAATCACGATTGTCACAAGTACGCCAACGGATGATAGTGAAAAAAGAAAAATTGAAATGGCATTAGAGAATCTCACGGAACTGACACAGAAATCTTCTAGGCCCCTCCTGGCGTCGGGGTCTGTTCATCCGACAATTCTATGGACAGTCAATCACACCGCCTCGGACGTATCATACGGCGACGAAATGCACGTTATTTTCGGTGATGGATGCATTGAAGAAAACATTAGCGGCTATCGCTATCGTATTTCTCCTAATGCCTTCTTTCAAACAAATCCTCATGCCGCATCAGCACTTCTTGATACCGTGCGAGAATTCGTCGGCGACCTCTCAGATAAAACACTACTTGATCTGTATTGTGGCACGGGATTCTTTTCGATTGCTCTTGCAAAAGATGCCAAACGCACCATCGGTATCGAGCTCGTTGCCGATGCAATTAAGGATGCTCACGTGAATGCCGAATTAAATAATCTGCAAGATACCATAGAATATCTTGCCTCACCCACCGAAAACATCGATTGGCTGGCCTACAACGCCGACATCGCCATTATCGATCCCCCTCGCGCTGGTCTTCATCCCACCACGCTCGACGATCTCATGAAACCGAATGCGCCAAAAGAAATTGTTTACGTGTCCTGCAATTACAAAAATCTTGCTCGTGAACTAGTTATTCTCTCGAAAAGTTACGAGGTCGAAAGCATCCGTGCAATCGACATGTTCCCGCACACACCGCATGTCGAGGTGGTTACTAAACTTATCCATCGATAAAAAATACCGCCCGTTTGGGCGGTATTTTTTATTGCGTACAAACACCAGGTAGATCTCCTTCAAATGTAAGAAATCGCGATTCGCTTAAATATGCAGCATCCCAAACTTCGTCCTGAATATGCTCCTCTGGAACCGCAGCCAAGACAAGAGCAATCGATGTCGCACATGGCTCAGCAAGCTGTAGAGTAAAGTTTCCGCCTGCGTCAGCTTGAGTCGTACCACCGTTAGCGTATGTATTTGCACCCAATTTTTCTGAAGAAGGTGTATTAATATATCCCCAAATATATGCATTCGGAGCAGCTATACCCGTAACAATCAAATTCTTTGCATCTTGAATACGAGCATTCGCTATTGGAGAAAGAATAGTGATAGCCGCATTTTCCTTTGCTGTTTCTGCCTTTTCCTCATCTTCTTGTTCTTGAAGAAATACTGATACTTTCTCGCGCAAATCCGTTTGCGCGTTCCGCAATGTATCAATCTTTTCCGTTAGTAACTCATTACGCTTCATAAGCAAAGTGATGGTCAGCAATCCCATAGCAAGTGCGAGCAACGTAAGAACCCACATGTGCCAACGATCCTGTGGTCGCGGTGAAGAAGAAGTTGATGAACGCAATGAAGATGGTCGAGGCATAAGAAAATTTTCTGTAGTATAACACGATAAATGTTGCTTTTGTTGTATAAATACCGTATCGTGCAAAACAACTATGAAAGCAGGCTTTGTGGCCATTATCGGCCGATCGAATGTAGGAAAATCAACCCTTCTCAACACCCTTGTCGGCACCAAGGTCGCCATTACGACCCCAAAACCCCAAACAACCCGTCGTCCCATTCAGGGCGTGATTACCCGTGAAGAGGGACAGATTGTGTTTGTCGACACTCCGGGCGTGATGCAAAAAGCACGCGACGGGCTTACCCAGCGCCTTCTTGATTACGCCAAAGATGCCTTGCGCGATGTTGATGCAGTCATGTATGTGGTTGACCCAACCCGTCCGGTCGGCGACGAAGAAAAACAAGCTTTCAAACTCGTCGAACATGTCACGAAACCAAAAATCCTCATCATTAATAAAGTTGATGATAAAAGTTCTAAAAACTTTATTGATTATTATCGCGATCTCGCCAAAAAGTTCGATGCCTATGCAGAAGTTTCGGCATTAACAAAAAAAGACATCGATCGTGTAGAACGATGGCTGTTTGAACAGATGCCAGAATCAGATATTCTTCCCTACCCTGAATTTCAATTTACCAATTTATCAAACGAAGAATGGATGGCAGAACTTATCCGTGAAAAACTTTTCTTACGATTAAAAGAAGAGGTCCCTTATTCGACGCATGTGGAAGTCGATGAAATTTCCGACCGACAAAACGGTTCAACCTATGTACACGCCATCGTCTACACCAATGCCGAACGCTACAAACCGATGATCATCGGCAAAGGCGCACGTGGCATTAAAGAAATTAGCCAATCCGTACGCAATGAATTGGAATCAGTCAGTGGAAAAAAATATTTTGTAGAGCTTGAAGTGGCAGTGGATGCGCGGTGGTTAGGGAAGTACGAGTAAATTACTCCTCCCTCTCCATGCCATTGTCCTGCCAGTGACGAAACACGTACCCAGAAAAAGCTGCGACAATGGTAAAAAACCACGACTGCAATGTTGTCCAATCATCCATGGCCCAATAGTGATGCAAAAATATAAAGAAACTACCGATAATAAAACCGAAAACCAGATAGATACTTAATACCGACACACGATTAATGGCGTCACGAACACGCTGTTCGCGCAGATGATTTTTTCGACGCGCCTGTTGTGCCAATTCATCAATCTTGCCGTATTCTTCATTTTTGGTCACTTCCCTCCTGGTATCTTCAGCAGCAGACATAGATGAAATAATTTAGATGGCCATGAAGCCGAGCAAGTATTTTGCACGAATGGATGCTGCACTAGCAGAAACGTGAAACTTTTCTGCAACTTCTTCGAGTGTTTGCGATTCTTTCCAAATCTTGAGGAAATCCTCAGCGGGCATCAAAATTTCAGCAGCAAGTTGATCGGCACGCATTTCTGTTTGCTTATCTTGGTCGGCGGAATCGGATCGATAGAGCACCACTTCACGCTTTGCATTTTCCACAATTTCATCACCTTGATCGAGCTTCGCTTTATCGAGAAGAAAATGCGCGATTTCATGCGCAATCGTAAAACGCTGACGCGTATTGGGATGCGCACTGTTTACGTAAATAATGTACTCATTTCCTTCTTTGCGGATCAATCCCGATTCTCCATCTTTTAAATCTTTGGTTTTATAAATTTTTATATGCAAACTTTTGGCAATATCAACCACGGAAACGGGGATGTGTTTCTGTGCTTCCAGGATGATGCCTTGAAGCGGAATTTGCAAGGTTGAGGAAATCGTATTCATACAGCCATACTATCAAAAAAGATCATGGTTGAGAAGAAGGAGAAACCGTAATCTGCGTCACCACATAGCCAGCCAACTGTTGCCAGAATGCTGAGCCAGAAAAAACACCGATACCAAGGGCCCAAGGTTTGGGCGTAACTTTAAGAATAAGAGGATTGTTAGGATTTGCCAAAATGACATATGCAGCAAACGCATTTTGCGCAGTCACGGTTTTTACTTTTACTTGCTGATCATTAAGCCTCAGCGTCATCGTTCCCCAATCAGCGTCGGCAGTTATTTTGGTTGCATCACCTAAAGCATCGTTTTGCTGACTTGCTTCTGTACCTTGTAATGCCGCCAGTGCATGTTGCGCGGTTGTGGAAAGGTCATGAATCTTTTGCAGTGCCGCATCAAAGGCGCCAAGGGTAAGGTGCGTTGATCGCGTTTGAATCAACTCTTCATACTGTTTCTTTGATAGCCACAATACGCCATTGCCTTGCCCAGAAAGATTCTGATCTCCTGCAGTCCAATCTTTTGGCAGCAGGATAGCTGAAGCATCATCGAGTGCATCAGTCGTAATCGTTCCTTGGGTTGTCACTGTTTCATAAACAGGATCAGGCACTGTTGTCTCCGATCCTACTGGCGCCTGCAAAGCCGCTTCACGCGCCGCCCGAGATTCAGCAGTTTCTTGTTGATCTTGCTGAATCCAAGACAACGTCGCGCTCACAGAAGGATTCCAAGAAGAGATGGTAACCGTCTTTTTTCCCTGATCAGAAAGGGGATGATTGATGCCAAGATAGGTTTGTTCAAGAACGATCATGGTATTTTCGGCAAATCCTAAATCCTCTGCAGAAAAAAATGTCGCACCAAAAGAAGGGGTGCAGCCAGCGCCCAGTAAAAGAAAGCCTGTAATAAGAATGGATAGAGATCGCATGAAAAAGATCCTGACGTCAGGAAGGATCTAGCAAATTCTTTCGCAGGAATTTTCTAGGCCTCTCCTGGCGTCGAGGTCTTTTCTACGCAACCTTCTCGCCTTTCATCCATTTTCTGAGCGTTTCTTCATCGGCTGATCCACAGATAAACTGCTCAGAATCGGTATTGTAAAAAAACGGCACACCACCACAAAGGCCTCGATCAATTTCTTCCATCTTTTTAGCATTTTCTTCATTATTCCACACTTCAAACTTTTCAACCGTAAGACCAAGTTCTTTTTCAAGTTTCTCCACCATGGATTTCATGACAATGCAGTGCGGGCAGGTGTCACCGTAGAATTCGTATAGCATAAACTGATAGGACGGATTAAAGACGGATACAACGGATGAGGAAAACCCTGACTCTGAGTGAAGCGAAGAGGAAGGGTCTAGAAAAATTCCTTCGGAGCAACAATCGCTTATGGTCATGATAGATCCTTCCTAGCGTCAGGATCTTTTTCATTCTACCTATTCTTATCCGCAATCCGAAGAGAACCCTGTGCATCAACAATAATAAATCCATCCTTTACAAGCCCATCAAGAATCCGTTTCATCCGTTCTTTATCCGTCAAATCCAACAGCCTTCCCAATTGCCGGACCGGTAAAAACTCCCTTCCCTGCAACATCTTTACTATTTTCCCTCGATACATCCGATCAGAACCCTCAAACTTCTTCTGCTTCACTTTCACAATATCATCTCCGATGCAGGGATATGACAAACAGATATCTTTAAGAGGGCAGGTTTCGCATTTTGGATTTCGTGCCATGCACTTGGTTGCACCCAAATCCATCAGCGCATGATTCCACGACCACACATCTTTGGGCGCAACCGTTTGCGCGAGCTCGGCAATCTCTTTTTTACGTGCGTCACGTCTACCGAAAACCCGACGCAGCACGCGATCAATATTGGTATCGACCGGCGCTGCACCTTTCTTTTGAAAAGCAAAGGCAGCAACGGCATGTGCGGTGTAGGGTCCGATACCGGGAAGTTTGATCATGTCATCGATCTCCTGCGGAAAACTCCCACGCACAACAATCGTTTGTGCCAGACGTTGCAGCATCAACGCACGACGATTATATCCAAGTCCGCTCCACGCCTTTAATACATCAGTGGTCGATGCTTTTGCTAATATTTCCCAAGTAGGAAACGTCTGAAGCCAGGCCTGGTATTTGGGAATGACGCGATCGACCTGGGTTTGTTGCAACATAATTTCAGAAACCACGATCGCGTAAGGATCATGCGTTTGTCGCCAAGGCAAATCTCTGCCGACAATACGAAACCAAGCGAGAAGCTTTCTTCGAAAAGCTGTGATACGATTGGGGAAACTTCTCATATCTTGACCACACGGTATGCAATCACCCCTCTTTTCAGCAACAAAGTTATCCGCAAGAACCATCGGGCTTATTGTCATTATTGTCGCTATTGCTCTTATTCTTTTACTCGCTAACCGCCTCGGAGGCCCTTCTCATCAAAATCTCGAACCCATCAACTCCTCACTTCATGACGGCATGCGGAGCTACATTCGCGGCGAAACCGTGACCACCACTACGAACGAGTTTGCCTCGTATCGCATCGACGGCACGATTATTCTTCTTGACCAGAATACTTCTCTGTTATTCGACGATGGTCGTAAAGAGCAAGAAACATTTACTTTTCTTGATGGACGCATCGTGGTATCGGGCGATGCAACCTTCACAAGTAGAGTAACGACGATTGTTGTTGATGGTCTGGCAACGCTCGTTCATTACCCATGGCTTGATAAAATCCAAATTTCCGTTTTGGAAGGCACCGTCATCGTTTACCAACCGGAACGAGGAGATATCGTCATTGCAGCGAATGAAGCACGGGAAATCGATACGCTCCCCCCAACCGATGAACCTAAAAAAACGCTTTTCTCTTTGGAAGCACCATCAGTTGTTAATTTTTATACGTGGGTCGGAGAACAACTGGGAAAAACACTTATACCTCAAACACCTGATGGAGCCGGGGAATAATGATTTCTGCTGATGTATCTTTGGCGAGATATTGCGCAAAGCTGCGTTTCGCTCCTTCGTCGCCGTGAACTAAGAACACCTTTTGTACACTTCCCTCTTGGGGCCGCAGCCAACGGGCAATTTTGGCGCGATCGCCATGCGCAGAAAATGATTCAATCGAAGATACTTTTGCACGACAAGAAATGGGCTTACCAAAAATGTGTACGCTATCGGTTCCGTTTAAAATCTTTCTTCCCAATGTTCCCGAAGCTTGAAAGCCAATCACCAGTACGCCATTGCGTGCATCGGGAAGATAACGAATAAGGTGATGCAAAATACGACCACCGGTCATCATGCCATTGCCGGCAATAATGATTTTTGAACATTGATCGTCGTTGATCTTTTTTGAAGCATCAACTGAAAGCGTTTCACGCAAGGACGGGAAAGAAAAGAAATCTTTATCCTCGGTGATCATGGGATGGGCAAAGCGTAAATAGTGCTTGTAGTGCCGGTAAATTTCAGTCGCACGAATAGCAAGCGGGCTGTCGAGATACACCGGAACTTTTGGCAACTTCCCTGCTTCAATCAGCAAATCAAGTTCATATAAAAGCTCTTGCGTTCGTTCAACCGAAAATGCAGGAATTAACAATGTTCCTTTACGATTGAGAATTTCTTCACAAAAAGCAAGCAGTTTTTGCGCGCGCTGTTTCGTTGGATCATGATCACGATCACCATACGTCGTTTCACACACCACCAGATCTGCCCGATGCAATGGTTCGGTATCGGGTAAAATCGGCACATCGTCGTTGCCGAGATCACCAGAAAAAGCCAAGGTTATGTCTTTGCCTGTTTGTGTTTCGTGTACCGGAATATGCACGGTAATAAATGACGATCCCAAAATATGTCCCGCATCATGAAACATCACCTCAATACCAGGCAACGGCTCGAAGGTGGTGTGATAGTTCATGCTCGTTACTTGTGCGAGCATCTGTTCTTTATCTTCTTTTTTATACGGCAACGGATCACCACATCGTTCGGCGTTTTCTTTCATGATGTTCAGCGAGTCTTCGAGAACAATATCGACAATCGCTTTGGTAGGAGGTGTCATGAAGATGGGGCCGCGATATCCTTGCGCCACCAATTCAGGCAAACGACCGGTATGATCAAAATGCGCATGGGTAACCAAAACAGCGGCGAGCTTTTTGACATCAAACGCAAACGATTCAAGATTGCGCAGCAAACAAACACGTTCACCTTGCACCATCCCACAATCAACCAAAATATTGCCCTTACTTGTTTCAAGTAAAAAACAAGAGCCGGTCACCTCTTCGGTCGCACCATGAAATGATAAGCGCATATCCTCCCTATGCTCTCTTAGGCATCAGCTAACCGTTTCTCGTACTCTCCAAAACGAGCTTTCAAATGTTCGATATGTCCTTGCAAATTTTGATCGTCATTCAATTCTCCCATGCCCAACATGTCGTTAATAACCTCTTCAACCAAGGTGTGATACTCCTCTTCGGTAACTGCACCTTCAAAAATACCCTCCTCGACAATGCGTTCAAAAATTTCTTCTTCGGAAAATGTCAGATTTTTCATAGGTTGAATAAAGTGTAAAGATAGTATACAATCGTTCGTTATGGAACTCAATTGGTCATCAATGCAGAGACCTATCATCTGTCTATCGCCTATGGCTGATATGACCGATTCTGCTTTTTGTCGGGTGGTGAGAGAAGTGAATGCGCAGGTCAGTGGGGCCAGTAGGCCAGATGTAAAGAATTCACCCTCTGAAGGCCGGCCTTCTGGCACATCTGGTCCTCTAATAGTCTTTCGTGAAATGGTCTCCGCCGAAGCAGTTGTCCGAGGCAACAACAAAACACTCGACATGACCGATATTCATCAAAGCGAACGTCCTCTTGTCCAGCAACTGTTTGGCAGCGACCCCCAAACAATGGCCGCGGCTGCCGCCAAAATCGCTGAAGAACATCAGCCCGAAGGATTTGATATCAACATGGGCTGCCCGGTGTATAAAATCGTCCACAATTTCAATGGCGCTGCACTCATGAAAGAACCTGTTCTTGCCGCATCCATTATCCG
Organism: uncultured Gammaproteobacteria bacterium; assembly: GCA_964599455.1. GTDB lineage: Bacteria > Patescibacteriota > Patescibacteriia > UBA9934 > UBA9934 > JAGORL01. Next base: position 38,079 of record CAZREA010000001.1, on the reverse strand, counting down.
TGAAATGAAAAAAGTTATTACGGTCCCCTTGTCGGTGAAAATTCGTCTGGGCTGGAAAAATCCCAAAGACTGCCTGGAATTTATTAAAGTCATCGAGGATGCCGGCGCTAATCTCGTTACTATTCACGGACGAACGAAGGAACAAGGCTACTCCGGCGTTGCTGATTGGCATATGGTGGGAGAAGCTAAAAAGCAGGTCTCGATTCCTGTGCTCTGCAATGGCGACGTCCATACCGCAGATCGTATCAACGAAGCATTACATATCTCCGGTTGCGATGGTGTACTTATTGCTCGTGGTGCGCTTGGCAATCCATGGATCTTCAGACAGTACGTACAGATCGCTCGTGGTGAGACTCCTGAGGTCGTGTCCCTCGAGGAGCGTCTCAAGGTTGTAAAGCGTCATCTTGAACTCCATCTGGAACAATACGGTCCGGAATCAGTACCCACATTCCGCAAGCATCTCTCTTGGTACTTCAAAGGAATTCCCAATTTTAAAATATATAAAGATCCGATGATGCGAGCAAAGGATGCAGAGGAGCTGCTGAAAATTTTGACACAGGTAGGCCAGTAGGCCAGCTCTCAGAAAAAAATTCCCCAAGCACATGCTTAGGGAATTTTTTATTACTCAGCTCCTTCTTCGCCATCTTCGTCTTCGTCCTCAGCTTCATCAAGATCCTCATCCAATTCATCACCTTCTGGCTCCTTGTCTTCATCATCACTTACCGCGTCATCGTCACCCTCGCTCGTAACTGCTGGCAAAACGATCATTTCGAGTTCGGTCGTTTCAGCAAACAACGTAGCCATAGCACATTTAAGTAAAGAATAAGTGCTCTCTTATTTTATACAAAGACGAAAAACCTTGGCAAGACCCCCCAAGTCTGGCATAGTGGATGGGGTAAAAAACGGATGAGAACGGATAGTAAAAAAGTGCAACGGATAGGACGGATCGCAAAAACTCCGAGATCGTCTAATGGCAGGACAACTGACTCTGAATCAGTCAATCATGGTTCGAATCCATGTCTCGGAACCAAAAAAGCACCAGCCGCAAAGGCTGGTGCTTTTTTGTCCTGAGCGAGGCCTCCCAGCCGAGCGAAGGACCTTCAAGAACCTGTTGCTTGTCTGTATTACTTTACGACGAGTTCATCGTATCCGGTAGCTTGATCAGGCTCTCTTTTGTATGCGACATCCTCAAAAACGAGAATGACCACTTCAATCGTTGTACCAACGAGGCAACCGTCCTTCAAATGCCCACCGATTGTATTTCCGTTTTGATCTGAAGCGGAAATATGAAGATGGCAATCAGATTCAGACACGGTACCCGTTCCCGATACGATCTCGAATTGATCCGTCCATTCCTTCACCGTCTTTCCGTCGGCAACCCGAAGACGTAATTTGGTAAGACATCCAACAATAGATAGAAGAACGCCGGCCTGGATGTGGTTCTCCTTTACTAATTTTTCAATCTCGAATCGAAGATCCTGATTGGGTAGTAGACGTTTTGTAATTTGGTACATACGTAGAATCACGAATCCAATAATATTACTATCAATTCTTGACCGCGACCAGCGAGTTTTTTCCTTGGTTCTATCTGATCGGGGTCGGGATTACTTTTTTATTCATTAGCTGATCTTGAGAAATTTGTGGTAAAGTAAAACTATTATGGAAAATGCTAAACAATCACTCAACGAGCTGCAGGCACTACAACTTGTGGGAGAGAAATTCAAAATTGACATCAACGACCCAAAATCGACAATGATGATACTTCCACCAAAAGTTTACCCAGATGGTTGGTTATTTTGGATTAATGCCAGGGACTATATAGAAAATAAAAACGATGCTGCAAATGTTCGAGGTGGCGGACAACTACTTGTAGCGAATGATGGTCGTTTGAGGTTTTTAGGCTCTGGACGAGATTTTTCAATCGCACTCGATAGTCAAACCGTACAGGAAGCATTTGTAAAATTGGAGGAATTACAATCAAAGCAAGGAAAGTAGCTACGACAACGACGAAGTTGCAAATAAAAATATAGAATGGATAAGCAAGCAGTGGCATATCGTAAACACCAACCGCCAAGAGTCCAAAGAATCCTCCTGTACCAGAAAGTGCCCAGGTGATCAATGTTTCACTTTCTGGATGCTTATAAGATTTTAGAACCGTGAGCCATGCACCCATAGCATCAATCAAGACGATGAGATAAACAGCCACGACAGCATTGTCTGTAAAATACCAAATCAATAACGTTACTGCCGCCGCAATAAGTGTGACCACGTCTCTTTTAAAAAGTCCACCAAATCCATAACGGATAGATAAGATCAGAACAATGATCACACCAATTCCTTGAATGCCCGGAAGCCAAAGCGAATGAGTGGCACCAACAGCAAGCTGGGTAAAAAAACCCATAGCAGTCAATACACTCCAAATCAACCATGAAGCGCGCTCTGGCTTTGCCTTACCCTTCAAGATGGCAATAATGTAGGGTGGGTAAGAGATGGCACTGAAGATACCTGAAAGGATTCCGAAAATCGCGAGAGAGTTCATAGCACCTCTTCCGTATTGCCAGCCAGAAGATTATATAGTTGCTTTGGATTTGAAAAAAGAAAATTTGGTCGAACGTTTTGCAAGGCTGCTTCTGTTTGAAAACCCCAGGTAACCCCAACGCTCACGACGCCAGCTTTTTTCGCAGCTTCGATATCTCTTATTTCGTCACCAACATATGCGATATCTTGGGACTTTAAGGATTGTTTATTTATAATCGAACGAAGAATGCGATCTTTGCCAAAAAGATGTCGGGAGGAATGAATAAATGAAAAGGAATCTTTGAGATTATTTTGTGTCAAAAAGCGTTCTACGTTCTCGCGAGAATTTGAAGTCAAAATTCCAAGAATAATCCCTGACTTTTTTAGCTCACCGAGCATTTCGGGTATTCCCGGTTGGATAGTAATGTCTCCGATATCCCGTTTAAGCTTCCCTCGGATAGCAGCAACCAAAAATAGTAACTTCATTGGACTAATACCAAATGCTCGCATGAACTCTTGAGGCTTACCAGAACGCAACTTATCTAAATCATCTGATAACACTTTCTTGCATCGATATTTGTGAGCTATTTCATTATAAATTTCAACCATTCGCTGAAAAGTATTTGCAATCGTACCGTCAAAATCGAAAATAATCGTTTTAATCATAGACCCACTATTTGAGAGCCTTTCGCCAATAGTATGGCTGCAGTTGCCCCAGCGTTCGTATTTCCCATACTGATGGTTCGTCATCTTTCGCAACAGCGCATTCAACGCCTTCTCCGTAAATCAGCAAACGCTCCTGACAAATACCACAGGGAGAAAAGATTTTCAGCTTGCCGTCAGCAGAAAGTGAAACACAAACGGTAGCCGTGATGCGTTTATTTTTCGCATAGGCTTCGCAGAGTGCGCCAACTTCGTGGCATAACGTTGCGCTCTCGTTTAGTGTTGCGGGAGATGTGCTGAGAAGGATTTCACCATCCTCGGTATACATGGCCGCCGCTTCACCATCTTGATTGGGAAAACGCTGATGTATAAACGCAATACAGGCGTCAACAAGCTTTTGATCTAATTTCATATTTTGCCTAAAAATGCTAAAAGCGTATCAAAATCAGAGTGATACGTCGAGCGAGTTATGATCGGTTTTCTTCACCTTGTTTTTGACAAGCTTTTTGACGAAAAGCGTTTTCATTGATACTTTACTTTGTTCCTAAATACTCGTGTTCTCAACTCAGCCTTAGAGGAGATCGACATGTCACTGCGTCCACTCATTTCAGTCCCGATGTTCATTATTGGCATGGGTATCTTCTGCGGATCCTGCGGGATCGGCGGCTTGAGCCGCTTCTTCAACACACAAGGAGACGGCATCGCGCCGCACGACACACTCACGGCCTTCGCGCTCGGATTCGAGCGCTATGAGGACTGCGATCTCTGGCGTGATCGAGGGGGCGGCGAGTGGATCTGCCATGGCACGGAGTTGCGACACATGGGCGGGTGGGGTATCGATACGCCCCTCTCGCGTGCGATCGCAACGCACACCTACTGGCCGTTCGAGTGGCTGCTGAGCATGGGCATCATGCTCGCCGCTGTCTGGATCGCCTTGCCTGGAGGCGCGAAGAAGCATACTGAGAAACTCGCCAGCAAATCGTAGCCTCCGCACACAGCCTCTCCGGCTCGTGTCGCGGAGGTTGTTTGTTTTGCAGGGTAAAAAACATTTCAGTATACTCAACGTATACTCTCTTTCTATGAATCATCCCAAAATGGCCGGTAATGGAACCTTTCGTGTTTTACTCGCAGATAAATGGGATGGAAGCGATTCCATTTTGCCTCTGCAGCAGAAGCTCTTACGGAGGCAAAGGCAATGAATCATCGCCTGGTACTTGAATTACAAGAACAACAAACAATAACGAAAGAAATGGGTATTCCCAACCTTTCGGCAACCACGCATGAAGCGTATTATGCGTACGATGCGAACGGAAACTTTTTAGGTGGAGATGAAGAGCTTGTAGCAGCACTTAAAGTTGACTACAAGTCAGATCCCTTGTTTGCACATCTCTATAAAAAAGATGATAAGTAAAAATAAAAACACAACGTCCGTATCCCGAAAATTCCAGGATACGGACGACGGACGGACGCAGTTACTGAGCGGTCGCTTTTTGATTCACCTCTTCGGCAGCAATTCCCTTTCCATACTTCCGCAGCTCGATACCACGAAAGAATCGGGAGAACGTTGCCAGGATGGTGAGACCAGCAGCGAAGAGACCGCGAATCTTAGCCTTGCGTAAGTGAACTCCTGCGAGGTCATCAAAATTGATCGCTCTGACGGTCGGCATCTGGCTCCAGAAGCACCACCAAAGATGCCAAGTGCCCTTGAAAGCCTCACCGATCTCGAAGTAGCCAGCAATGAAGATCTCGCTTTTGACCACATGACGCTCGAGCATCTCGAGTGCGGTTCGGGTATCAATGACATCCTCGAGCAAAAGGACATCGACATCGACCTTCGCGAGCAGCGACGCGAAATGTTGCAAAAGACTCCTGGCCTCGGAAAGGCCGCCATGGTCCCTCGCTCCCCCAGCGATGACAAGCACCCGCGGCTGATCGCGATCGACCCTGATGTCGGCGACAATGTCTCGAGAGACTGTTTGGGCGAGATTGCCGTAGCCTCGATCGTCATGAGAACGAACAACCCACTGACAAGTAACATCGACGAAGTAGACAACAACCTTCTGCGTCGAGGTGGCAATCAGCAGATAGTCAGGGTTAACCAGTTTCATTGCGTTCCTCCTTTTGCTCGACAAATAGATGCCGGGCAAGGCAACACGGTAGCAAAAGTTTCCGCAACATAACAAGCCCCGCACCGGAGATCCACGGGAAGGACCTGCTACGGCACGGGGCCACACTAGAATTTCCAGGTCGCATTACTCCAATAAACATGGCCCTGGATGCTCGCCTCGATACAGACGACGGCCACCTCTTCACGCACGCGACCAGCTGCCTTGAGGCAGCGCATGGTGAGTCGAAAACGCCGCTCGCCTGGGTACGGCAAACAGTCGTAGGTAAACTCCACACGACTCGCGCGCCCAAGCGCACGATCGACATCCCTATATTCTTCATGCGAACAATTGATAACCAACTTGCCTGCATCACCCATAGATCCCCCATGAAAAAGAAAGGGTTATTCGATCATCAGCGCCTGGGCATCTTGACGAAGTCTTCGCTCCTCTGTGTGCAGAAGGAGTGGCATCATCTGATGGATGCGGCGCATGCCGACTGAACGAGCGATGTCCGGATCTTCGGCAGCCTTCCGAAAGGCCGCCGTATACATCACTTTCATTTTTCCGGTAAACATTCTTCCTCCACGGGAATTGATAACGCAAACCCCTTGTCCATGATCGGACAAACTAAAGTATCAATGATACATGTCGCTGTCAAAAAATCACAACGCCCGCACTCCAATTACAGAGTGCGGGCGACGATGGGTGAAAAGTCACTTCTTCAGTTGATGCTTGATCCAGAGCGTACGCGCCTTGGCGATGTGCAGCTCACGACGCTTGATCTCGAACTTGCGCGCACGATCCCAGTACAGCGCAACGAACGTCAGCAAGGCGGCAGGGATTCCCTTGAAGATGAGTTGTCCGATGAGCGGGAAGAGTCCCAACTGATCAAAGTTGATCCACCGGCTTCGCGCGTTCGGATAGAACCGCATCATCTGCACCCAGCCTTTCAGCGCGTTGCTGGCCTCGAAGTACGCGGTCATATGCCTGATCTCGCCTACCTCGTTATGCAGAAGCTCGAATGCAGTGCGGGTCTCGGTAACCCCATCAAGCAACACGACGTACACTTCTCGACCGGACAGTACCCGGTCAAAATGCTTACGCAAACTCTCGGCCTCGGAACGGTTGGGATTATTCGTTTTTCCACCCGCCAGAATAACCACGGTCTGACGGCGCAGATGTTTTCGACGCCAGTCCACGCCTTTCCTGACGATGTCGGCGACTTTGTTATAACCCGCGTCATCATCGCCACGGTCGCCGTAACCGTTCACGAAGTCTACATGATATTTGTCCGCCTCGAGGGCAAATTTCTCGGATAATTCTCCTAACGAGATCTTCCGCATGTCCTTCCTCCTTGTTGTTTCAGGACCAAACACTCTACCCGAAAAACAAAAAAAGAGGAAGCACTCAGGCGTTCCCTCTTTCTTTTAACGGAATGGATTGGCTTTTTTCTTCATTTTCTCAGTCTCTTTGCGCATTTGTGCGCGTTTATCTGAATCATTCGCCTTATCAGATCGATCATGAAGTGGTCGAGTTTTCTTCTGTATCTCCTCCTTTTCCAAACTACTCATTTGTCCCCATTCTTTTTGAGATATGCGTATCCCCATTTTTCGCAGGAACTCCTTTTCTCGCTGACGATCTTCATACTGATCAATCTCCTCCATATACTTCATGAATTCTTGATCAGAAAGATAGCCTTCTTGCAAAAGACCACAGGCAGCTCGGCGCAGACGATCAGGGTGCCAAGGAAGCTCCCCGTTGCGCTCTCGAGTTCCATCTAATGTATGCACAAGACCAGCAAGGGCGGTATCAAGTTTTTCAATCTGATAATCAAATGATGAAGATAATTCCACGCCCGTTGTCGGACCCTCCATAGTTCCCCCAACATACATCGAAGGAATACCCGAATCTGCAACAACACCATCAACCGCCGTACGCGCATCGATACGATTCATGAAAAAGTCCTGCATCACCTCATCCCAAGAAGGATAGACGCGTTGATCTTGTTGAGGTTCTTTTACAGATTCGCCCCGATCATATCGCGCTCTTTTCTGCGAGTTAGAAAGCACCGCATACGCGTCATAAATTCTTCTAAATTTATCCGCGGCCTCTGGATCATCAGGGTGACGATCGGGATGACAATCAAGCGCTAATTTGCGAAACGCTTTTTTTATTTCTTCCACCGCAGCATCACGATGCACGCCGAGAACATCATAATAATTTTCAGGCATACTCAGTCAATCTCAAATGAATATGTTTTTATTTTACACCACACTCCCGCCAAACTCAGCCAGTAATGTTCCTACTTCATCTTCAGCAGCGGCTCTTTTGCCAAGAATACATGAAAGCTCGATGTCGGGCATCATGGCAATTTCCGCAATAGCATCACGCAGTAAACGCGCATTCTTGGCATCTTTCATTTTATCGAGATGCATTTGGTAAGGAAACGAAACAACAACCACACGGCCATCCTGTACTTCAACAAACTCGGCCACGCCGAGCACCAGTCCAAAACCCGGACCTGCAGATGCCTTGGCTTTTTCCAAACAGCGACCCCATTTGTCGCGAAGGTCAGAGGAAGAGAGGGGTGTGGAGGATTCAGAAGGGGACGAAGGGGTAGGAGCATCAGACCCTGACCCTTCGCGTTCACTCAGGGCAGGCTGGAAGGATCTAGCAGATTCCTTCGGAGGTTCTTGGAATGGTTGAGAATTTTGCTGAGGAATATCTATTTCTCCTGGTTGATTTTCTTGTTTCTTAAGAGGATTTTCTAGGCTCCTCCTGGCGTCGGAGTCTGTTCGTTGCTGAAGAGAAATATTCGCCGAGTTCGAGATCCCTCCTGGCGTCGGGATGACACTAGCCTTCACAAACGCAATCTCTAATGCGACTTGCGGAAACAAAGATGGCGTACTGCGACCACGAGCTGACAAGAGCTCATCAAGTAATCGTGTTGCTCCGGCCAATTGCAACTGCGTTGCCGTTGTCTTGATTCGCTCCAACGACTCGCCATCAAAACGCTCGTGATCAAGTCCCCCTAATGTTTGTAGCAAAACGGCTCGTGCATATTCTAAAAGTTCATCATGCAAATGCTTCACCGATGCACCGCTGGCAACCGTCGTATTCAACACGTTGATCGCAGTGGAAACATCGCCGCTTGCAAGATGCGTAACCATGTCGGCAACCGCCGTTGCATGCGTGACCGGCAAAACCAATGATGCATTGCCGAGGGTCACCCGCTCATCAGTAATCGCAAACACTTGCCCGAGCAAACTCTCCGCATCACGCAAACAACCCTCAGACAAACGAGCAATTTGTGCAAGCACGTGATCATCAACTTCCCTTTTTTCACGTATCGCCAACGTTTTTAAACGCTCAATCATGGCCGCTGCCGGAATATGCTTAAACACAAAACGCTGACAGCGAGAAATAACGGTCGCAGGGATTTTATGCAGTTCTGTGGTAGCTAAAATAAAAATCGCATGCTTTGGCGGTTCTTCGAGCGTTTTTAAAAGTGCATTAAAGGATGCCGTCGACAGCATGTGCACTTCATCAATGATGAAAATCTTGTATTTACCGCGTGTCGGGCTAAAGCGAACACCTTCAATAATGTTTTCTCGCACTGCATCAACGCCGGTCTGCGATGCCGCATCAATTTCAATCACATCCATCATTCGCCCAAACGCAAAATCCGTACACGATGCACATGTCCCACAAGGCTCACTCTGTCCTTTTTGTCGCCCTTCGCAATTCAATGCTTTTGCCAGCAACCGCGCGATCGTCGTCTTTCCTACTCCGCGCGGTCCAGAAAACAAATACACTTGCGCAATCATGTCTTGCGCTAATTGATTTTGGATCGTGCGTACGACATGCTCCTGTTCGGCAACATCGGAGAATTGCTGGGGTCGGTATTTGCGGAAAAGGACGTCGGAGGACATAGGACACAGATTTACACAAATCAATAAAATACGACGGATCAAAAGGTAGCAGAGAAACATCTTGCTTTACAGGCCCTCTTCCACAGTATGTCATCTGTCTTAATCTTTTCGATCTGTGTAAATCTGTATTTCCTTAAAACACCGGCGGAGGTGCGGGCATGGCGATCTCCTTTTTCTTATTCAAACCAGCGCGTTCAAGGATATCTTTCTCAACCTCTTCACGTGGACGACCGTATTGCAAACGCGAAATGTCTTTTAAGAGTTCGGCCACACGCGCATTTCCCTTGATTGGCGGGTAGGCCTTCATGGTAAATGGCTTTTCTTGGGCGTTGTCGATAATCAGCTTGACGTTCCATGTAAATTTATCAGTGTTCATCAAATCGAATTTCGAAAACACGGGTTCGTAAATTTTACCGAGCACTTCCACATCTTCAGGACCCACACGTGCCACAAACGTACTACCCACGTTACCAAGCACGGCATCACGAATTTCGCTCTTGCCATCTTTGACCAACTGACCCATGTACTGGTGAGCCATGATAAGGTCGAGACGATATTTACGTGCCTCAGAAAGAATCGTTGCGATTGAGGGGGTGATGAAGTTTTGGAACTCGTCGATATACAGATAGAAGTCCTGACGCTTTTCTTCAGGAATATCGGCACGACGGAAAGCCGCCATCTGTAACTTGGCAACGATAATCAAACCTAAGAGCGATGCGTTTACTTCACCGGTTTGACCCTTGGAAAGATTGACCAACAAAATCTTTTTCTCGTCCATGATTTTACGGAAATCAAAGGCAGACTTGGTTTGACCAATGATATTGCGCATCATTTCGTTTTCTACAAAACGACCGACTTTCGAAACCAAGTAGCCCATCATTTCACTCTTGTGATAGTCGGATGTTTTGGCCATTTCATCTTCCCAGAAGGATTTGACCACCGGATCGGTAACCTTGGAAACCCATTGCTTTTGGAATTTTTCATCGGCAATCATGCGCGGAATTTCCACAATCGTACCAGGATTCTCTGGATCAGCCATCAACGTAAGCATGTAGTTGCGCATGTTGTGCTCGAACATCGGACCAATCATTTCCGGTGGGAACAACATGTAGAAAATATTGATCATTTCTTGCACGGCAAAATCGCGTTGATTGGCAAGAATTTTGCGTTGCTCTTCAGGATCAAGCTTGGCATCTTCTTCCGAAAGCGGAACCTCGAGCATGTTCAACCCCATCGGATATTCCATGTCAGATGGATTGAAATAGACAACATCATCAACACGCTCTTTGGGAATAAGTTCCAAAATACCATCAGCCAAATCACCGTGCGGATCAATAACACCGACACCTTTGCCTTCTTTAATATCTTGTGCCACCAAATTTTTAATAAACTCCGATTTACCCGAACCGGTCTTACCAATGATGTACATGTGCCGACGACGATCAGCTTCCTTCATGAAGACTTCGGTTCGCTTGCCACGATAGGCATTAAAACCAAGATGAAGGCCGGTTGACGGCGTATTTGTTGGTGGAGGTGCAGTTTTGGCGAGCAGCCACTCAATATTCGGTGTTTCGGTTGTCGGCAGCGGCAGGTGCCACAAGCTCGCAAGCTCTTCGGTATTTAAAATAAGGCGATGATTCTTGCTAAATTGACGGAAAATAAAGTTATTGAGAATCTCCTTTTTTGACGAAGGGATATGTTTATCAAAACTATTCCCATATTCGTAAATACTGTATTGGCCAAATGCCTGCAACACATTCCCCAAATACGCCTGTGCGGCCTCGGCAGTTTGCGCCGAAGCAACCACCCGAATATTGGCTTCAAGACCCGCTTTGGAAATTTTCTGTTCAATGCCTTCAAGCATCTTATTTTCGAGCGCCGAAAGTTTATGTTCACGAAGTTTTGCCTCACGTTTGTCAAAATCCTCTTTTGATTCTAAAAGTCCTCGGCTTGGTTTCCCTTTTTTTGCTTGCGAAAAACTTAAGCCGGCATGCATGTTGCGCACAATTCTTTGACCAAGTTCACGCCAATGACCATGGGTTGGTCGCAAAATATACTGCACCACCACGCCATCACCATCAGCAACTTGCGACAACGCATTGGTGAGCGCATTTAATGGATCGGCCTCTAAATCCTTATATGTTTTAATCGGTAAAACACTTTCCCGTTTTTGAATAATATACCCCGCCACAATCACGCCCTTGGGAGAAAAGATATTGTAATCATCCACTTCTTCAATATACGCGCTACTCCACTGGGCGTGCACTTGTTGTTCAAAAAAGTGTTGATGTTTTTTTGCAACCGTTGCGTAAAACGTAACCAATTTTTGATGCGCGACAAGTTCAAGTGCAAACACATCTTCATGTGCCAATAACCAATGCTTGAGTCCGTGTGCAGGCTTCAAGCCCCCAAACGCCGCAAACAGTGTTTCGGCAACACCAATTTTTTCTTTTGTTGTTTGCTGGACTTCACGCGCACGTGCATCTTCTTCGTTTGAAAATTTTGGTAACATGATGCGCAGCGTGACCGGCGCATCATCGCCGCCACCCAATCGTCGGGCCTCGGCTGCACGCTTGCGAATAAAAAATAAGGCCGTCCAACCGATTATCAAAACAATAATCGTCAAAAAAAGAAAAGGAATGAGCGGAGAAACCTGGTCATAGGCAAAGCTCTCGCTGTAGGCAACTGCCGCGGGATCAAAAGAGGAAGTTTGTTTGGCCACAAAAGAAATGTTAGGAGAACGTCACCATGATTTTGCGTGATTTTTTATAGGCCTCTTGCGTCAGCCACCAATAGCTGCGTGCTTTATCGACGATCAACAAAAACCATCGTTGAATGCGTTGAAGAACCTGCGCCGCATGAAGTTTTCCCTGCCGCACACTATCACGAATAAAAAGCGCTACTCGCTCACCTTCTTCCTTAAACTTTTTTCGCTGTTCCACAGAAAGCGTTTTGAAGGTTGGAGCAAGGTCTTCGGCTAAAATCTCCTCAATGCGTTGCAATGTTTCATCTTTCTTATCAACAACAGAAGGGGCGATGGATTGCGCAACGGCAATTTGTTGAGAAATATCGCTTGCACGGGGCTTCTTTTTTTTGCTCCGGGTTGATACATGCTCTAAAGATTCATCAGATTTTTCTAAAACAGCCTCTCCTTGCTCGGGAAGAGGGGGTTGCTCGACACGCACAGGATTCACACGGGCATCTGGCATAGAAAAAGTATAGCATGCTATCGTATTAACCAGGTATATTTTAACATCTTTTTTATGATGAATGGCTCATGCTGTGCAGAGAAAGGTTCGTGTGGTTGTGGTCCCAGCGCAGGTCGTGACGGGCAATTGCAAATGGCTGGACGATGGCTGTTTGCTACTCCCCTCTTTATTTTTGGTATCTTTCATTTTATCAACGGCCAAATGATGACGGGTATGCTCGCCGGTTGGCCCGCACCGCTCTTCTTTGTGTATCTCTCAGGAGCAGGATTGATTTTGAGCGCCATCGCCATTGTTATCAATCGATACGCAAAATTGGCAGCAACATTGTTAGCCGTTGAACTTGGACTGTTTGTACTCATCATTCATCTTCCTGGACTCTTGGCCGGTGGCGGTCAAATGTCGCTTATGGGACTTTTGAAAGATGCCGCACTCGCAGGTAGCGCTCTTTTCATGGCTTCGGGCTGTGTAAATCGGGGATTTAGCGTTGCCACAACCGAAGAAAAAAAATAACATGAATGGTTACCAACAACATCTCGGTCATCCCGCTTTTTTAGAGCGCGATGCCCGAGGGCGAGGCAAGAATTTTCGACTAGTGGGCACGCCTACCTGTGCAGGCGTAACCTGGAATTATGGACCATGCGGTTTTGGTCGATATGTCAGCGACGAGGAACCGAAGCCCTTACCCGAGGGCATGAAGCGCATGATCTTCTGGCAGCGATTGACCCGACAAGACATCCCGCCAGGCTGGACTTTGTCAAAACTTGCTATTCATCAAAGCCGAACCGGTGTTGCGATTGTTCCCGAAGGAGATATCACCCAACATTGGCAAACCCATGCTATTCGTCATTACAAAAACTGGTTAAAGCAGGGGTGGATTATTGAACCAATTACGCTGCATCAGTATTACGAGGTCTCAGGTCGATCGACCTTACGACCTGATCATAAAAAAGCCTTCTGTGGTATGTTGGCCGAAAAGATGGTTGGTCACGGCGAACTCGTGCATATTGTTGGTGCGCGCCCAAAAGAGAGCGAGGTGTACGAAGCGGCCTTTGCCTGCATTGATATTCCCGAAACATCAGCCTCACTGCATCATGTCTCGTGCTGTACACCCACTGGTCGAGAAGTAGATGCGGGCACTGGTTTGATGGCCTGGTGGTTTGTACGCGCTCAGCAAGTCGGTATCCACTTTTTGGATTTTGGCTTGTTTTGGACGCCGGGAGAGCCTGAAAGTTGGCAAGGCTTTTCCCGCTTTAAATCCCAATTTGGCACCCAGTTCTTCGACTATCCGCAGCTTTTGCGCAGTACAGGCGGCAATTGGAAAGAAACGCTCAATTTGTCATGGCTGTGAGCAAAAACATGGACAAAAGCCCATTTTTCTGCTATTATTAACTCGAGTGCTTAAAAAATCCCCGATTGAAGAATCAGGGATTTTTTATTTATTTTTAGCCAAAAATATCCAAGACCCTGTGCAAGACTTCCGTAAGAAATCGCTGAAGTGCGATAAAATACGACTATATGGAATTTCTGCTGCCATCTGGTCTTGAACGAGCAGTACAAGAAAAGGATCCCAATCCCACGTCCTGGTCGATCGCAGAACAGGAACGTATGCTTCGTTATATCGATATCCTTGATGAAACAGATGCTGCTTTTAACGCCTTTACCAAAGCCAATCGGGAAGTGAGAAATATCGTGCGACCCGGAGCTGATACAAAAACCTTTCACACAGAATCTCAAGCTCGTGCAGTCGCCAATCAAACCGAAACACAGTGGCAAGAAGCCAAACAAAAAGCCACGACGATGAAAAAAGAACTCGGATCTTTACGTCATCTCATTGTCGCTCTCGACATCGGGCGTAAAACAAGCCGTGATCGGTTACGCAAACAACTCATAGAACTTCAAGGTCAGCATGAACGTCAGGAAGCAACCGGGCAATCTGAGATATTTTCAGAACAAGAGATATCACATGAAGCGACTACCGAAGATCCGTCTGCAAAAGAAATTCCCCCTCTTCCTTCGCAAGAAACATTTGTTCATATCTTACAAGAACCCTTACTGTTAGATAATCCTCCGAAAGAGATCATTGGAAGATCAGAAGAGCAAGAAAAAGATACCTTGTCGCCTACGGTAATTGAAAAAGCAAAATCCTCTTCATCTTGGCGTTCACTTTTAGATCGCATAACATCTTCACCGTTGGCAAAGCCTTTATTATTGGCGAGCGCGTTTATCGGTATTCCTCTCCTTGCATCACAGAGCGTTGAACGACGTGCGGAACGAAATGAGAGAACGGCGGAAATCATCCATGAAGTCAGCAAGATATCCCCGCTCGAGTCTGGGGGCAAAGAAATGGGCTTTACCTTTGAACTCCCTTCTGAAAATGACATTCTCACTTTTGCTGATGGACATCAAGAAACGCGAGCTGAGGCGCTTTTGGAAATTGATCGTGCCTTCACCAAAGAATTAGCGGAAAGAAACGGACCGCTGCAAAGCATGATGGAAGATTGTGGCAAGGCTATGGCAACTGAAGAAGGTGTGCAGGAAACGGTTGTTGATGTATTCCGATGTCAGGCATTGTATGGTAATCAATATGGTTTACACAAAGAAGGAAGAAGCATTCTTGCGGCAGTGAGCGGTTACTCTGAAGAAGAATTGAAGCTATATGGTCAAGCATTACGCGGTGGCGTACTTGTACAACCCACGCTCACTATTGCTGGTAGCTTTGCTCAACTCATTCATCATGATTTTGATACCTTGCCCGATAGCTATCATGAAGAACGGGAAGCGATTTATGAGGGGTATCTCGATGATACATCTGTCGTTGCCCTGGGTGTCATCAGAGCGCTTGACCTTGCAGACGCTTCACGTCCAACACAAAAAGCAGCCGTTGAAGCACTCCATGTATTCGCGCAAACCTATGTAGAATTTGGCAATCAAACGCTCGTTGTGGGATCAAGTATAAAAAATCTTGATAATACCTATATCGTTACCGATTTAAAAGATGGTCTCCCTGATCCAGACACTGGCATGCGATCCACCTCAGAAATGGAAACTCTTTGGGACAAAGCAATCGAGCTTGATCTGGCTGCAAAAAAAATTGTGGCATTAGAAAAAGATGAAGATGGACCCCTGCATGCTTGGAGAACATCACTACAACAAGGAATTGACTATAAAATAGACGCCATGCTTGACGCAGGTCTACAAACCGGAAAAGAAAAAGGATTCTTCACAGAACAACACAAACGTCTCGAAGAAAAACATCGCTCTTAAACACGTCGCACACGTTGGCCATCGGCCGTGTCTTTTACTTCGTAACCTAAAGCAGCAATGTCATCGCGAAGACGATCCGATTCGCTCCAATTTTTGTTTTGACGAGCTTGCGCACGTTCATCAAGAAGCTTTTGGAGCTCATCAGGAATCATGATCGGCGTTGCAATTATCTGCTCAAGACCAAGTCCGAAAATCTTATCCATTGCTAAAAGTGTTGCGGCGCGAACAGCAGTCGATAAGGATTCATCCTTCACCAGATTCCACATCACCGCCAGTGCTCCAGGAGTATCCAAATCATCATTCACACGCTCCATGAATCGCTCAAGAGACTTCTGATCGATAACGGAAGGCTGATCCCATTCGCGCACCGTATCACAAAGTTTTTCGTACGCATTTTGTGCTGCCTGTGCTGACTCCCAGGTGAAATTTAATTGCGATCGATAATGTGCTCCGAGAACGAATAGTCGATATGCGATTAATTCGATACCTTTTGCAGTGAGGTCATCTAGTGTATATGCGTTACCAAGCGACTTACCCATGCGGCCGCCGTCGATAAGTAAGAACTCATTATGCATCCAAACATTTGCTTCCAAAACACCACGTGCCGCCATCGTCTGCGCAATTTCGTTTTCGTGATGTACCGCAATGTGGTCGATACCACCGGTGTGAATATCGAACGGTACGCCAAGATATTTTTCAGACATCGCAGAACACTCAATATGCCAACCAGGAAAACCTTTTCCCCATGGAGAATCCCATTCCATATGACGTTTTGCATCTTCTGGTGAAAATTTCCATAATGCAAAGTCACTTGAATTTCGCTTCTCTGGATTGATCGCAACACGTGCACCTTCTTCTTTTTCTTCACTCTTCTGTCCAGAAAGTCTGCCATACGTTGGCAGTTTTGCAGTGTCAAAATATATTCCATCAGACGTGCGGTACGTGAAACCCTTCTCCTCCATTGTTTGAATCATGGAGATTTGTTCTGCAATGTGATCCGTAGCCTTCGGCATGACATGGGGCATTTCAATATTGAGTGCGCGAATGTCGTCTAAAAAAATCTTTGTGTATTCAGCGGCAATATCCCAAGCAGTTTTTCCGGTTTTTTCTGCCGACATTTGTACTTTATCAACACCATCATCACCATCACCGACCAAATGCCCTACATCGGTAATATTCATGACATGTGTTACGGAAAAATTATTCGCCTCCAACACGCGTCGCAATGTATCCGCAAATAAAAACGAACGATAGTTACCAATCGTTGGTCGAAAATAAACTGTTGGCCCACAGGAATAAAGCCCAACATGACCAGGTTTCATCGGATGAAACGTATCTTGAGAACGAGTGAGGGTGTTGTAGAGGGAGAGAGGCATATGAACGAAGAAGAACAGACCCCGACGCCAGGAGGGGCCTAAAACATTCCTTTGTCACAGTCATTTGCTAGACCCTTCCTGGCGTCAGGGTCTGTCTGATTCTTAACACTTCGTGAACAACAGTAACTTACTTCATAACAACAAATCAATTTCTCGCTTCCATTACCGCTTCATACACCTCCTGCTGCGTTCCCCATACAATATCACCTCGATCAACATATTCCTGAACCGCGATAAGAAACTTTTCGAGCATTGCTGCATTCTTTTGCGTGAAAAGTTGCATGGGAATGTGTACGTTGATATGACCGACGCGATCGGAATGGTTTTTATGCAGCAAAATGGCTTCGTCGAGCATTTTTACAAAGGCCTCGATGTCATCTTCATTGAACTCACAGCGAGGAAAGCAATTACTTCGTCCTTCCGCCAAGCTGGCAAGTTCGCCAAACTCACCGGTCAAGGCAACAAATGTCGCTCCTTCATCTTCCACAAAATCATCAGCATTTGCCAAAAAGAGCGGGTGAATACGATCCTCAAGACTCACCGGCGCTGGATCGTGATAGGTATTTTGGCGAATATATTCATCGGTCCAACCATCAGGACGCGCCGATTCGGGCATGGCCAGATAGCCAAACCCGACAATGCCGTTGCTATAGGCAAATCCCGCATCATGCGCCGCCTGTACCCAATCGTATGGACCCAAACCACCGGACACACCTTGATTATGTTCAGCACCAACCAAGTCATCAACAAGTTGTTTATTTTCTTTAAAGGCAGCGATGGCAATAGCCTCATTCTTCATGCCTGTAGCACCAAAATCTGCATGCGTGCCCACACCATGGCCGTGCTCCACGAGCCAAGCAAGGACATTGTCATTCCAAATCGTGTTTGCTCGAGCAAAGGGCTGCTCAGATTCTATATCTAGCTTCGCTCCATAATCATCAAACAGCTCAGCGGTACGACGAATATCAGCCGCATGGCGACGAAAAAGCTCTTCGTCTACATCATCTTTATACGCACTTTCCATGTGCGTCATGGTGGTCATGTACAACGGTTGCGATGCATCCACACTGTCCTTATCTTGCACCATATCGCGCCGTACATATGCAGCGACACCAAAAGCACTCAGAATGCCTGTCGCAATCATCACCAAAGGAAGCGCGGATTTCTTATCCATAATGGTTATAAACGATGGTTCAGCTCTTTCATGAGATCAGCTTCTTTTCGACCAAGCTTCGTCGGCGTTTTTACTTTCACCACCACAATGTGATCACCTCGACCACGTGCATGAGGCACACCCTTTCCTTTCAAACGCAATTCATCACCGCTTTGCGTTCCTTGGGGAATCTGCATTTCAACTTTACCGTCAACAACGTCAACCGTCACCGTATCGCCCAATGCTGCTTGCGTAAAACCGATCTCTTTTGTCGAGTAAACCGTCGTTCCTTCACGACGAAAACGAGCATCAGGCGTCACATGTAACAAAATATACAAATCTCCTGCCGCACCTCCTTGTACCGCCTCACCTTCATGACGCAACCGCAATTGCACCCCGTCTTCAACTCCGGGAGGAATATTTACCTTGAGTGTTTTTCGTGCACGAACGATGCCTTCTCCACGACATTCGGTACAAATCTTTTCAGGTTTTTCACCTCGTCCATTACAGTCTGCACACGGAACACGCATTTGCATCGAACCAAGAATCGTTCGCTGCACATGCATAGTCACGCCCTTTCCTTTACAGGAGTCGCACGTTTTCATCTTCGTGCCAGGCTCCGCACCCACACCGCCACAACGCGCACAGTGTAGTGATTTGGTAATAGGTACTTCTTTTGCAATACCAAAAACCGCTTCTTTAAAAGAGATCGTCATCTCGGTCATCAAATCTTCTCCTTGAGACTGGCGTTGACGTCGTCCACCACCCATACCAAACATGTCGCCGAAGATATCGCCTAAATCACCAAACATCGACGGATCAAATCCATTCGGGAATCCTTGGCCACCACCAAACCCCTGCGGACCATCGGCACTGCCAAATTGATCGTATCGTTGACGCTTTTCGGTATCACCCAGCACTTGGTACGCCTCATTAAATTCCTTAAACTTCTCCGCATCTCCCCCTTTATCCGGATGATGTTCATGTGCCAATTTGCGAAACGCACGCTTCACATCATCTTGCGAAGCATTTTTTTCAACACCGAGAATTTTGTAATAGTCTTTGGACATACATTATCGCGAAGAAACCTCATCTTTCACTTCAGTTCCGGTAACATCAATCACCTCGTGCTTTTGCTCTTTTACGATCGGCCGTCCTTTGGCCTGATATTTTTTCCAACCCCATCGCGCGATCGGGAGAATCACGAACGAAAAAATCTTTGCAATGAGGGCAAAGTGTTTTTTGAGTTTTTGGAATTTTGAAGAAAGAGTGGGCATAGAGAGTTGGAGTAAAAGGCCACTAGCCCGCCTTCACTTCTGCGCTCCACATCAGCAACCGCTTCGGTTCACCATTTTCAACTCGAATCCACAACGAATATGTACCCGGAGCAGGAATCGGAACCGCGATCTTGAGGACAATTTGCACGGCCGGTCCTTTAATCTTCCCTTTCATGATATGGCCTTTATCGAGAATAACATTATTCTTGTCGGTCATGTAGATCTCGCACGCGTTCTCCCCTTCTAATTCCGAGCATTTTACGGCTAAAAATCCACGTAACATCAATGAAGTATTTTCCTTAAATGCTGTTTTATCGAACACGTGCATGAAGCTATGCAAACCATTTACGGAAAGTGAGGCAAATTCGGATAAGAGAGCGTAGTCGAGGTGCATAGGAAGTTTAGAATAACTTGCCACCGTTCGGCACTTGAAGAGTTGGCGAAAGAAGCACAGCTCCATCTGCTGCATCCGGAAGACCGAGCGTCAACACCTCAGAAATAAATTTGCCAATTTGCTTGGGAGCAAAATTTACAACAGCAATAATTTGCCGACCTATAAGTTCTTCTTTTTGATAATATTCGGTAATTTGAGCAGAGGACTTTTTAATGCCAATTTCACTTCCAAAATCAATCGTCAATTTATACGCTGGTTTTCGAGCCTCAGGAAAATCATCAACGGCAATAATCATTCCAACACGAATATCTACTTTTTCAAAATCTTGATACGTAATCATATTTATTATTCCGTAATATCCACAATCTTCGGCTTTTCGATGGCGAAATAATCATCATACTTCATCTCAATCGAATCTGTCAGACTACCGGCGTTAAAATTGATGATTATGCTTTCCGCGAGTCGTTGGTCGCAGTACGTCTTGAGTCCAATCACCGATCCAAACGGCGGAACCGAACCCTTTACACAACCAGTAACCGCCTCTGGCTCTGGTGCAAATGAAAACTTTTCGCCAATAATTGCCGTTACTTTTTTACTACTCATACGCAAATCAGCAGGCATTACAAACAAGAAGTGATTTCCTGATTTACTTCCCCGAATAACCAGCGCTTTCGCTCCGGCATGCATGGACGAACCACGAATGCGTGATGCGTCTTCGCTCGTATACGTCGGATCGTGATGCTCGGTTTCATATTGCACCCCCGCACCATCGAGCAACAATTTTATTTTTTCGAAGACGGACATAAATCTTTTTCATAATCATCATCCTCACTCATATCCCATTTCTTTTGTACTCTTCCTCTAAATTTAAATACGATATAGTCACATCCACTCTTTTTTTGATGCCAATTATCACTACTTACATGACCTGACATGATAGTTATTTCATTATTCTTTCCGGAAATTCTGAATTCATTTGGTGACTTATATTTTAAGACGTATTTAAGATATCCCTGCTCATCTTTTCCTAAACTTATATCTTCCCAATCATTATTATCTGAAAATTTTAAACAATTATCAGATTTGCAATACGCTTCAATAACTATATCTCCATCATTTGTGAGAATATCATTTTTTGTTCTTAAATCCATCAATACACGTCCACTAAGATATCTGAAACGCACATCAACCTTGGGACCCCTATATTCATAGTAGAATACGATTGATATCGTAATTATCGCTAAAACTATCTGTAGTAAACCATCAAGAGATAACGAGGGACTCCATTTTACTAATCCTGAAATGAAGTATGATAACGGAATTATTACATATCCAATAACTCCGCCACTTACTGTTATCAATAATAATTTAATCGTCTTTTTTAATTTCACAAACTACCTCATTACACACCGCTTGTATCCTTAAAATCTGCATCCTTCGGTCCCTCTCCTGCCGATCCAGCGTCAGCTGCTCCGGCATCAGCTGATGCGCCTTGAGCACCAGCTTCCGGACTTCCCTGCTGCTGATACATCTTGGCACCGATCGCTTGTGCGGCTTTCGAGAGTTCGTCGGCGGTTGATTTGATGACTTCGACATCGTCTTTGTCTTTCACTTCTTTCAAAGCCGTCATCTTGGTTTCAAGATCTTTCTTCTCATCTTCGGAAACTTTATCCTTATAATCGGTCAACATTTTCTCAACCGTGTAGATAGTTGCGTCAGCAAGGTTACGCACTTCAATAAGCTCCTGCTTCTTTTTATCTTCAGTTGCATGTTCTTCCGCATCACGTTTCATTTTTTCAATTTCTTCCTTGGAAAGACCTGAAGATGAGGTAATCGTGATGTTCTGTGATTTGTTTGAAGCTTTATCGGTTGCGGCAACTTTCAAAATACCGTTCGCATCAATATCAAAGGTGACTTCAATTTGCGGAATACCGCGCGGAGCTGGAGGAATACCTTGCAAATCAAATTGACCAAGAAGTTTGTTATCTCCGAACATCGGGCGCTCACCTTGGGCAACACGAATCGTTACTGCCGGTTGATTATCAGAAGCAGTAGAAAACGTTTGGCTCTTTGATGTCGGAATGGTGGTATTGCGTTCGATCAACTTCGTAAAGACTCCACCCATGGTTTCAATACCAAGCGAAAGCGGTGTCACATCGAGCAAGAGCACGTCTTTCACGTCACCCTGCAACACACCAGCTTGAACCGCAGCACCAATAGCCACAACTTCGTCAGGATTCACAGACACATTCGGCTTCTTGCCAAAGTAATCCTCAACTTTCTTCAACACGAGCGGCATGCGCGTCATACCACCTACCATCACAATTTCAGCAATACTTTTGGCATCCATTTTTGCATCAGCAATAGCTTGTTTTACTGGACCAAACGTTTTTTCTACCAAAGGCATGACCAGCTCTTCAAGTTTTGCACGAGAGAGCTTTAAGACGAGATGTTTAGGGCCTTCGGCACCAGAAGTGATAAAGGGTTGATTGATTTCGGTTTCTTGTGCGGTTGAAAGTTCGATCTTGGCGCGTTCAGCGGCATCCTTAATACGCTGCATGGCAAGTGCATCACCAGAAAGATCAACGCCTTCCATCTTCTTAAACTCATCCAAAATCCAACGCATGATAGTGAGGTCAAAATCATCACCACCAAGATGCGTGTCACCATTGGTTGCAAGGACCTCAACCGTGCCTTCAGAAACATCAAGCACCGAGACGTCGAAGGTTCCGCCACCCAAGTCATACACCATGATCTTTTGCCCAACTTTCTTATCAAAGCCGTATGCCAACGCTGCAGCTGTTGGTTCGTTGATAATGCGAAGTACTTTTAATCCCGCAATCTCGCCCGCATCTTTGGTTGCCTGGCGCTGAGCGTCATCAAAATATGCAGGAACGGTGATGACCGCTTCGTTGACTTTATCGCCAAGTTTTTCTTCAGCATCGGCTTTGAGTTTTTGAAGAATCATGGCCGAAATTTCTTGCGGCGAATGTTCTTTATCGCCGAGTTTGACGCCGACTCCCTCCCCACGCTGCACAATTTCGTATGGCATGAGCTTGATGTCGCGCTGTACTTCTTCATCAGTAAAACGGCGTCCCATCAAACGCTTGATCGAATAAAGAGTATTTTTTGGATTGGTCACTGCCTGACGCTTGGCCGGCATACCAACAACGCGTTCGCCAGCCTTAGTAACCGCTGCCATCGACGGCGTGGTGCGCATACCTTCCTTATTTTCAATCACCTTTGGCTGACCGCCTTCCATAACGGCCATGCAGGAGTTTGTGGTACCAAGATCGATTCCGAGAATTTTAGGCATAAAAATGTGGTTAAGATAGTGAAAGTGGTTAAATGGTTATTTATTTTTATTTTCACTTGAATGAAAGAGATAACGTATCAAGAAGGCAAAGCTGATAATAATGATGTCCCAGAAAAATCTCTCAGCTCTTAAGCGATCAAAGGTAATGCGGGGAATGATACTGAAGTCATAAATCGGTTGTTCATAATATCGAGTTCCATCCGATCTCTCCTCTGTAGAAAGACGAAGACAAGGATCTTCACAATCGACCTCACGAGTACCAACCTGTTTGCTAAAATCAAAGGTGTTGTGATTGAGAATTATCAATATCATGACAAAAGCTCCGATGAAAAAATCAATTTTCTTTTTTCTTTCTACCATAAAATAAATCGATCACTCACTCACAATCACCCTACTCGGTCGCAACACCACGTCGCCAATCTTCCATCCTCTCACCAATTCTTCAATCACTATTCCCTCTTGAGTTCCCTCGACCTTCTTTGCTCCGGCTGCGTCATGGAGTCGAGCGTCAAAGGGTTTTCCGAGAGACTCAATCGGTTCAACGCCGAGTGATTTCAGTACTTCCATGAATTGTCGATCGATGTGCTGGATGCCGGAGATCCAAGAGGTGAATTTCTTTTGGAATTCTTCGCTGCAGCCAGAGACATCAGGAATGTGTTTGGTGACATATCCAAAGTTGTCGACCACACCAAGCAAGTCTTCGGCGAGATTCGCACGCACACGACGACGATCTTCATCGCGCATTTGCGCTTGCTGCTTAGCGACATTCTCGTAGTCAGCGAGCGCGCGTTTCCAGCCGGAAAGATACTCGTCGCATTTGGCTTTGAGCTGCGTTAACTCGTCGGGTTGAGTAGCAGTCGGTGATTCTGGTTGTGGGTCTTGTTGAGGTTGTAGTGGTTCGTCAGTCATATTTTATGTTCTATACGAAATACCTTCACTTCCCTTCTTTTCAATAATCTCTTTTGCGCGTGAAAGAATCGCCATGTTGCGCGGATAGTCCATACGCATGGGGCCGACGATGGACATCGCACCTTGTGTGCCGTCGGGCAAACGATGACGGACGACGACAGAGGCAAGATCGGGCCCAAGCGGATTCTCAACACCGAGCACGACTTTGACATCATCGTTGGCAACCTGCAACAGATTACGCAGCGCACCATCAAATCGTTCCAATGCTCCGGCCAAAGACATGATCGCATTCTCGCTACGAAAGTCCGGCTTACGCAGCAAGTTGCCAATCCCCACTGTCGCACTCCACGGTCGAGCCGTCGCGATCATCACCGCTTCACCCGAGGTTTCTGCAACTTCGAGTGCAAGTGCATGCAAACGCTCTTCCCAAGACGGCGCACGCACAACGCGTTTAATGGTGATCGTGACATTCATAGCCGGACGATGACGTTCGGTCTCGGCAAAGTGCGTAATATAGTAGCGATAGGCTTGTTCGGTTGGGATTCGTCCAGCTGAAGTGTGCGGCTGGGTGATATATCCCTGTGCCTCAAGCTCGGCCATGTGGTTACGAATGGTCGCCGAAGATACCGTGAGACCATAGGTGTCGCACAGTTCTTTGGAGCTTACTGGCTGCGCGGTTTTCACGTAGCGCTCGACAATAAGCTTCAGGAGTTGAGCCAATCGTTGGTCAAGCACAAGGCTTTCCAAAAAAAGAGTTAGCAGTCATAAGTATAGACTGCTAACTCGGGGTGTCAAGGGAATTCTCTACATCACAAATTAACCAGCAATTCTCCGAACTTGATCAGCTAGACGACGCGCAGCATCAGAACGAACGAGGGCAGCCTGATTTGCAGCCTCCTGTTCTTGTCGACGGGCAAGATCTTTACGCATGTCTTCCTTTGTTCTTCCTTCACGCTTGCGCAAAACATAATTCTGCAAATCGGAAACTTGTATTCCCATTCCTTCCACCTTCGTTCTTCCTCTCCTTGTTAGTTGAAGAGGATCATACGGAGAGCCGTCCACAGGAGCTTCACGTTCTTGAACATCAAATGACGTCTTTAATTGAGCAATGGCTTTAGCAAATTTTTGATCGACCTCAGACTCGGCAGCAACAGATTCAACCACAGGTGCATCCTCAACACCCGCATCGCCCTCAACATCATTCCCCATTTGTTTACCTCTTTCTGGAGATGCTCTCCCCGAAGTCCAACGAGAATCTGGACCACTATCTCTATGAAAATTTACCATATTACTTTTCTGCAGCGTGATACTCCTTCGCTACCGCTGTCCAGCCGCGTTTAAGAATTTTTGCTTTCTTTAAAAGTTGCGCGAAATGTGCACCACCTAAAATCGACGGCACAATCACAAATGTTGCCCCTAAAGCATAACACCGCGCCGCGTCTTCTGATGACTTCACGGTGAGGATAACTACCGGTTTGGCCCCACGAGCACGGATGTAATCCATAATATCGGCATTCACCTCCATGTCCGGAATCGTTGAAATCACCATTTTCGTTTTTTCAAGCCGTGCCAGTTTCAACGCATCCTCACTTCCTGCATCGCCATACATCACCGGCAAACCATGCTGAGATAATTCCTCAACAATTGCCGGATTAAAATCCATAATCACATAATGCTTAGCAATATGTTGAATCATCGGCAAAACCTCTTGTCCCATGCGATCATAGCCAAGAAGGACGATGGACGGTGCGGCTTCGCTCGCAAATTCTCGTTCGGGAGTATCGGAATGCAAAAATGGGAGATAACGTGACAGATATTCAAAAATACGTTCATTGTACGAAATAAGATACGTTGAAGCCGTGATCGTCGCCAAACCCACAAATGTTGCCAATGGCATGGCTTGGGGCATAACCAAACCGGCCGCAACACCACTTGCAAGTAAGATAAAGGAGAATTCGCTAATCTGCGCCACCGTTGTGCCCGACAAAAAACCGGTGCGCGGGTGATAGCCGAGCAAGCGCATAATCACAAACATGATGATCGGATTGCCAATAAGCACAAAGGCGGAGAATGCCAAACCTTGTTGAATGAGTAACCCAATATCATCAGCAACTAAATGCGTTCCTAACACAATAAAGAAAATGATGAGGAAAAAGTCCCGCAAGAAACGCACTTTCGCTTCAATCTCATGCTGAAAGCCGGTGCCTGCAAGCGCGATACCTGCCATCAAGGCCCCAATCTCTACACCAAATCCCAATAGCTGCAATCCTCCCGCAACGGCAAAGCACCACGCGATTGCAAGCAAAAAAAGAAGCTCTTGATTACGCGCAGCAAAACGAAATACCGGTGGAATAGCAAACTTTGCTAAAAACCATAAAACGACGATCACCGCAATCGCCTTAAGGAGTGAGTCGGTAAACAACACCGTAAACGATCCACCGTTCGCATACGTCGATAAAAACAACAAAATCACCATCGCGACCAAATCCTGAACGATAAGGGCACCAACAGCAATACGCCCATATAATCGCTCGATATCCTCTTTATCCGACAACATTTTGACGATGATGATCGTCGAGGAAAAGGAAAACGAAATGCCGAGAAAAATACTGGTCCAGGTATCAAATCCTAAAAGCGTCGCAATACCCCACCCTGCCGCTGACGTAATAAAAATCTGGGCAATACCCGACAATAACGACACCAAACCAACGTCACGAATATTGCGCCAATTTACATTCAATCCCACGATAAATAACAAAAATGCCACACCTACGTGCGAAAGTGTCTCAAAGACATCGGTCGATGTTGTAAGCGCCAACGCAGCCGGGCCAACAATAATGCCGGTAATCATGTAGGCGATCACGAGCGGCTGCCGAAAGACGTACGCAACAATGGAGAGCACGCCCGCAGTCATGATCACGGCGGCGATTTCGAGAAAGAGTTCGGAAAACATAAGGGAACAGATTTACACAGATCGAGAAGGTACAGACAGATTACAAGACTTACCTTTCGCTCTTCTCCATTAGTATAAACCAAACAGACGCACAAAGCGTCTGTTTATCCGAACATCTCCGTTATCGCTCTTTTCGTTTCGAAGTCCTTGTTATCCTCGATATAGACAGGCGCTCATCTTGCATCTGTCTGCATTACTTTTAATCTGTGTAAACCTGTGTCTTTACATCTTCGGCGGATGAATCTCATCTAAAATTTGCCGTGCCTTGTCGCGACCTCCCAAACCAAAGGCCAAACCACCGGCAATGGTGAGCATAGCTACCAATCCAAAGAAAGCAATGTGAATAAGTGATTCGGCGATACCTAATTGCACCAATGCCGCCATCGACACAAATACCATAATCGCCCACTTCGCAAAACCGGCAAACATGCGCATGGCTGCGGGAACTGGTTGCGGATTTTCTGTACTTCCGGTGCCGGTCATCAAGTTGTAGACAAATTGACTAATCAGGAAACCGACACCCACCAATAACACGGCCACAACAATGTTCGGTACATATTCGATGACCGCGGCGAAAAAGCGCGAAACCTGGAGCCAGCGCAACACATCAGCAGCACTTGCAAACGTCAGCAACAACACAAACCACTTCACCACAAAAGCCACCACATCCGCGATGTTCATGGTCATGGTTCCTTGCGAAACGCTGGTGGGAACCTGGGTCTTACGCAAAAATTCTTCAATCCGTGTCCATACCAGTAATTGTCGTGCCAGTCGCTCTAACAAATTCGCGACCAAGACACCAATCAATACCACCACCACTGCTACCAGCAATCGTGGCAAAAAATTAGCGACCTGCGCACCCATGTCCTGCAAAGTCCCCAGAGTTAACAGATCCCACGCATCAGTTTGCGGTGCGGTAACGGGATAAGGGAAGGCCATACACGTACATTAAAAATCTCTAGTAAGGACCATAGCAATCAAAGAAAACAGGGGTCAAGGGGCAAAGGGGATGATTTACGTTTTTTTAACTCTCTGTTACACTCTTCATCGTTTTACTGATGACTGCCCTCTTCGGAGTCATCAACAAAAAAGGCCCTATCGTCTAACGGTTAGGACAGAGGCTTCTCAAGCCTTAAATCCGGGTTCGATTCCCGGTAGGGTCACCAAAAGCTTCTCCGTCGAATTTGACGGGGGAGTTTTTTATTCCGGGAAGATCGCGACAGATAAAGTCGAGCGGTTCGTTGAGGACGACCTTCTGTAAGCCGCCGTCTTTTGCCACGATCTCTTTGAAGAGGGTAGATAGGAATTGGCGCTTGATCGGGTCTGGTGCGCGTTTATAAGCGACCGGGATATCACGAGCAAAGGAGACTGCTTGCTCCAAAACTTTGATTGCTATTTGAATTGCGCTTTCGCCGGCGGCGAGGCGTGCCTTGCAACTGATACGCTCGGAAGAGATTTCTTCCTTTATCGTTTCGTAGATCTCTTCGGTGAGTTTGTTTTCCAGATATTTGTTTACCAGCGATCGTTCTTTGTCGTTGAGCTGGTCAATTTTCGCCTGAAGCTGTTTCCGTTCTCGCGTTACGGACTCTTGTTCGCGTTCATGAATCTCTTTGAGCTTCTTTTCAATTTTGAGCACGATCCGTTGCGGGAGTCGTGCCGCCTCAACAGCGCGAAGCATTTCTTTCTCCAACGTTTCAGCTTGTATATACGACTGGGAACAATTGGATTTTCGGCTATTCTTTCGTTTACTGCAGCGGTAATACGGGATCACGCGTTTCGACGACGTGGTTTGATTCTCGTAGGTGATAATTCCGCCGCACTCCCCGCACGTCATGAGACCACGGAGCAAGAATAGATTTTTCCGTTTTCTACTTCTTCCGTGAACGCGATCTTCGAGAACCACCTGCACGCGCTGGAATAGCTCTTTTGAAATAATGGGAATGTGGATCCCCTCGCCCACAATGCCATTCCAGCGAGTAACGCCAATGTAGAACTTATTGCTCAGCATGCGGCTCGCCATTGAAACAGCGATTGGCTTTTCCTTGTTTCTCTTCTGCGTCATTCCAACGGAGAAAAACCAATCACAAATATCGGCGACGGTATAGCTTCCCGTTGCGAACTTTTCAAAAGCTTGGATGACGTAATCTTTCGTCATCGGGTCGGGAATGACGTATCTATGTTCCATGGTTTCATTGATGATTTCGCGCATGTTTTTATATCCGAGCGGCGCCTTCGAGTTGCATTTTCCTTGTTTTGCTCGCTCATTCATTCCTTTGAGCACATCGCGCGCAAGGTTACCGCTAAAAAATTGTGCTACGCTTGCGAGAATAGCTTCAATCATCATTCCTTCGGGTGTGTTGCTAAGATTTTCCGTAACGGAGAGAAGCTGGGTTTTCTTCATTCGAATTCTTGCCGCATTCTGTATGTGATCTCCGAGGTTACGAGCAAAGCGATCAACTTTGTAAACGATAACTGCAGCAATGCCACCTTCGTCGCAACGCAAAAGCATTTCTTGAAGTTGTGGGCGATCATCGGAACGGGCGCTTTCGCCTTCGTCTCGATAAACACGCTCTACCGTATAGCCATGTGTAGCCGCGTATGTGCGACAAGCCTCCTCTTGAGCTGGGAGTGAAAAACCTTTTTCCGCTTGTCGATCGGTTGAGACGCGAAGATAAAGAAGTGCTTTTTTCTCCATAGTCACTAAATTATGTGCTGTATTCATAGTTTTGCGAAATCATTTGATGTTTGCGACAAATTTCGTGAGTCCACGCATTTTCCATTCCGCACGAATGAACTCGTCGTATGACATGGCGTGTTTTACTCTCCGTTTCATCCATTTCCGATAGCGCTTAGTTGGTTCACCTTTGAAATATCGGCTTCGCATTGTCATAAAGTCCCGCTCTAACTCTTCTTCCATCCGCCGATATTTCCAGTAAATAGCTCTCGATCCGACATGATTCTTTTGCTGAGAGCGGTAAGCTAAACCCGAGCAAGATCGACAGGTATATTCGTTCCGTACAAAGTAAAGAACGCCGGCACGTCTACTGCACTTTGAGCAAAGAAACCAATATCGTTTTCCGCCGAAAAAACATGGAGTAGCGACAAGCAAAAACGAAGAAGATTTCCCGTATTGCTTCGGTCGATAAAACCTAATCGATATTTTGATCGTCTTCTCGCAAATTTGTTTCGCCATATTCACCGAAATCATTAGGAGTTCCCAGTAGAACAGCCGCACATCGGTTTAGGATAAAAACACCGATTGCAGTTTTCGTATCCATCCATTTTCATTGAATATTGTCCTAATTTTCCTTGGTTATAATTTTCGGTCTGTGATTGGTGGTGGGTCACGCGTGACCCTTTATTCGCATTCTTTTTGACCCTGGAAGGGGTCGTCGATGTCTCTTTCGGAAATGAGTAATAATTTGATGCACCCATATGACCCGGTGTCCAAACAAGATAGCCATTCATCTTCAGCTCTTTTATTGCTCGATCAACCGTTTTTTCTGATTTACAAGCACGTTCAGCTATCTGTTCGATTGTTGGAAAACAATTTGAACCGTCACCAAAATCACCGAAAGAACGAATTGCCGCATAGATTATCTTCGTGGAGGAGATCACGAGGCGATCAGATAGGAGAGAATTCGGAAATTTTGTGTAGTTATTCTTATACGTTTCTTTTCCCATACAGCCTGGCACTAATTTCCATCGTAAATTACCGATTTCAACCGCTTGATGGCATTTACAAAGCAATTTGCATCAACCGAAGCGCCTCCCCCGATCGTAAATTCGCTCACGCGTTGAGAGAGATCTTTTGATGGCTGAAAGACGAAAGTTGCGCGGCCATTATTGTTGCGATCACATCCCGACAGGACTATGCCATGGGCAAGAAGGTAGGCACCTAAGTAGAAATTACTCGTGAGAAACGGGCCCAGGGTTTGATTTTTCATACTCATTTCTTACCTCCTGACGAGCAAACAAATAGATAGTCTCGGCGAATGCTTCGACGATCTTATCTTCGGCGATTGTTTGTTCCTCAGGGGTAAACATAAAAGACTGATAGCTTGTGGCTACCAGTCTATTCACCCCCTATACTTCAAATGACTTCAGTTTTTATAAGTATTTCGGATTGATTTTTACTGATTGATTACTCGTGATAAATAGGTCATCTATACCGATTTTAGCCGACACTTGCCGTTTGATTGAGAAAAAGTAATTCTGAAACTTCTTATCGGAATGGGATTCTTCATTGTCGATTTTTTCTCCTATTTCTGAAAAAAACCACTCCTTGCCAACCTCACCCTTTTCTAAAAATATCGCGTTGAGTGAATCGTATTGTTTTGTAAATTTCCTAAATCGTACAGGTTTGGTGCCGATATAAAGTATTCCATTTTCTGAATTGAAAGATACTTTTTCTGGGTCAGATTTTACTGCAACTGCAAGTATCTGATTGTGCAAAATACGAAATTTGAAAAGCTCCTCATCGTTGCTGATATTTTGTTCTTCTACGCTTGCTGGCTGATTGGGTATTACAAGATCGTAAATACTCACATTTTGTTTCTCTGATTCTTTCAACTGCTTAGTCGCAGATTCCATCATTGGAAGGAATCGGCTCACCAAGCCATATTTTTCTTCAATCTCTTTATCAACGAATAGGGGCATTCCCAAGGTTACTTTTTGAAGATTTTTATTTCGGAAACCTTCACGTAACGCGCTATACATGAACAATCTAAAAAAGATGACTTTGTCGATATCATAATCATTGGCGAGTCGTCTTACGATATCACTCAGATACGGCGAACTGCCAATGTAGGATGAATATTCAAAGGCGGCTAAAACAAAACTTCTCACGTCGATATCAATGGCGTGCTCAAGCGCCTTGAATCTCTCGTTGAGCTGGGATATCGCAATACTATCCATATTCTTATTCTTTTTCACATTTCAGCCCCCTGTTTACGAAATACTGTAAACCTTATAAAATATCCTCACAACTGCCTAAACCAGCTTCGGCCGGCATGGCATTTCATCCTACGCGAATACTGACGGCTCTCTAGCTGGCATCTATTCGCGTAGGTCGATGATTCCGAAAGGGCATCGGGCAGGTTCCGAAAGGAATTCTGTCGTCGGTCTGGGGAGCCTTTTGTGTTCTCCATAACCGGATCCTTATTCATCGAGCATACGCGAATATGCCAGAGACTATTTTTGAGACGAAGTGCATGGGGTTCAAAACCACCGTGTACGCAAATCGGGTTGCCTACAAATTCATTTTGGGATCGGAGACGAGTATTCCAATCAAGCAGATTGCGAGCGTCGAAGTTGGCATGCCGTTACTACAACAGGTTATCATCGAAACAACTGGAGGAAAGCGACATAAGTTTGTCGTTGCCGTCGGTCAAAAAGACAAGCTTCGTGACGCGATCTACGACGTCATGAACAAATAAAAATATGTTCGCCTTCTTCCTTCTCGTTTTCATGTTCTCCGTTCCCGCGCTCATCCTCGGCATGATCGCGCCGCGCGTCTACGGACGCTTTTTCAAAAACGGTGTAACACGAGGGAAGATCGCAAAGGTGTTGGGAGCGATCATGTTTGGTTCGTTGATTATCGGCATTGCTATCGCTCCACCCGTTGAAGAAAAACCAACGGAGGCCGTTACGGAAACAGGGGCATCAACCGAAACGAATCAAGGCGCCGCTCTCGCTGAACAAACAACGGAGGCAGAAGCATCGCCAAGTACCACAAGTAAAGTAATCAAAGTCGTCGATGGGGATACGGTTACCGTCGAAACGAACGGAGTGCGTGAGACTATCCGCGTCATCGGCATCAACACGCCGGAAACCGTTGACCCACGCAAACCCGTGGAGTGTTTCGGGCAAGAAGCGTCCTCACGAGCGCATGAGCTTTTAGATAATCAAACCGTCACCCTTGAAGCGGATTCAACGCAGGGCGAACGCGATAAGTACGATCGCCTGTTGCGATACGTTTTTCTGTCGAACGGATCGGACTTTGGAAAACAGATGATTTCCGAGGGCTACGCCTACGAATACACCTATTCGACCCCGTACAAATACCAACAAGACTATAAAACGTCCCAATCAGACGCGGAGAACGCAAAGCGAGGGTTATGGGCTGATGGCGCTTGCAGCGATGCCACGGGCGATTCTGGCACGCCACAGGAAGCCACGACCGCGGCAGATACGAGCTCCCAAAGCTCAAATACTGCTCCAGCGACCGATTCCGAACAAACCACAGCAACGACAACAACCGCGCCCGTGATACCTGAATCCGCTTCACCGACGACGACCGCAAGTTGTTCGTGTTCCGCCAATATCTACAACTGCGGCGACTTCACAACTCACGCCGAAGCACAAGCCGTTCACGACTGCTGTGTAGCGCAAGTAGGTTACGACGTTCACAAACTGGACGGAACGGACAACGATGGACTGGCGTGCGAAAGTTTGCCGTAATTTTGCAATATTGAGATGTTCTGATATTTCAAAAAAAGGTGTACAGTAAAAAAAATATGGCAATTCCTGCGAGTCAAATCGATACATGGTCCCGGCAAGGACCTATTGCATCATCGAGTGCAACATACGAATCCGTAAAGAAAGCGCTTACTAGCGATGGCTCGCCAATCGCAAGAATGATAGCAAGGGGAATCATCAAAATAGACCTGCAGGGATCTTATGCCCACGATACGAATATTTACGGGGATAGTGATGTAGATGTTATCGTTCGGCATACGGATAGTTTTCGATCAAATAAACTCTCGCTCCCAAGCGAACAATACCTACTTCACGAAAAGCATTACCCATCAGCTCATTATGATTGGGCTGATTTACGGCGCGATGTTATTACGGCGCTTGGTAATTATTACGGGATAGAGAAGGTAATCACAACCGGAAAAAAATCACTCAAAGTTCTCCCTGCATCTGGACGTTTACGGCTCGATATTGTTCCAGCAATATCCTATAGAGCATATACTTATTTTCTTGGACCCGACCTTCACTCTCGTGAAAATGGAATAGTTTTCAGCAACACAGCAACAGGAGAAGATGTTATCAATTATCCAGACCAGCACTACAACAATGCCGTAGCCAAACAAGCAGCAACGAATGATCGATATAAGAGTCTCGTCCGAATCTTCAAAAACATGCGTTCGTGCTCAGTAAAAAAAGGACGTCTCACTAAGGATGAGGCCCCATCTTACTTTCTTCAAGGATTGGTATACAACGTACCAAATAGTCTTTTTGTTTCTGACCGTACAATCGCTACACTTGAGGCGCTTAGATGGCTTGTAAGAGCAGATATCAATTCGTTTGTTAGTCAGTCCGAACAGCACTTTCTCCTCGGGAGTACTTCTGAATGCTGGGATCCTAAAAATGCTAAGAAAACAATAGATGAACTTTGTTTTTTATGGGATAATTGGGGAAATATCTAACTATGCAAATCGACAGCGCTAACTACAAGCAGCTTACGATCTTCGCGTTTTTTATTGTGGGAATCAGTACGCTTGTTGCGTATTTGCTGTTTATTTTATTTGGAGAAGAATTCAGCAAATTGCCAATTCTCCTCCAGATACTCATATCAATGCCATCGATCCCAACGATATGTACTGCTCTTTTTTTGTTATTTGATCGTTTCCTTTGGAAATGGCGGGGTTTCAAATATATCGGAATCGTGACGTTCGATAATCTCAATGGCCATTGGGAAGGGATCATCAAATCATCTTGGGACGAGTATCAAAATGATATTCCAGCAAAATTGACAATCAAACAAACAGCTACGTCAATAAAGATCTATGGGAAATTCAATCAATCAAACTCGGTAAGTATTCACGAATACTTTGGAAGAAATGAGATGCATGATCAGACGGCTCTGTATTATTTTTACAAAAATGACCCAAGATATGATGCTGTGCGTACGATGGCGATGCACGAAGGCTCGGCTATTCTAACTTATAATAGGGACGAGGAAACACTATCAGGCTATTACTATTCTGGAAGAGACCGAAACAACCACGGAACGATTAGCCTCTCACGAAGGGTGCTATAACCAAATGGCAAGATCTGGATTTTCGCCAGTTCCTCTTCGAAAATTTGCGTGTGCAATGGCAATGCCGACGCTTGTAAGCGTGAAACGGTTTATTGGAATGATATCTAGGTAGTCAATCAATTTTCTACCCGTCTCCCAAGTAGATATGCGTGTTTTGACTTCTTCCGGACTCAATAAACTCTTTCCACGAATATCCAATATCTGAATCGCTTGGCTTTCCGTGAGGCCAAGACCAACTGCGAATTGTTTGAAAATATCATCCGGAATAATTGGTACATCCACGAGTCCTTCCGTAAATGGTGAGGGTACTAAAATTCCAGGAGGCACATCGCGACCGATTGCTTCCTGAACGGTTTCGAGAGAAAAGCCTTTTGAAAAAGCTGTGGGATGATCATTTCGTAATTTCTCAAAAATATTACTTCCAAATGATGATAATGCACCGCATGATGCGTATTGAAGATGCGACAATTCAGCGACACGTCTGGATGCCTTTTCAAGGAAGGGTGAAATCGTTTTTTCGATATGCCTTTGCAATCCCTCCCAACCAATAACGCCGAGCGCCTTTGTCCTTGTTAGAACAAAAGCCAATGTCAAAGCATCAATTTGTGAGGCGGTAAGTTTTGTTATGGTTCCTACCGCAGCGTTCAGAACAACCTTTTTGAAATCTTCATCTGTCTTTGTCGCAGCTCGATCGAGGAGAAGGTCGAGCGTCACATCGCTTGTTCCAGAGTCCTGTCGACGAGCATAGTTTGCCTGCGCTTCAACAAAAAGAAGTTGAAAATCGGGATCAGAAAAAGCCTGTAAACGCGAAGGATCTGAGCTGATAAAGCGGCGAAGCGCCGTGTCGAGAAAAGTGGTCGCACCAGCCTCAAATATGTCTTTTGCCTCCTCTCGCAATTTTGGTAAAAATTCCGCCTTGCAAACATCAAGGATCATGACTCGAACATCTTGGTAATTGAGGCCGACATGGATGTTCGTATCGCCAGCAGACTGGATTGCCAGCGCATTGTCGCTAGCCTTTTGCGCCATTTCATCCATAAATTACATTTTAGTGTCGCGCCCACTTTGGATCGCGATTGCCTCACCACTCGTTTTTTGTTTTATGATGGTCTTTTGAGTGCGCTTGTGAAAGCGCACAACTAAGCCGCCACCAAGAACAGCTAGGATTATCAATCCAACGAGAGTTTTTGGGGCGTTCAAATCGCTAAAAAAGAAGTCCTTGAGAGACTGAAGTGTTGCCATCATAATGGCCAAAATTTACCATCTTTCTAACTTTCCAGCAAAACAACAAACCCCGCGCTGAGAACAACGGTCATCCTCAGCGTTGAGGGGTCGTTGTCTCGCACGGGGCGAGAGTCACCTGTCTTGCGGCATCAGTCGATTCCACGCCCGTCCGATCACTCGTTGGGGCAGAGAGACGCTTTCCGTGGGGAGCAGGGGTTGCGTGGGGCAACCGTAGCGCGACACCGCCTTCAGCACCATGGTGGTGGCGAAGAAAGCGATGTTCGCAGCGATTCGCTGCTGACGGTCGGAGTGCGTGGCGGGTGAGGCCAGACCACCGTAGTCGAGTTCTCGGAAGAGTTCCGGGTTCTCGACGAATCGCTCTACGGCCGCTACATCCTCTTCCCATCCCTTCGAGCCCGGCGCGTGCGCCTTGCCGAGGTAGGGACGCGGACGAATGCCATCTCGAGCGAACCGGAAGCACGCACGCGATCCTCGGTAGAGCGACTTGAGATCGTCTCCGGGGAATCCGATGACCATGAACGCTTCCGGTTGAATGGACGCATTCTTGATCAGTTGGAACGCTTGCGCGATTTCCGAAGCGTTGTTGTGCCGCTTGTTCTCCCGCGCCCACACTACCGGATCGTCGCCGTCCACGCCGATCCCGATGCACTCCACACCAAGCGCGCGGAACCGGCGCAGGACGCCTTCCTCGTTGCGTTCCGCTCGCACCGTACATTTGGCCGTAGCCAAGAAGCGCAGCTTGAGCCGAAGCCCACGACGAAGTGAGGTTTCCCGAACAATGGTCAGCGTGTCGTACATCTCTTCGGGGTTTTGAAGCCCGTCGAGCGTCGAGAGATACACCTCGTACGTCGGGTTGCTGCCCGCGTTCGAGAGCACCTCTTCGGTGATGCACGCCATCTCGTCCCGTAGCGCATCCGGATCACGGAAGCGCTCCTTGACGCCTTTGGTCGCCGCACAGAAGTTGCACTTGTAGATGCAGCCCTGCGAGGTGAAGAGGCACCATTCCTTGCGGAAGTAGGCCTTGCGGGCACGCTCGGAGAGATCGCGGATTGCCGGAGCCATCGAGGTGCTGAACATCGACGGGAGCGTCTGGTTGAACACACGCCCCAGCGCCTCGTCACTCTCCACGCGCACGATGCTGCCGCCAATGCGCGAGAAGATGCGGAGGAACTGCTCCTCGGTCAGACGCATGACTACCTCGCCGCCGATGAAGATGGGCTGAGTGTAGCCCATGCGACGGAGAGCGCGTCCGACACGGATTGCCTCGGGGATGTACGGCGAACCGAGCACCCCGATACCGATGATGTCCGAATCGGTGAGTGCTCGTCGCATTACTGCGTCATCGAGGCGATCACCGATGTTTTCGTCGAAGATCACACTCCGTACACCTTGCGCCCTGAGACGCGCAGCGACGGAGAGAAGACCGTTGGGAAGGTACGGATGGAAGCCCCACGGAGCGCGGGGCTGGATCAAAGTCACAAGCATGGCTGCTCCATGGGTTGAAAGGCTTCGTTC
This sequence comes from uncultured Gammaproteobacteria bacterium, assembly GCA_964599455.1. GTDB lineage: Bacteria > Patescibacteriota > Patescibacteriia > UBA9934 > UBA9934 > JAGORL01. Next base: position 198 of record CAZREA010000001.1, on the reverse strand, counting down.
GCCACTATAGCAAACGACCATGCAGTCTACTCAAAAAACGAATTTTCGTCTATGTTCTAACGGCGACCTCTCCAAAACTAAACCGAAGCAGGGCTAGCTTTTCAACGTTTTTCTCTAAATATTCGGTTAGCGTTGCTTTTCGTTCACCATCGCCGAGTTCGGCGACCAACAGAGCTCCCTGAAAGGGGAGTTTTGTGT